>NZ_SMKT01000153.1 GCF_004348735.1 Actinomadura sp. KC06
TGGTCGGGGGCGGGGTCGGCGGGATGGTCGCCGCGCTGCTGCTGGCGCGCAACGGGCATGAGATCCGGTTGTTCGAGCGGCTCGACCGGCTCGGCGGGAAGCTGGCCGAGCACGAGCGTGAAGGGTTCGTGTTTTCGCTCGGCCCGTCGCTGCTCACCATGCCCGGGCTGTTCAGGGACCTGGGGGTCGGCTGCGCGATGGTGGAGCCGGAGGAGCTGTGCCGTTGCCGATTCGCCGATGGGTCGTGGCTGCGCGCGTTCCGCGATCCGGGTCGGATGGAGGAGCAGGTGGAGTTGCTGGCCCCGGGCCAGGGGGCGGCGTGGCTGGCCTTCTACTGCTGGGCGCGGGACTGCTTGGCGGCGTCGCGGCGGACGTTCTTCGCCGGGCCGCTGGGCCGTCCGCCCGAGCAGGCCCGGATCGGTGACCTGCTCGCCGTCGCGCCGGGCCGGACGCTGGACGGGCTGGCGCGGCGCTTCTTCGGGGATCCGCGGTTGCGCCAGTACGTCGGCCGGTACGCGACCTATGCGGGGTCGGACCCGTACCGGGCGCCGGCCGCGCTGGGCTGCGTCCCGGCGATCGAGCACGGTGAGGGCGGCTGGTACGTGCCGGGCGGGCTGGCGCGGATCGCCGCGGATCTCGCCGGGCTGCTGGCGGCGGCGGGGGTCGAGGTCCGCACCGGCGCCGAGGTGACCGAGGTGATCGCCGACCGTGTGGCGGTGTCCGGCGTGCGGCTGGCCTCGGGGGAGCGGGTGGCGGCGGACGCCGTGGTCGTCAATGCCGACGCGGCGGCGTTGTACGGCCGGTTGCTACCCGATCGGCGCAGGCTGCGCCGGATCGCTGGCCTCGGCCTGTCGTCGTCGGTGCTGTTGCTGCTGGCCGGTGTGGAGGGCAGGACGCCGGGGTTACCGCACCATTCCGTCGTCTTCTCGGCCGACTACCGGCAGGAATTCGACGACATTTTCCGGCACCGGAAACCGGCGCAGGACCCCACCGTCTACATCGGTTGCTCGGCGGTGGACGACCCGACGCAGGCGCCCGCGGGGGCGGAGAACTGGGTGATGCTGGTCAACGTCCCCGCCCGGGATCCGAGCCGGTGGCCGATGTCCGTCGAGTCCTATCGGGACCTGGTCCTGGAGCTGCTGGCGCGGCGCGGGCACGATCTGTCGGGGCGGCTGCGGTTCGTGGAGACCTTCACACCGGCGGATCTGCGGGACCGGTACGGAGCGTGGGGCGGGGCGATCTACGGCAGCGCCTACCGGGGCCGGTTCGCGCCGTTCCGCAGGCCCGGTAACCGGGGGCCGCGGCGTGGTCTGTACCTGGTGGGCGGGTCGGCGCATCCGGGTGGCGGGCTTCCGCTGGTCGCCATGGGCGGGCGGATCGTCGCGTCCCTGGTCGAGGAGGATTTCACCAAGGTCCGCGTCCGCGCGGGAAGGGTGTGGAGGTGATGAGGCCGCTGACCGTGGCGCAGGCGGTCGCCGCCGCGGCCGTGGCCATGCGGCTGGCGCGCGGACGGGACCGGCCCGCGCCGCTGCAGCCGGGCTCGTCCGGGCCCGCAGGGGAGCCGGTGTCGGTGGTGATCCCGGCGCGTGACGAGGAGTCTCGCATCGAGGGTTGTGTCGCGCCGTTGCTCGCCGACCCGGCGGTGGGCGAGGTGATCGTCGTGGACGACGAGTCCCGGGACGGAACCGCCGAGCTGGCCGGGCGGCTGGGCGCCACGGTCGTCGCCGGTGCGCCACTGCCGGACGGGTGGGTCGGCAAGCAGTGGGCCTTGCATCAGGGTGTGCGTGCGGCGGTCGGGCCGGTCGTGGTCCTGCTGGACGCCGACACGCGCCCCAAGGCGGGGTTGTGCGCGGAGTTGGCGGCGCTGCTGGACGCCTATGACCTGGTGAGCGCGGGGCCTCGGTTCGTCTGCGGCGGTCCCGTCGAGCAGGCTCTGCACGCGTCATTGCTGGCGACGCTCGTTTACCGATTCGGTCCCATCGGGCCGTCGGCCACGTCCGCGGACCGGCTGCTGGTCAACGGCCAGTGCCTGGCGTTCCGCAAAGCGCGGATGGTCGAGGTGGACGGGTTCGCGCGGGTCCGCCGCCACCTGACCGACGATGTGGCGCTCGGGCGTTCCCTAGCCCGGGACGGGTGGCGGGTCGCCTTCCGGGACGCGGGCGCCCTGCTGGAGGTGGACATGCACGAGTCGGTCGCCGACGTGTGGCGCCAGTGGGGCCGGTCGATCTCGCTGCGGGACGTGACCTCGGCGGCCCGGCAGGCCGGTGACCTGGGCGTGGTCTGGCTGACCACCGCGCTGCCCGTCCTGCGGCTGGCGGCAGGGCGTCCGGGCCCGCTCGACCTGGCCTTGCTGGCCCAGCGGTTCCTTCTCCTGGTCGCGCTGCGGAAAAGCTACGTGCGTCCGGGCGTGGGCCTTGTGGTGTCTCCGTTGCTGGACGTGGTCGCGGCCGTCCGTCTGACGTGGTCGGCGCTGCTGCCCACGCGGACCTGGCGCGGCCGTCACTACGGCTGCGCGGCGGTCAGGCCCGGCGGTCGGCCAGGGCGGCCTGTCCGAAGCGCAGCCCGATGAGGCACATCAACGCTCCGGTGCCGGCGACCTGCTCGACCGGTGTGAAGAGCAGTTGTAGCGCCGGCAGGGAGAACACCGCCAGGCGGGTGCCCCACGCGAACGAACGGAAGGCCAGTGCGCCCACGACGAGCAGGGCGACGCCGAGTGCGAACGCCGGCGGGCAGATCACGGCGAACCCGCCGGCGAACGCGAGGATCGAGCGTCCGCCTCGCCGTCCGGCGAACAGCGGCCAGGCGTGGCCGATCATCGCCGCGGCCACGGCCGCGTACACCGGCAGGACGCTCGCGCCGGCCGCCGATCCGAGCGTGCCCGTCTCGGCCCCGCTCACCAGCAGCCCGGCCAGCCCGGCCAGCGTCCCCTTGAGCATGTCGCCGGCGAAGACGGGCACGGCGGCCTTCCAGCCGAGCTGTTCCATCATGTTCCAGAAACCGGGGTTGCGGTCGCCGACGTCGCGCGGGTCGAAGCCGTGGCCGCGTGCGACGAGCACCGCGACCGGCACCGAGCCGAGCAGGTAGCCGCCGATGACCGCCACGAGCACGGGGATCATCGCCTCGTTTCACCTCATCAGATATGCGGGCCTGGACGCCATGCGGCACATGGCGTTCGACCGTCCGGTGCTGCGCGGCACCGGCGGGCTGCGGTTCTGGCGGCTCCTGGGCACGGGGCGGGGCCGGTCCATGAGCCTGGGCGCCGACCTGCGCCGCTGGGCGCTGTTCGCGGTGTGGGACGGCGAGCAGGCGCTGGAGCGTTTCCTGGAGCGCTCGCCGGTGGCGGCGCGCTGGCGCGACGAGGCCGAGGAGTCCTGGCACGTCCGCCTTGTCCCGCTGACGTCCCGCGGCGGCTGGGGTGGGGACGACCCGCTCGCCGGGGCGGCGGCGCGCCCGGCCGCGCCGCCGCACGGGCCGGTGGCCGTGCTGACCAGGGCGTCGATCCGCCCCCGGCGGCTGGTCGCGTTCTACCGCTCGGTCCCGCACGTGGACCGCCTGCTCCACCGCCAGGAGGGCTGCATCGCCTCGATCGGTGCGGGCGAGTGGCCGCTGGCCCGGCAGGCGACGTTCTCGCTGTGGGACGACGAGCCGGCCATCGGCCGCTTCGCCCATGACGGGGCCGCGCACCGCGACGTCATCGGACGCGTCCGCCGCGAACGCTGGTACAGCGAGGAGCTCTTCGCGCGTTTCATCCCGTTCGGGAGCCAGGGCGCCTGGGACGGCCACGATCCGCTGCGCCCCGGGCGGGCATGACCGGTTCACGTGACCCGCCCCGCCGCGCGATGACCGTTCACCGGGGCAGGCGCCTCCCCTGCGGCCAGATCGCGCGCCACCACGCACGCACGCGCGATGGCGGCCGCGCTCGACGAGCCGTGCGCGACCACGACCGTCCCGGCCAGCCCCAGAAGCGCGGCACCCCCGTGGGTGTCGGCCGCGTACAGCCGCGCGACTTCCTCCAGCGGCCCGGCGTCGGTGATCCCGGCGCGGGCCGCCAAGCCCAGGACGGTGCGGACGCAGCCCTCGATGTTCTTCAGCACGATGTTCCCGGTGAACCCGTCGGTCACGACCACGTCGACGGTTCCCGCCAGGACGTCGTGTCCCTCGACGTTGCCGCGGAAACGGACCGGCAGGTCCGGGAGCAGCCGGGCGGCGTCCCGGACGAGCCGGTTGCCCTTGCCCGGCTCGGAACCGATGGACAGCAGGCCGACCGCCGGGTCGCGGACGCCGAGGACGTCGCGCGCGTAGGCGGCGCCCAGCGTCGCGAACTGCGCGAGCATCTCCGCCGTCGGGTCGGCGGTCCCGCCCGCGTCGACCAGCACGGTGGACCCGGACATGCCCGGAAGCGCCACGGCCAGCGCCGGACGCCGCACACCCTCACGCCGCCCGAAAGTCCGGACCGCGGACGCCACCACCGCCCCAGTGGACCCGGCCGAGACGAACGGCAGTCCCTCACGTCTGGCCAGTTCACAGCCCACCATCAGGCTCGACGCCCGTCGGGACGCGGTGCGTCCGCCCCGTTCGGTCATGGGGACGACGTCGTCGGCATGCTGGACGTCCACCTCATCCAGGCTGCCGTGCCGCCGCAGCCGCTGGTGGATCTCATCGGCCCGCCCCACAAGGGTCACCGGCACTCCGTACTCGCGATACGCCGCCAGCGCTGCCGGCACCGTCTCGGCCGGCCCGTGGTCGCCGCCCATCGCGTCCAACACGACCCGGTCCCGTCCGCCAGCCATGTCAGACTGTCCCGGCGGGGACGCGCCGTTCTGCCCGGCCGGCGGCGGACGCCGCCAGCAGGTGCCGCGCGTAGATCGCGGCGCGCCGCCGGCGGGGCACCCGGGCTCGCGCGGTCAGCACGTCGTGGTCGGCAGCGGCAATCTGGCCCAGGATGCCGCCGTACAGCTCGTACGCGGCGCGGATGCAAGGACGAGAGGACGGTGTCAGCAGCCTCACGCCTTCCAAGGCGCGGCGGTAGTGGCTGCGGGCCCGGTCGGCTTCGAAGGCCACGAGTCCGCGCACCGCCCGGGTGCAGACGCCGCGGGCAAGGTCGGTCTCGGACACGCCGAACTTGGCCAGGTCATCTAGAGGCAGGTAGATGCGGTCCCGCTCTAGGTCTTCGGCGACGTCCCGGATGAAGTTGGTGAGCTGGAACGCGCGCCCCAGTTCCCGGGCGGGCTCCCGCGCGGCCTGTTCGGCGCCCGGCACGGTCTCCAGGACGGGCAGCATCATCAGTCCGATGGCGGCGGCTGACCCTTCCATGTAGGCGAGCAGGTCTTCGTAGGTGGCGTAGCGGGTCACGGTCAGGTCGCTGCGCATCGAGGCTAGGAACGCGTCGATGTCCGCGCGTTCGACGCCGAAGGAGCGCACGGTGTGCACGAACGCGGGCAGCACCGGGTCGTTCACCGGTTCGCCCGCCGTGGCGGCGTCCAGCCGGCGGGTCACGGCGTCGAGCGCCGCGGCCCTTGCCGCCGCGTCGGCGGGACCGCACTCGTCGACGATGTCGTCGACGTGGCGGGCGAACCCGTACAGCGCGTGCACATGCCGGCGCTTCCACGCCGGAAGCAGCAGCGTGGCCAGGTAGAACGAGCGTCCGTGCCGGGCGTTGAGGCGGCGGCAGCGCTCGTAGCTCGTGGTCAGCGTCATCGGCTGTCCTCCAGGATCCGCGCGGCGGCGAGCCGCCCGGAGATCAGGACGGGTGGGACGCCCACTCCGGGCGCGGTGTGCATCCCCGCGAAGTGCAGGCCGGGGACGCGGCGGCTGCGGCCCGACGGCCGGAACCACCCCGTCTGGCGGAAGCGGTGGTCCAGCGCGAAGGGCGTGCCCGCCGAATGGCCGAGACGGGCCCACGCCGGTGGGTCGAACGTCGTGCGCGGCGCCGCCCTCAGGTCCCCGTAGCCGAGGTCGGCCAGGCGGGCGAGCAGGCGTTCCTCCAGCCGCGGGCCGAGCTGGTCCCAGTCGGCTCCGCTGGCCAGGTTGGGAACCGGCTCCAGGGCGCTCAAGGTCGAGCGACCTGCGGGCGCGGCGGTGCCGCCGGGTTCTGGGCAGGTGACCAGCAGGCTCGGGTCGGGCTGCGGCCGTCCGGCCGCCAAGGCGTCGAACGTGCCGGCCCACTGGCGCCCGAAATGGAGGGTGTGATGCGCACGCCCGGAGGGCCGCCCGCTGATCCCGAAATGCATGACCAGGCAGGACGGCGAGTACCGCGGTCTGCGGAGCCGCCAGTCGCCTGCCGCCTCGGGCAGGAGACCGGCGTGCGCCCGCGGCAGGTCGCAGGCGACGACGACATGGCTCGCGGGCAGCCGCTCACCGCCGTCCAGCCGGACCGCCGTCACGCCGGACCCGCCTGCCTCGACCCGTCGGGCGCAAACGCCGTATCTGATCGAGGCGCCGGCCTTCTCGGCCACGGTCGCCATCGCGCGCGGAATGGCGTGCATGCCGCCGCTGGACGGGTAGTACACGCCGCCGACGGTGTCCATGTGCGCGATGACGGCATAGATGGCGAGTGCTTTGTGCGGAGGCAGCCCCGCGTACAGAGCCTGGAAGGTGTGCGCCTTGATGAGCCGCTCGTCGGTCAGCTGAGCGGCCACGTAGCGGTCCAGCCGCCGGAACCCGCCCGCCGCCGCCAGTTTGATCAACGCGTAGGGACGCACCATGCCGCGCAGCCGGGTCATGTCCGTGTCGATGAACGACGACCATTCCGCCTCGAACATCTTCCCGAGCCGCCGCCGGAACCGCAGGTACCGCGCCGCCTCCGCCGGGCCGCACAGGTCCCGGACGTTCCCGGCCATCCGCTGCGCGCCCGCCACGACGTCCAGGCTGGACCCGTCATGGAAGGCCAGCCGGTAGTACGGGTCCAGACGCCGCAGCGGCAGCACGGTCTCCAGGTCCTCGCCCGCGGCGCCGAACGTTTCGGCGAGGACCTCCGGCATCGTCAGCACCGAGGGGCCGGTGTCGAACCGGTAGGGACCGGCATGCGCCGACCCGCAGCACCCGCCCGGCTCGTCCCGTGCCTCGACCACCACCACCTCACGGCCCCGCGCCGCCAGGTGGATCGCCGCGGACAGGCCGCCCAGACCGGCCCCGACCACGACGACCGGATGCCGCGCCGCCATCAGCGCCGCCCGCACTGACCATCGTCCCATGCCGCACGATGTCGGGAACGCACTGTTTCTCCATTGCTGTCCGTTCGGGTTCTGTACAGTCCCTCGGGACCTGGCGGCCAGCCGAGAACGACATCGCCGCGTCCCTGCCTGCTCGCCCCTAGGGGCCGGCCGATTTCGTGCGTTCGCCAGCGTTTGCGCTGCGCCGGGTCCGCGAGCCGGCGCTCAGCGCGCGCACCACCTCGTTGCGGAGCGATCCCACCGGCGGACGCGCGAGACCACCGGGAGCAGGCGTGAGGGTCCCCACCCGCAGACTCGGCAACGGGCTGAAAACCGGAACCGGCACGATGATCCGCTGTCTGAGCCCGGCCACGGCGGCGTAGTGTCGCATGATGCCGCCGCAAGTGAGGACGTCCGGGCCGAGCCGGTCATGCACCGCACCCGGTGACCGGCGTCCAGCAATTCCGGCACCAGTCGGCCGCCGGCGCCGGTCACCAAGCACAGCCGGTGACCCGCGGCCCTCGCACCCACCACCTGACGAGTTCACGTTACGGCTATCACATCGCCGCCGAGCGTGCCGCCTGACCGGCGCTCCTTTCATCCGGCTCGCCGCGCTCTCCGGAAGTCCCCATGATTTGGTCGCTCTTCTCCTCCATCCGCAAAGCGACACCCATGGCAAAGAACGTCGGCGCCCACTCGCCGACGAAGATGCCCCACCTGTCGGCGCGTTCCAGGCCCGCGTCCTCGAGCCGGTTGGACGCGGCCCAGGAGGCGAACGCCAACGCGATAGAGCCGATGCCCGCCGTGTACATGAGGCTGGACCGTACGCCCCACCTGTGCAGTGTGTTAATCATCATTCCCCCTCCGGTCGGCTGCCCCGTACCCGGCGTCGATGCGCGCATGCCGACTTGGGTGGGTTTGACCCTCGCGCATTGATGCCATTGACCAGGCAGCGACGGTGGTCAGGTAAGACCCACATGACGGGCATGGTGACCGGAATCGTCGAACCGCCCATTGGGACGTCTCCGGCGAGATGACCCCAAAGCTGCCGCACCCGGTTTTCGCCGGTGTGCCGCTGGACGGGAGCTGGGATTTCCAGCCGGTTTCTTGCATCTGATCTAGCGGCCTTTCGCGCGGCACCGGCGCCGTCCCCGCACGAGGGATGAGGGGAGGTACCGGCACGGTCGGTTGGCCCGCTGTCGGCGGGAAAAGTGTCACTCGACACCGCGGTCCGGCAGATCACCGATGAGGGAGTGGAGACGACCCCCACTGAGACGATCCGCGATGCCTCCGCCCTTCCGGCTGCGTTGCCCAGTGCGGCTGCGCGCCGGGCGATACATCTGCGGCGACCACGCGACATCGGGTCTGTCCAGGGCGTGCTGGCACGTGTTGGCCGAATGCCGAGCAATGACAGCGGACGGAGCCCCGTGTGGTCGGTGATGTCACCGTCGTGAGCCGGTCGTTGAAGTGGCGCAGGCTGGGCGCCAGTCGATACCGAGGTCGCAGAAATGAGGAGATGGGGAGCCGTACGCGGTTGTGACCACTCCGCCGGAGGCGGTCACCGCGTCCAGTTCCACTCTCACGTTGTCCTGAACTTGCAGAATTTTGGCGTCTTTGTGGTGTCGAGCGGCTACCCTACGCTCGCCGGATCAGTTTCGACCGAGTTTCGAAACGGTTTTCCAGGGCAGGTCGGAAAGTCTATGACACTCGGACAGCGACTCAGGCAGGGCGACGAGACGGCCCTGGAGGAGTGCTACGCCATGCTCGGACCCCTGGTCCGCCGCCATGTCATCCGGCTGGTGCCCGGCCATGTGGTGGACGACGTCGTCCAGCTCGTCTTCCTGGAAGTGTGGCGGTCACGCCGGCGGTTCGACTCGGCACGCGGCCTGGAACCATGGGTCCTGGCCATCGCCCGCAACCGCGCCATCGACCAACTGCGCGCCGAGGCACGTCACTATCGGAGAGCTGTGCCGTTGGACGTCGCCGCCAGAGTGGCCGACGCCACTCCCGCCGTGGACGCGGTTTGCGACGTCCGCAGGGCGCTGGCCAACCTGCCGGCCCCGCAGCGGCAGGCCATCATGCTGGCCCACTACGGTCAGCTGACGCAACGGGAGATCGCCGACCGGCTGGCCGTCCCGCTCGGCACCGTCAAAGCACGCACGGCCCGCGGACTGCGCCGGATGAGGCACCTGCTGTGATCACCGCGTATCCGCGTCCCCGGCTCGCGGTCTCCAACTGCCTGCTCGGTGCCCACGTCCACCACAACGGTTGCCACGGCCGCGACCGATTCCTCACCGACCTGCTCGCACCCTCGTCGACTGGGTAGTCCTTCGTCTGGAGATCGTGGGCGCGAGAACAGCGACGAGTTTCAGCACCGTTGGTGCCGCCGCTCGCCGCGAGAAGCCTTCACCGCTATGACTCCGGTTCTGGCTCAGCCGGTACGGAGGGCTGGCGAGTGAGCCGCCGCGCTGCCATTGGAGATGAATTCCCCCGATTGGCCCTGGAGCTGCTCGAACTTGGCCTGGCCGTGCTGATGGCGCAGGCACTGGAAATCGGAACCGACATGTCCGCGCTACGGGACCGGGATCCTTAGTTGGCCGACCGGTTCGAGTGGCTCAGCACGCGGTTGGAAAACGACGATGGCGAACAGCCGGACAGCCGTCGGGCATTGGTCGACGAACTGGAGACGGTCATTGCAGCCGTTCGCGCGCTGCCGGGCATGGATCGTTTCCTGCTGCCGCCCAGGGCCGCGGATGCTTCAGGCCCGCGCAGACCAGCGCGCCGTCCTGGAGCGACTCCGGAAGGCGGCGGTTGGCGACATGTTCCGCGAGGCGGGAGCCGCGGAGTCCGCTGCCCACAGGGCGCAATGAAGGCGACGAGCCGGGCCGCTCTTTCGCGGTGCGGGGGAGCAGGTACGTCCGGCGGTTGACGGCGCGTGATCCCGCAGTGCTGGCACGCGGTCAGGGCCTGTTCAACGTGGTGGGCGGGGCGTGGCCTTTGGCCAGCATGCGGAGTTTTGAATGGGTCTTCGGCCCCAAGCAGGACAAGTGGCTTCAGCAGACCGTGGCCGGTCTGCTGATATCGGCGGGCTGGGCCCAGCTACGCGCAAGCGCCTCGCCGGACGGCCTCGGCCATGCCCGCCGGATCGGCCTCGGCGCGGCCGCGACGCTCCTGATCATCGACCTCGTTCACGTCGCCCGAGAACCGCTTCGGTAAACCTATCTGCTGGACGGGATCATGGAGGCGACCTGGATCGTCGCCTGGCTCCGATCGGAGAGTACCGTCCGCAGACGCCGCGACCGGAGAACAAGCTCGGTCGGCTTCAATCGACCGGCGATCCATGGTCGAGGTCTACGTCCGGCGGACTTTGTGCTCGCGGTGCGCGATCGACTCGGTCAGCGTCCGCGCGAGCACAAAGGAACTGACGCCCCAAGTCCCGTCGGTCACGGCGAGTCTGTCGAAGAACAACCCCCTGAGTCCCCACTGACGATCGGAGCATCAGCCTGTGATACGCGCCGTAAAGGCCCTGGCGCTTCCCTCCCGGTATGAAGAACCGGGCTCAGTGCCCCTAGAAGAGGGTCCTCGCCGCAGCGATTCGTTGATCCCGTCCGAGAACCGTGGGTAGGGGGCAGCATGGGGGCGCCTGACATGGTGGAGGTCGCGAACACGCGCTCGGCGTACCGGCGGGTGACGCGGTGCCGGGTGGCGAGGAAGTCGACGATCTTGGCGAACGTCTCCGGCGAGACCAGGTCGCGCGGGTCGTGGGGCGGCCTTGGTCGCCCCGGTCGCTGAGGTGATCGACCAGGCTAAGACGATGTCTCCCGCTTGAGCCACTCCAGGTACGCCGCCGCGCCGCCGTCGATCCGCGTGTACGTCACCTCGGGGTTGTCCCATGGATGGTGCTCGATGAGGTGCGCCTCCAGGTCGGCGTAGCGGGCGCTCGTCGTGCGCAGGAAGACCTGCCACTCATCGCCGGTCCCCACCTTGCCGAGGTGCCAGAACGCCGACCCGGCCGGTCCCAGCACCTGGCCGGACGCCGCGAGTCTCGCGCCGACCGCGGAGCGGATGAGCGCCATGCCGGCCTCACGGTCGTCGGTGGTGGTGGAGACCTGCAGGTAGTCGGTCATGCGGCCGACCCTACCCACCTGCGTGGACGATGAGGACCTTGGATGACCGACGACCTCAAGCCCGGAAAGTTCCCCGAGATCACCCGGTTCGTCGGCGTCCAGGCACCTCGGCCTGAAGGCCAGCCGAGCGCGCACTTCCTCTTCCGGACCAACCAGCTCCCGCCGGTGGACATCGCGTCCGCCGGCGCGAAGGTCACGCAGCTCGGGGATGTGGTTGTACAGCGTGCCCCGGGGAGACGCCCAGCAGTTTGGCGATGGAGGTGATGGAGTGCTCGGGGTTGGGGAGCATGTTCGGGACCGACCGCAGCGCCATGACGGCGGCGGCGAGGACGAGCGCGACCGGCAGCACGAAAAAGCCACCGCCAGGTCGCCAGGTCGACCAGCACGGCCGAGAGGAACATCCCCAGGGTGCCGCCACCGCCGGCGATTCCGGTCCACACGCCGATCGCCTTGGAACGCTCCTGGTCGGGAAAGGTCGAGGTGATGACGGCAAGGGTGACCGGCATGATCATCGCCGCGCCACGCCGCTGAGCAACCGTGCGACGAGCATGACCTCGGTCGAGGTGGCGAGGCCGGCCGCCGCGCTGACCACCGCGAAGACGGCCAGGCCGGTGAGCAGCACCGGCCTGCGGCCCCACCGGTCGCCGATCGCGCCGAGCGGCAGGAGCAGTGCCGCCAGGCTGATGGCGTAGATGCTGATGATCCACAAGACGGTGCCTTGTGAGGCGTCGAACTCGACGGCGAGCTCCGGCTGGGCGACGTCAGCCCGGTCACCGAGGCGATGACGGCCATCAGGGCGATGCAGACCGCGACGAGGATGGCGCGACGTTGGGGTGGGTCTTGGACGGTCGGGCCCGGGGCTGCCCCGTGTGCGGGCGGGTGAGTGCTCATGACGTCCTTTCCAGAAGGCAGGAGGTACCGGCGCCGGAGCGGAGGCTCGGACGCTGGTGGCGGCGTTGTTGCCGCCGGTGCTGGTGGTGAGGCGGTCAGTCGCGCCGGGTGGCGCGCACGACGACGTCGTGAAGAGGGACCTCTCGGCCGCCGTGGCCGACGAGCGTGCGGTGCCGCTCTTCGGCGGTGACGATCTCCCACTCGGTGTCGTCCAAGCGCGCCGTGACGGCCGCGGCGGTGGCTGACGCCTCGGCGGGAGGCTTGTGATCGTGGCTGTGGCTGTGGGGGTCACCGACGCCCGCGGTGCTGTGGGTGTCCAGGTGCCCGACGATCAGCAGAGTGCCGCCGGACGCCACCCACCGGGCGATGCGGTCGTAGAACTCCAACTGCGGCATCGCTGGGTGGGCGTAGTGGGTCATGACCAGGTCGAACCGCGTGCCCGGATCCCAGACACTCAGGTCGGACTCGACCCACCGCACGCGCTGGGAGGCGCCGCTCGTCGGCGCACGGCCGGCCGCGCGGGCCAGCGCTTCGGCGGAGATGTCGACCGCGGTAACCTGCCAGCCGTGCGCGGCGAGCCAGATTGCCTCGGCACCCTCGCCGCACCCCGTATTCAGCGCCGTGCCCGGCGTCAGGCCGCTGACCTCACGAGCCTGGTACGGGTTCGGCGAACCCCCTCCATGGATCCGGGACCGTCTGTCCGGGCCTGTCCCCAGCGCCGCTCCCAATACGCCTTGTCGAAGCCGTGCGCCATCGGTCGTCCTTCCTGCTCGCGATGATCTCGCTGCCCTGGCCGGTGACCTTGTCGGGGCCGCCTACCGGGAGCGCCGCCGGGCTCACCCGCGCCGACAGATCGCACCACCTCCGCGGACGCGTTCCGCGGGCGTCCCTGATGGTGTCGACAGCAAATGCGGATGCGCAAACGTTGTTGCCAAATGGCAAAGGGAGGAATGGACGAGGCCATTGATCGCACTCTTGACGCTGTCGGACCAAGGTTGAGACGCCTTCGGCAGCATCGCGGCGTCACGCTTGCCGAGCTCGCGGAGGAGACCGGTATCTCCGTCAGCGCACTGTCGCGGCTGGAAGCGCGCCGGCGACGGCCCACGCTTGAGTAACTGCTTCCGCTCGCTCGCGCCCACGGGGTCTCACTCGTCGAGCTCGTCGATGCGCCGCCGACCGGCGGTCCCCGCATCAACCTGCGTCCCATCCCCTGCGGCGACGGCTCGGTCATCCTGCCGCTGACCCGCAGGCCCGGAGGAATCCAGGCCTACAAGTTCGTCCTCCCGGCCGGAAGCGACGACTCCGAGCCCGACCTGCGCACCCACGAGGGCTACGACTGGGTCTATGTCCCCAACGGAACGCTCCACTTCGTACTCGGGGAACACGACCTCATCCTCAAACCTGGGGAGGCCGCGGAGTTCGACACACGCACCCTGCACTGGTTCGGGGCCACCAGCGCCGGTGCCGTCGAGTACCTGAGCCTCATCGGCAAACAAGGCGAACGCGCGCACGTCCGGGCAGGACCGAGACAAGGCTCGGGCGAGTAGCAGGGCAAGTACCCCACGAGAACCCGCCCCCCGACTTCTATGGCGAACCCACCGGCCAGCCTAGCGCTCGTACTCGGCGACCTGAGCGAAATTCGCTTCGGCGTATGGTCGAGCCGCACCCGACCCTTCCCGACGCCTTGGTATCGCCGATCTGCTTCGAGCACACCAACTTCCTGGGCCGCTACGCCGTCACCTGCGCCGTCCTGGCCACCGGGCTGCCGGCCCTTGCACGATCCCGCAGCGACGGTCGCCTCGCTGGCCTCCGCACGGCCCGCACCAGGCCAGCCGATGCCCTTCTCCGCCACGCTGCCGCACGGCAGCGCGACGTCCTGTCGGTGCCTTGGCCACTACGTTACCCGCCCTCCCGACGAGGCCCAGGAGACGAGGATCCGTGTGCTGGTCAGCTGCGGAAGATGAAGTCGCGCGCGACGATGTACATCGTCCAGATGGCCAGTTTCACGATCTCCAGAATCGTGCGAAGTCTCCAGTACTGGGTGGGCGGCCTCTTATCCTCGGGGTCGGTGTGGCCGGAGCTGCTGCTCATGTAAATCTACTCCTTCTGTAACTGACTTCACCCTCCTACACTGGTGTATCCGTAAATGTATTTGTCCGTCGAGCCGGATGGACGTTCGCCGACGTGAGGTGCGGACAATTGGCGATGTCCATAGGATGTCTGAGGTGGTGGAGTGGGCGGCAAAGCCGGACGCAAGTGGGGCAGCCTGCGCGGGGAGTACGCGGAGATATGCGAGCTGGCCAAAGTGTTGCGGGACATCGCCGACGGGCGCGGGGTCACTGTCCGGGCTCTGGCAGAGGTGATGCCGTACGCGCGTGCGACGATCGCACAGAATCTCAACGGTTCTAGAAGACCGTCGTGGGATTTCGTCTCGGCTTTCCTGAACGCTTGCGCAGGACGTGACGATCACAGTCGGCTGGTCCTGGAAGGCAGGGTCCGGCCGTTGTGGGAGGCGGCGGATCCCGCACACGCGCAGCCGCTGGCCGAGGTGACGGTGTCTTCGGGCCGGGATCCGCTCGCCGTGGTTCCCGCCGAACTCCGTGGTTGGGTCGCGGCATTGCGCGACGCGGCAGAAACCCAATCGGCTGTGGATCGGGTGGATCTGTCGATTGCCCGCCATGAAGATCTCACTCGTGGGCTAACAGAGATGCTGGGCAGGCTGACCCAGGCCACCGAGTTGCTCACCGATGAGCGGAACGCTCTGCGGCAGGACCTGGTCACCAGCGCCGGGTTGGTCGACGAACTGGCGCGTACTCGTATCCAGCTTGCCGACACCCAGCGGCGACTGGCGGCGACTGAGCGGCTACAGGCCGAAACGGCCCGGAGGCTGGACGAGGCGTTGCGACAGCGTGACGAGGGTGACCGTCTGATGCGCGAAGCCCTCTTTCGTGCGGATCACGCCTGGCGGCGGTTGTCCGATCTGGAGCAGCGTGCGGAATCCCGGCCCCAGACACTACGGGGCGACCGGGGGGCGATGGATGGTTCGGTAGCCGCGCTGATGGGTCAGGAAGACCAGGAGCTTGCCTCGGAGGTCCTGCGCCGCGTGGACGGAATGCTCGATCAAGAGGGTGCCGCCCTCGGGGAGGTACGCGAGTTCTTCCAGCATCCGACGTCGGCGACGACGGAGTTGTCCTTCGGACAACGCGTGGACAACGCCAGGACCGGTGAGGCGGGACAAGTACACGGCAGTATCGCGGACCGGCTAGACGATCTGAGGGTCGGTGGTTCACTGGATCTCGATCAGAGTGCCCGTGGATTGGTCGAAGCGCTCGTCCCGCATTTTTGTACGACGGCCTCGGTTCTGGTGTTGGAGAGCTTGCTCACTGCCGACGTGGCGACCACACCAATCGAGGACTCGGCCGTGATGCGCCGGATGGCGATCGCCTGTGAGGACGGTGCCTGGCGAGCTGTGTTCCCCGTCGGCGAGGTCCTGATCTATCCAAAAGGGACTCCGCAGCGAGAGTGCGTCGACACTGCCCGAATCCTGCACCTGCCCACCATCGAGGCCACGAAGGCCACCGCCATCGCCCGTGCTTGGAGGCGCTCTCAGGTAGCGGAGTTGCTGACCGAGGCGTCGATGGTGTTGCTGCCTCTAGTCGTGAACAGCACCTTGATCGGTCTCATCGCATGCGTCCGCACGCGAAGGGTCCGGCGCTTTGACGGCTACGACGTCGAGGCCGGTAGACAGTTCGCGGATCGGGCCGCAATCATCATCGACAACGCGCGGATGATCGCTCGGGAACGCACCACTGCCCTGGCGCTGCAACGTAGCCTGCTACCCACTCGACTGAGCGCCCCCGACGCGGTGGAAGTCCGCCACCGTTATCTACCCAGCAGCAAACTGATCGGGGTCGGAGGCGACTGGTACGACTCCATCGCGCTCCCAGGGGCCCGTGTGGTCTTCATCATCGGCGACGTGGCCGGGCACGGGGTTAGGGCCGCGATCACCATGGGGCGGTTGCGCGCTTCGCTGCAAACCCTGGCTCATCTGGAGTACCCACCGGCTGAGGCTCTTCGTGAGGTGAACGAGCTGATGATCGATCTTGGTGAGCGGGAACCGCATTTCGCCACCTGTCTCTACGCCATCTATGACGCGGTCAATAGCGCACTGCAGATCGCCTCGTGCGGCCATCTTCCTCCGCTGTTGATAACTCCGGACGGTAACAGCGGTTATCTAGAAGTGCCGCTGGCGGCTCCACTCGGCGTGGTGGACGAGATGGAGATCAAGAATTACGAAATACAGGTCGACGAGAACAGCATCTTCGTCCTCTACACCAATGGTTTGGTCAACGAGAGTGGTCGCGACATTAGCGATGGCCTAACTTGGCTGCGTGATCACTTCGAGGCCAAAGCGCAGGTTCAGGGGATTGGCGACCTGGCCACGGACATCCTGGGAGGGATCAATCCGAGTCTACGTCGCGACGATATCGCGGCCCTTATCGCTCGGCTGGGTCGGCTCGCCGAAAACCGGCGGGTGTCATGGATCTTGGCAGAGAGTTCTGTCGACGTGCCCAGCGTCCAGCGGCTGGTGCGCAACCAACTGCGGGAGTGGGATCTCGACGAGATTTCCGCGACCACAGAGCAACTGGCCGTGGAACTTGTCACCAACAGCTTGAGGTTCGCGTCCGGTCCGCTGAAGTTACAACTGCTGTACGAGCGCGTACTGACCTGCGAGGTGCACGACTCCTCCCCGGCCTTGCCTCAGCTCGCAGGTGATAAGGGATCCGGCCACGGCTGGCCATTGGTCGTTCGCCTCGCACATCGTTGGGGCACCCGCCCTACCACTGCAGGCAGAGTTGTCTGGTTCGAGTTGCCGCTGCCGAAATAGCCGAGGGCTCCAGCGTCGACCGCGGTGCCCACTCCCTCGATCTTTTGTCCCGGCGGCGAGCAGCGTGGCCGCGATCGCTACCGACCGGGAGCGCACCGCCTTGGATGAAAGCAGGACCACCACCCCCGCTGCCTGCCGGACACGATGATCTCCTGATGCCGTGGCCCACGCGGAGTTGGCAGATCATGTCGACCCGGCCGTCGCCGAGTTGCGCGGTGGAAAACGGGCCGCGGGCAGTGATCGATTACGCCCATGGCACTTCCAGCCGACGGCCCCGCTATGGGAAATCCGTGGGACGATCATGAAGGTTAAGCTATCTCAGCCTGGGGAGGCTGGGCAACTGCCGAGAAAGGTGCGGGAGATGAGCCGCGCGGCGGCCCTTTTACACAGCCAGGACTCCCTCACCTTGAGCATCCGTGCCGCTTCCGCGGGGGTATGGAGCTGCACGTGAATAACTCTGGGCTCGCTACGCCATTGCTACGCCATTGAGGCTTACATAAGGATCCATGGTTTGTTCTTACTCGACAGCGATTGCTACAAATATTGCCGCGCGGCGGCAAATACCAGGCGGTCGACAGTTCGCGAGACACCGCTGCCGCTGCCGCAATCGCGACATCTACTCGAATGGTCAGCAAGCGCGTCGGCGACGGGGGGTGGCGATGCCCGCTAGTCGGTCACACCGCGGGGCGCCGCCAGCGGCCGGGTGCTGTCCACCATGCCGGGTTCAGCCCGTCCGCCGGGGCCGAATCCCCTCTGGCGCCCCACCTGCGAATGGGACGGTGGGTGAGGGCACACGGCCACCCCGCCGGCCAGCCTGGAGAGTGAGGACGGAGTGAACTGGGCGTGGCCGGCTTGCGGGGCCAGCCAAGAAAGGTGAATTCGTCTGCTGGTGTGCCCCGGTGCCGGGCCGCCATGATCGCTGTGGCCTGCCGACGCCCTCGAATGACGCCGAACTCAGCGGAGATCATCCAGCGGGCCGGGGCGCGTACCAGTTTAGAATCCGCCGTTCGGCATGGTCCCGCATGCGCCTCGCTTCGACGACGGCACCCAGCACCGGCCCGACCGGCAAGGCGGCGAAACACAACGCGGCGAGCTCACAAACCGGCCAAGGCCGCCCACCGGACCCCACGCGGTCAGCACAAGGCCAGCGGCGTCGGGGAGAGCGGCTTGTACGTCCTGACGATCCCTCTGAGCGGGTCAGGATGTTCCGACAGGCCCGTCCTTCCACATGAGGCCACGACTCTCCGAGCGAACTCCTCTGACATACATGGAGTTGCGGTACACAATGGTCTCGGCCCGCTTGGCTAGCGAGGAACTCCCGGTAGGTGCGATGGAACTCCAGTTCAGGCTCGTCGGCGATGTCCCTCGGGCGGACGTTTCCTCGCTCCATCGGTGGCTGGAGCGTGATGAAGAGGTGCGTCGGTCAGCCGTCGTGTCGCTGGCCGACGCGAGGTCCCGGCCTGACGACATGGGCGGCGTGGCGGACATCATTACCGTGATCTTTGCCGACGCGGGAGCCGTCGCAGGTATCGGAAGCCTTGTGATCGCCTACCGGTCCTGGCGTGAGAACTGCGGCCAGGGTGGGATGAGCCTGGTCATCGAGCAGGACGGGCAGCGGGTCACCTTGACCGGTGGTTCGGAGGAGGAACTCCGGCAGGTGCTCGAAACCTTCGCCCGGCTCAAGAACGGCCATGATGGTTCCCGGGCTTCCTGACCCGAACCGATCGCGCGTGGTCCTCGTCGGCACCGGCACCTACACTGCTGGCCTGAAGGACATTCCGGCAACGGCCCGCAATGTCGGTCGAATAAAGGAACTGCTCTGCGATCCCGAGCTTTGGGGCCTGCGGGCGGAACACTGCATCAGCTTGGTGGATGAGGACGATCCGCGAACCGTCACCCGTGCGCTGCGTGAGGCCGCGGCAGCCGCCGAAGACGTCCTGCTCTTCTACTACGCGGGGCACGGCCTCGTGCCGCCGGACTCGGACCAATTCTGTCTTGCGGTCACGGGCTCTACACATCAGTACACCGACCAAGCACGGCTCGCACCGCCCCTGGTCGAGGAGGCCGCCAAAAATCCCGATGGGTCCGACCGGTGCAACCACCGCCTCGCGGATGGCTGGATGCCGGGTCAAGGCCGCCTCGACCTCGCCGACTTCGATCCGGACCCCGCGGATGTTGACTTGATCGTCGTTGACGCGGCCTTGGAAGTGCAGGTCGCCTTGCGCGTCGAGAGAGACGAGATCGCCGGTCCGATACCACCGGCCCGGCAGGTCGGACAGCGCACCGAACACCTTGTCGGTGTCGGCCTGGCGACCGTGATAGCCTGAGGCGAGTCCTCGACCACTGATGAAGATCTCCCCGGTGTCGCCTGGGGCGGTGGGGATGCCGTCGGGACCGCGCATGGCGATGCGGACGCCGTCGATAGGACGCCCGATCGCGGGGATTCCCTTGGCGGGCGGTTCAGTAACCGGGTGCCAGGTGGTGACGACGGTAGCCTCGGCTGGTCCATAGTGGTTGACGATCTGCCAGGTACGTGGGATCCGGCGCAGCCGTAGCCGGTCGCCGCCGGTCAGGAGGGTCAGACAGGCGACTGCGTCGTCTTGGTCAAGATCGACGATCATCTCAGCGATCGGAGTGGGAGCGAACAGAAGGTTGATCGCATGCTGCCGGGCGAAGTCGACGATCGACACCGGGGACAATCGGATCCCTTGCGGGGCGATCACGAGCGTCCCGCCCGCGCACAGGCTCGGCCATATCTCCCAGACGGCCGCGTCGAAGCCTGGATTGGCGGTCTGCAACTGCCGGATTCCAGGTCCGGACGCGTAGGTCCGATTGTGCCAGGAGACCAGATTGGTCAGCCCGCCGTGCGGGACGACCACTCCCTTGGGGACGCCGGTAGAGCCCGAGGTGCGTACCACGTAGGCGACCGGCCCCGTGACGGGATCCGCCAGGTCATGGCCGTGGAGCGCCGAAGGGGGGAGGGCGGTCACCGCGGCGCCTTCCGGTGCGGCTCCAACGAGCGTACTGATCTTGGTGTCGTGGAGGAAGGCCAGTGCCCGGCGAGACGGCTCATTCGGGTCGAGCGGAAGGTAGGGGCGGCTGGCCAGCATCGCGGCGAGCGCCACGATGATGAGGTCACGACCCGGCGGGACGCGGACAGCGACCGGTGAACCCGGTGGGCCGCACGCGCCGAGGACCCTGGCGCCACTCAGTGCCTGTCCGACCAGGTCCCGATAGGAGAGGGCGCCCATATCGTCCTCGACGGCCACTAGTTCGGGTGCGCGTGCGGCCTGCCGGAGCACCTGAGTTGGGATGTTCATCTGTTTTTCTCCTGCACTCGCTGTTCGAGGACCGCGGCGCCGAGCAGGGCCGCTATCCGTGTCGCGCCAGCTTCGGTGAGCAGTCCCCAGTGGCCGCCCTCCATCCCCAGGACGTCGACTCCTTCGGGGTAGAGGCCCGCGAGCCGCCGCTGGAGCCGATGACGTCCGCGCGATGATAGATTCGCCCGGAGGATCACCGTGGGAACCTCGAGCGGACGCGCCCGGTAGCGCAGCAATGCCAGCAGGCCGGCGACGGCGGCCCGTGCCTCACCCTGATTTCCGGGCGGTCGGCTCCTCCGCTCCAACGCGTGGCCTCGTGCGGCCCACGCCCATGCGCGCAGTTGCGGGAGCACGGCGGCCAGATGGGCCGGCGACAGCGCCGTCGCCCGCTGCCACGCCGGATGGCCGTCGATGCAGAACAGCAATGCGGGAGAACGCTCGGCACGGTGGGCGAGTTCGTGGGCGACGATCGCGCCCATCGACCATCCGGCCAGGACGTAAGGCCTATCGGCAACGGCCGCCAACTCACCACGGTAGTGCTCTGCGTACTCAGCCACCGTCCGCGGCCGTCGGGGACCGGGCCGGGGTGGCGCGAATCCGTAGCAGGTCCATCCGTCGAGTTGGTCGGCGATAGGGAGATAGGCCATGGGTCCGCCGGTCAGGGCGGGGACGAAGCAGACCGGCAGAGTTCGCTCGCCTTGGCGTAGCAGCACCGGTCCGCTGGCCGTGGCTTTGCTCGCCTCCAACACACGCCGGACCAGGTTGGCGAAGGTCGGGTCAGCGGCCAGCGCGCGTACGGGAACACTCGCGCCGAGGCGTTCCTGAACGCGCCCGGCCAGATGGACGAGCCCGAGCGAATCACCGCCGAGACCGACGAAGTCATCACTTTCCGACACTGTGTTGCGCTTCCCCTCGTAGCGTGGAGACCTGAACCAGAGAGATGGTTGGGTCGTGGGAGACAAGAGACGCCGGTTCGATCCGGAGTTCCGTGAAGGAGCGGTGCGGATCGTCAAGGAGACCGGCAAGCCCGTCGCGCAGGT
>NZ_SMKT01000154.1 GCF_004348735.1 Actinomadura sp. KC06
GGGCGGCACAGCGGTGGGGCGCGGCAAAGCGGGGGCGCGTCGTAGTGCGGTGCGACGCAATGAGGCGCGGCGCGACGCGGCGGTTGCAGCACAGCGCAGAGCAATGAGGCGCAGTGCGGTGCGGCACGGGGCGGAGTGCGGCGCGGCTCGTCGCAGCACAGTGCGGCGGAGTGCGGGCGGCACAGCATGGCGCGGCGCTGCGGCACGGCAGTGCGCCACGGCGGGACGGCAGTGCGGCAGTGCGGCAGTGCATAGTCCGGTGCGGCGCGGCGTAGTGCGGCGTAGCACGGCGCAGCAAGGCGGACTGCGGCGTAGTGCCGGGCGGCGGGCCGGGGGCGTAGTGCCGCGCGGGCGGTCGGCGTAGTGCGGTGGGCCTGCGAGGGCGTTGCGGGCGAAGTGGCGGGGGCGGTGGTGGTGATGATGTCGGAAGCGCTGAAATCGCCAGCGTGGGCGCGCCTTCGTTGCACGCGCAGCGGTGTGGCGAGTGGTGCGTCACTGTGCGGCGCGGCTGCGGGCCGAGCAGGACGGGCGTCGTCGTGCGGGAGGTGGTGTTAGGCGGGTGAGGGTTGTGGTGGCGGGTCGTGCCCAGGCCGGCTTGTTGCCCGCCAGCGTCCTGCGAACGGGATCCGGGACCGATGAGCGGCGGCGGGCGCATCGCACGGCGCTTGGTCGTCGTGAGCAGGCATGGCACCGTTCACCGCTTCGTCTTCCTCGTCCGAGGTTGGGTTATGAGGGGTTTGACCTGCGGAGATGAATGGTGGTGGGTGATCGTGCGAATGGGGTTCGTGGTCGGGGCGGGGGCTCGGCGGATCGGTTGGATCCCGTGGTGGGCGTGGTCCTACGGATTTGGTCGCGCGATCAGGTGGTCGCGGATTGGCGGACGGGCGCGCGATCACAGCGGAACGTCCACACCCGGCAGGACGAGCGGGCCGAGCCGCTCGTAAGACGATCAGGAGCGTGCTGACAGGCCCGCACCCATCAAGGTGCGGGCCTGCCACAACGCTTTATTCGGCCGTGCTGGTTCTTGAAACTCTGCCGTACGGGCCGCTCCCACGCCCGTGTGACAGCTGGACGATCGCCTTCCGGCGGATCGGGTCAGCTGGCGACGAGTTCCTGCTCGTCAATGTCGACCGACCGCTCGTACTCCTCCTTCGCGGTCTCCAGCAGGTCGCGCCACGATCGCACGTCCGGCCGCCGGCGCAGCAGTGCACGGCGCTCACGCTCGGTCATACCGCCCCAGACACCGAATTCGATCCGGTTGTCGAGGGCGTCGGCGAGGCACTCCGTGCGCACCGGACAACCGCGGCAGATCATCTTGGCCCGGTTCTGCGCCGCTCCCTGCACGAACAGGGCGTCCGGATCCGCGTTACGGCAGGCGGCGCGGGCGGTCCAATCCGTGATCCACATCTTGGCCCCACTCCCCTAGGGTCTGTGTGTCGATTTGCGCTCCTTGGCCGGACGGGCGCGGACGTCAGGCCGCCAAACGAAAGCCGTGGGGAAGAACTTACGGAAGCGAGGGACGTTTCAACAGCCCCCGATGGGCCCATTCTCGATATAGCCCACCAGGGCCATATCACCGGAACGGACTAGTTACCTGTAGTTGACGCGCCAGACACGGCGCGGGTTGTCATCTTGAGGGCATAACGGACGAACGTCCCGGGCATCCCCAGGCCCGGATGGTACGGCTACGGGAGCCCTGTCCCGAATGCACTGGTCATCCCGCGTACTCTAGACCCCGTGCGCGTTGCGAATACTGATCGGATGAAGGCGGCGTCGACGCTGTTCAGGCTCCTCGGCGCCGGGATCGTCGCGGGCGTCCTCGTCGCGTTCATCGCGCTGCCCGCGGTCGGCAGCGCCGGGCTGACCGCGCGCGACGCCGCGAACAACTTCGAGGACATGGACAGCCATCTGAAGACGACACCACCGTCCGAGAAGACGGTGGTGTACGACTCCGGCGGCAAGCAGATTGCGACGTTCTTCGACAAGTACCGCGAGTCCGTCCGGCTCGACCAGGTCGCGCCCATCATGCGGCAATCGATCATCGACATCGAGGACTCGCGCTTCTACGAGCACGGCGCACTCGACCTGAAGGGCACCATTCGCGCACTGGCGTCCAACGTGGAGTCCGAGCAGACGCAGGGCGGCTCGACCCTCACCCAGCAGTACGTCAAGAACCTCCTAGTCGACGCGGCCAAATCGCCGGAGGAGTACCGCGAGGCCACCGCACCCACGGTCGGACGCAAGCTCCGCGAACTCCGCTACGCGCTCGACATCGAGAAGCGCATGTCGAAGGACCAGATCCTTGAGGGCTACCTCAACATCTCGTACTTCGGCGCCGGCGCTTACGGCGTCCAGGCCGCGGCCAAGCGGTACTTCAGCGTGCCGGCCTCCGAACTGACCCTCGGCCAGGCCGCGCTGCTCTCAGGCATCACGCAAAACCCGACCGCCTACGACCCCATCCGCAACCCGACGGACGCGCGTAAGCGGCGCGACGTCGTCCTCTACCGGATGGCGCAGCTCGGGCACATCACCAAGGCCCAGGCGGACGAGGAGGCCAAGAAGCCCATCGAGCTGAACCGCACCGACCCGGTCGGCGGCTGCGAGTCCAGCACGGTGCCGTACTTCTGCGAATACGTGAAGTACGACCTGCTGAACATCCTCTCGGACGGCAAGTACTGGCAGCTCGACCCGAAGGAGCAGCAGAACGTCGTCAACAAGCTCAACCGGGGCGGATACACGATCCGGACCACTCTCGACATGCGGAAGCAGCGCGCCGTCGACAGGGCGCTGCGTTCGACCGTCCCGCCCGGGGGCAACCGCGTCGCCGCAGAGGCGATGGTGGAGCCCGGCACCGGCAAGGTCAGGGCGATCGGACTGAGCAAGCGGTTCGGCCCCGGCAAGGGCAAGACGACCATCAACCTCCCGGCCGACTCGGCGCACGGCGGCGGCAACGGCGTGTCCGCGGGCTCGACGTTCAAGATCTTCACGCTGGCCGCCGCGATCGATCAGGGCATCCCGGTCAGCACGACGATCAACTCGCCTGAGACGACGACCATCGGCGGCTTCCAGCCGTGCAAGTACACCGGGATGTACCAGGGCAAGAAGGTCAAGGACGCGATGATCGGCGGCGGCCACTGGACGGTCTCCAACGCCGGCGACAGCGAATCGGGCAACTTCAACCTCAAGACCGGCACCTGGCACTCGGTCAACACCTTCTACGCGCATCTGGAGAAGCGCGTCGGCGTCTGCAACGCGGTCAAGATGGCCGAGAAGTTCGGCATGAAGCAGGGCAACGGGAACCCGCTGCTGCCGATCGCGTCCCAGGTCCTCGGTGTCAACGACGTCGACATGGTGCACCTCGCCGCCGCCTACGCCGGATTCGCCGCCCGCGGCAAGTACTGCGCGCCGGTCTCGGTGACGGAGGTCGTCGACCCCGAGGGCAAGCAGGTCAAGCTGCCCAAGCAGAACTGCCACCAGGCCCTCGACGTCGACGTCGCCGACAAGGTCAACTCGATCCTGCAGGGCGTCCTCAGCAAGGGGACGGCGGCGGGACGCGGCATCGGCCGTCCGGCCGCGGGCAAGACCGGCACCTGTGAAAGCCACTCCTGCGCCGTGTTCGCCGGCTTCACGCCGAACCTCGCCGCCGCCACCGCCTACTGGGACTTCCGAGGCCCCTGGCAGTACAAAGTGTACGGCGTGTACGGCGCGGGGATTCCCGGCGGCATCTGGCAACAGAGCATGCGGAGCGCGCTCGCCGGAGACCCCGCGCCCGGCTTCCGGACCCCGACCCGCGACTTCGGCGACTCCACCCGCGTCCCGCAGGTGAAGGGCGCGACGGTCGCCGCCGCCACCGCCGCGCTCAGAGGCGCCGACCTGCAGGCCCGCGTGGCGCCCGCGTCCATCCGCTCGAACCAGCCGAAGGGCACGGTCGTCTCCACCTCACCGTCCGCCGGCAGCCAAGTCCCGCCGGGAACCACCGTCATCCTCTACGTGAGCAACGGCAAGGGCCGCGGCGGAGGCAACACCGGCCCAGGCGACGGCTGGCCCCCCTGGGGCGGCGACTAACCCCTCACCCGCACTCTGGGACGGCCCTCTCACGCCCCCATGGGCCGACGACCAATGGCCCCCACGGCCCTCTCCGGACGGCTCGCCCACGACGCTCGGCCGCTTGGACAACTCGCCCGCGCCCCCTGCGGGCGGCGGCCGACGGCTCGCCCACAGTCCCTCGCCGCCGGACGGCTTCGCCCGCGCGCCCTTCGCTACTGGGCGAGTTGGCGCTTGACCTCGGCGGCGACGCGTCCGCCCTCGGCGCGTCCCGCCACCTTGGGGTTCACGACCTTCATGACCTGGCCCATCGCACGCGGACCGGCCGCACCGGTCTCGGCGATCGCGTCCGCGACCAGCGCCGTCAGCTCCTCATCGCCGAGCTGGGACGGGAGGTAGTCCTCCAGCACCTCGCCCTCGTCCCGCTCCGCCTGGGCCTGCTTCTCACGCCCGGCGTCACCGAACGCGGCCGCCGCCTCGCGCCGCTTCTTCGCCTCCCTGGTGAGCACGCGGACGACGTCGTCGTCGGACAACTCGCGCGACTGCTTGCCGGCGACCTCCTCGTTCTTCACCGCGGTCAGCGCCATCCGCAGGGTGCGGGTGCGCACCTCGTCACGCGCCTTCATCGCGGCCGAAAGATCGGTCTCCAGCTTCTCCTTCAAGGTCATGCACCACATCATGCCCGTACCGCACCGGAAGCCTCATCGGGATTACCACGCGGTGCAATTCTCTGGAAGCATGGGAGGCGTGCGAAAGTTCTACGCCGTGCCCCTGGCACTCCTGGGCGCGGGCGCCGCGACCTTCGGGTACGCCTCGGTGATCGAGCGGAACTGGTTCCGCCTCCGCCGCATCGACGTGCCCGTGCTGCCGCCGGGCCGCCCGCCGGTGAAGATCCTGCACATCTCCGACGCGCACCTCACGCCCGGTCGGTCCCGCCTGATCAGCTGGGTCCGTTCGCTGGACGCCCTGGAGCCGGACCTTGTCGTCAACACCGGTGACTCCATCTCGCACCGCGACACGATCGGTCCCTTCCTGGACGCGCTAGGCCCCCTCCTCGACCGTCCAGGCGTCTTCGTCTACGGCTCCAACGACCTCTTCTCCCCGATCTTCAAGAACCCCCTTCGCTACATCTGGCGGACCAGCAAGTCCGACTACGACCGGCATCGCCGCGAGCCCGACCTCCCGTACCGCGAGCTCGGCTCGTCCCTGCAGGCCGCCGGCTGGCTAGACCTCAACAACCGCATCGGCCGTCTCAAGGTCGGCGAGCTGGACGTCGAGTTCGGCGGCATCGACGACTCGCACATCAACCGCGACCACTACGACAAGATCGCCGGTCCGGTCGACCCGCAGGCGGACGTCCACCTCGGCGTCATGCACTCCCCCGAACCCCGCAACCTCGACCGCTTCACCGCCGACGGCTACGACCTCCTGCTCGCCGGCCACACCCACGGCGGCCAGGTCTGCGTCCCCTTCTACGGTGCCCTCGCCACCAACTGCGGCATCGACCGTCCCCGCGTGAAGGGCCTGCACCGGCACCGCGGCTCCTGGCTCCACGTCTCCGCCGGCCTCGGCACGTCCCCCAAGGCCCCCATGCGCTTCTGCTGCCCGCCCGAGGCATCCCTTCTCACCCTCGTCCCCCGCTGATGGACCTGCGCGACCGCTGGAAGACCGACCGCTTCTCGGCCGCGCTCTACGACTTCGCCGTCCAGAACCGCCCCCTCTCCCGCCTGGGCGCCCGGGTCCTCTGGAACTACGACATCACACACCTCCGACAATCCATCGCCGCCGCACCCGCCGACGCCCTCACCCTCGACATCCCCTGCGGCGGCGGCCTCGCCGTCCGCGACAACCCCCGCCACGTGGCCGCCGACCTCTCCTGGACGATGCTCACCCGCGCCCGCCGCAAGACGAAGACCCTCCTCCAGGCAGACATCTACGCCCTCCCCTTCGCAGACTCCACCTTCGACCTCTGCCTCACCTACAACGGCCTCCACTGCCTCCCCGACCCGGCCGCCGCCCTGCGCGAACTGACCCGCGTCCTCCGCCCAGGCGGCACCCTCCGCGGCACAACCCTCGTCCGCGGCACATCCCGCGACTTCCTCTACAAACTCATGAAGCGCCTAGGCGCCTTCGGCCCCTCCGGCACCACCGCCGACCTCCACGACTGGCTGACCTCCGCCGGCCTGACCTCCATCGCGCTCACCCCGTCCGGCGCCGTGACCGGCTTCACCGCCCGTAAATAGGGGACGCACCACCCCCCGCCATCCGCTAAGGTGTACTAGGCGCCGGGAGCCCGTACGACTCCCGGGCAGCCACCACCGGGGTGTAGCGCAGCTTGGCAGCGCGCTTCGTTCGGGACGAAGAGGTCGTGGGTTCAAATCCCGCCACCCCGACACAGAATCGCCAGGTCAGAGGCCGGATCTCCACATCAGGAGACCGGCCTCGAGATCTTTTATCCGCCATACGACCGCGAACCCGGCCATCCGTCCCCCACCGGCACGGAGAAGCCAGCACCCCGTTCGTCCAGCGTTCAACACGAGCCCGTCACCGCTGGCCAGCCGCTTGTGACACAGGACGCCACCCAGCGCTACCAGCCGATCCAGCATGGCCACCTCACCGCGGCCGCAGACAAGTCCGTCCACGACGGGCGGCAACTTCCCGAGCTCGTTCCTCCTCGCGGGGTGCCGGACGTGAACCCTGACCTCAGCATGCTCGTCCGGTCAGCCGGCGGCGTCCGCGGCTGGCTGCCGCATGACCTTGCCAACCCGCCTCCACCGCTCTCCCACTCCACCATCTCCCATGCCGGTCTATTTCAGCGTTACGCGTTCACGGCGCATCGTCGGTTCACTGCGTGAACTGCAACGGGTTCGTGGCCGCGGCCGCACCAGGCGGTGCTTGACAGGCTGAGGGCGCCGATGGGCTGGCGACATGCCGTTAAAAGGTTACCTAGTCGCTATCTCATGCTGCCCGAATCTTTCGGTCAAGTGCAGTCATATGGGATCATTTGCACGGCTGGTAGACGATAAGGGAAGGAGCCGTCGATACACGTGTGCGAGGAATCGATAGGCACCCTGGCCACATTGTCCTGGCGCGTCGCACTGTTCGGTCTCGCCTGATGGCGCTCGGTTTCCGAGGTAACGACGAGTGGCGGGACATGTCGGAGTATCTGGTCCATCTCACGAACCAGGCCGCCTTTCAGCGAATACTCACGGACGGGGAGCTCCGAGCCTCTCGCAAGCCTTTCGGCGCCGCACGCCACGTCCGCGATGTGGAGATCGCACAGCAGTCGGTCTGCCTCAGCGAGATTCCGCTCGACTATCTCTCCCGTCTAGTCGACCGGCGTGGTCAGTTCGGAGTCGGTTACGCCAAACGTGCCGTGGCGATGGCCGGTGGCGCCCCCGTCTGGTATCTGCGCAAGGACTCGCCCGTAGCGGACGAGTTCAAACGCTTGGTGGAAAATGCACGCGGGGACGATGGATCGCCCACAAGTCAGAACGATCCTGTCTGGAACCTCACCCCGTACATCGACTTCCCCGGCCCCTATTGGGATACCGAGTACGAGTTCGAGTGGGAGAGAGAGTGGAGGATCGAGGGGCTCAAGGTGAATACAGACGAGGTGCGGTTCCTATTCGCACCCGAGCGGCATCACCATGAGACGGCTCGTCTCTGGTCCGGGGGACCGACTCCCGCGATGATCGATACCACATGGCCAATGGACCGGATCCAGGACGTACTGGCCAAGCGAGCTCTATAGGTAACGGCCTCGCTCCCTCTCCAGGTGCCGGAGTCTGGGGACGCCCATCAAAGTCAGCGGCGCGGGCTCCCGCACCGCAAACTCGACCGTCTTCCATTCAAAGGTCGCGCTTCGAAACCGTCACAACGCTGAAAGGACCTGCCCTCCTGGCACGTGATCCCGCCTGCCCGGCGCACGCGGCTTAGCGTACGAGCGTGCGCGCTTCCGGCGCCCGCCCAGGCCAGAGGGCCAAGTGGGGGATGCTTCTTATGTCGGGCATATCCTTCTCGCATGGATTTGTCGGAGATCACGCGTGAGGCGGTCCTCGATGTGATCGGCGAGTGTGATCAGCTCGGTCGTGGCCGGTTCCTTGAGCGCTACGGCTTCGAACCGGCTCGTCGGTACTTCCTCCGTCACGACGGTGTCCTCTACGACTCCAAGGCCATCGTCGGTGTGGCCCACCGTTTCGTGACGGGTCGGCCGCTCGCCGCCGACCAGTTCTCCGGGGGGCGTGAGACGGTCGGCCGGCTCCTCGACCGCCTGGGTTTCGAGGTGGTCGTCGATGAGCCGGCCGCGCCGCGACGGCGTCTCGTCCAGGTCCTTGAGTCGCTGCGCGGCGCCAAGACCCCTGATGGGCCCGCCCGACATCAGCCCATAACGCTCCTCTGGGCGATGGGCAGAGCGGCTGGCCACCGTCCGCGCCTGGTTTTCTGGCGGGACGCCAATACCGAACTACGTGGGCTCATGCGTGAGTACGGACAACCCAGCTCAAGACCGACCCCGGAATTTCCCATCCTCGCGCTGACACGTACGGATGTTTGGGAGCTGCAAGGCCACGTGGGGGGCATTCCCCCGGCGCATGGCGAGCCGATGGCCTGGCTGGACGAGCAGAATCCGAGCTTCGGGCTCGCCACGTGGGCCTATGAGCTCATCGCATCCGATGAATCAGCGCGGAGTGAGGCCATCGCGATCCTCGGCAGACGATTTTTCAACGGCAGCCTTCCTGAAGCACTGCTGGGGGAGGTCGGACTGCGTCAGTTGAAACGCGGTGACACACCGTCGGCCCAGGACTGGAGCCCGCTGGAAGCGTACCTACGTCTATGTCAGACGGTGGAGGCAGCGGAGGCGCGTGGTGACCACGACCGGAGCACCGTGAGCGCCGCCCGCGAGCAGCCCGTGCGCTCTTCTGCTTCCGTCAAGGCCGTTCTGATCCGAAGCGGCGGCCGCTGCGAGAACCCGCTGTGCACCGGTCAGCCCAATGATGTGAACAAGGACGGGGAGCCAATTCTGGAGGTCGACCACGTCCACGATCGGGCGAAATGGGGCCGCGACCATCCGATCCAGATGATCGCACTCTGCCCCAACTGCCACGCCATCAAGACAAGGGGCCGAACGGGCGAGCAGCTAAGGGAACTCCTGCTCTTGGAAGCTCGGGCCAGGCACAGTACTTGGGTGAGCCAGGTCTGACCTCCCTCTCGACGGCTACCGAGTCGACGACGGGCGGTTGGGCCTATGGCTCCAGGGCGGGTCCGCTGCCGACGCGTCACCTGTCGATCGGGTTGACGTTCTCCTGGGCCACCCAGGACGTGCCCGATGGGCGCCCGCTACCGGCTGGAATGGCGGTACGACGCCTGCGACCAACGACACCTGATCAGCCACCCGAACCAGCACCGCCAGCCACCAGATGAAGTCGCCGACATCGCCTCGCCCGGGCCGACGCCGAGTCCGCTCATGCTCCTGAACCGCCGCGATGTCGACGCATTGTCCGAAGACCGACGAGTAGTACGAGGGCTGCCTGAGCTTCTTCGACGCGCGAAGCCCGGTGTCCCAGCCGTACCCGCTGGACGCTGCCCATGCTCCCGTGGAGGGGCGGTCGGTGGCTGCGGTCCCGCGGCCAAGTCGGGGGGCTTTGGCACGGGTGGTAGGGCGGGAGTGATGACGCGGAGGGACGGCCCCCTCCGGCCGCCCCTCCGCGTGGTCTTCACGAGTTGAGGACGGCGAAGACGACCTTGCCGACGTCCCCGGCCAGTGGGCGGGCGCCCCAGCATCGGGTGAACTGCTCCACGACGAACAGGCCACGGCCCGACTCGCCGTTGACGTCCGCGCTGATGATGCGCGGCATGACGCAGACGGAGTCCTGAACCTCCACCCACACCACGCCCCGGTCGGTCCGGCCGATGCGGAAGATCACCTCGTCGTCGGCCGCCGTCGCGTACCGGAGCGCGTTGGTGACCAGCTCGCTCGCGATCAGGCACGGGACGAAGTCGTCCACGTCCCAGCCGCCGGTCACCAGCCGCACGAACGTCCGTACCTCCGCCACCGCCCGCAGATCCCGCTTGACCACCATCTCGCTCTGCACCGCCTCGCCCATGATCTCTCCTCACCGTGTGTGGCGAACGGCACACATTTAGCAAGGTTTCTCAGTACGGTGGTGTTACCAAGCTTGCTTGGAAACGACAGGTGACAGGTCTGCCTTCTTGGCGAGATACCAAGGAGAGGAAATTTCACGATCATGCCCCCGCGACGTCAGCGCCCGAAGGAATCCCCTGCTCTGATCGCTTTCGGTGGACAGATGCGCCGGATGCGCGAGGCGAAGGGCATTACTCAGCAGTCCATCGCTGACCACACGAACATCAGCAAGGCTCAGGTGAGCCGCATCGAGAATGGCACCAGGCGCGCCACACGCTCATTCGTTGAGCAGGTTGACCGCCTCATCGGTGCGGACGGCGCGCTGATCAAGCTCTGGGAGGACCTGAACAGGAACGGCCACCCCGTGCCGGTCTGGTTCGACTGGCCCAAGATCGAGACTGACGCGGCGATGCTCGTTTCATGGGAACCCATGCTGATTGCGGGCCTCGTCCAGACTCCGGCCTACGCTTCAGCTCTCTTGCGCGGCAACGAGGAGGCGGTTGCGGCGCGGCTGAGCCGCCAAGAGATCCTTACGAGGAGCGAGGGACGCAACCCGCCGGAACTGGTGCTCTTGGTCGATGAGCAGGCGCTTCGTCGTCCGGTCGGCACGTCCGAGACGATGAGGGAGCAGCTTGATCACCTTCTGGACCTGAGCATGTTGCCCAACGTCACGGTTCAAGTAGTGTTGGAAAGCGGCGAGCACGACGGCAACATGGGCGCGTTCACCATTGCCACGATGGACGATCGAAGTGAGGTCGCGTACATCGAGACAGCGATCCACGCCATCACGACCGACGACCCAACGGACTTGTCCGTGTTGGCGCGTACTCTCAACGCCCTTCGTTCACGGACACTCACCGAAGAGATGTCGCGCGAGCTGATTAGAAAGGTGGTCCAGGAAAGATGGACCTGAGAAGCGCTAAATGGCGTAAGAGCACCTACACCGGCTCCAACGGAGGCAACTGCGTCGAGCTGGCGGACGCGGCCGGTGCGGTAGCGGTGCGGGACAGCAAGGACCCGGATGGGCCTGTCCTCCTGCTGACCCGCGCGGCCCTGCGGACGGCCGTCCAGTCCGCCGCCGAGACGCACTGACCGTCCAACCAAAACCGCCCCGGCGGAACCCCATTCGTTGAGTCGCGGCGGTCGTCCTGCCCTCGGCATGGCACGAACGACCCGCCGCAACCCGCAGGGTCGCAGCCTGTGCGCGTCCACCCATCCCAGCGGCGATCTCGGCCAACTGGATGCGCGCCCTGGATGTCCAGCCGTGCCATCTCCCACGTTCGGGAGGAAGCGCCACCGACCGCCGAGTGGTGCACGGCGACCTGCTTGGCGCTGCGAGCGTCGGTGCAAGTCCGCCGCGCATCGCTGGTCGCGTCTTCACCCGTCGATGGCCCCTGGCACCGCAGAACCCAGGTCATTTTGAATCTCAGCGCACGACGCCCTTCCGCCTCCCGATGAACCCCTCATGGCTGTCGGCGGCCGGTGTTAGGTTGGCCGCGCCTGCCGCCGCCGACATTCAGGGCGAGGGAGTCTTATGGTCGACGAGTACCCCGAGCTCCAGCTCCGTCTTCCGAAGGGCGGCCCTCTGGCGTACGGGCGATTGATGGACGAGCAGGGTACGAATGGCAGCCAGAAGTTCATGGTCCTTGCTGGTTCACCCGCTCGTGAAGACAGCGTTCCGTCGTTTCCTTGCGGAAGCCGTCCTCCCTACGCCGATGACGGAACTCGGCGCGCCGTCGCCGACGCCAAGTACAAGGCCGAAAAGCCCGAGGGCTTCCCGGACGCGGATCTCTGCCAGATGCCCGCCTACTGCACTGCCTTGCAGCTTTCGGACGGTCACCTCGTCTACGCGAAAGGCAATGCCCCGCACATCGCCCACCGCGTCCGGCACACCGGGATAACCATCCACCAGCACACCCTCGACCTCGACCAGCCGCCTGCCTCCTTGCTGGCCGAAGTCGGCACCCTGGCCCGGGCCTTGGAGCCGAGGGTGTCCAGCGCTCCGTAGCGCGGCTACGCATCCGGTGGCGGTCAGAGGATTTTATTCACCTCTGTGTGACTGTTGGACTACGCTTTGCTATCTATGGCCTCAGCTCATGTGATTCCTGACGACCTGCTTAGGCGTGCCATGGAACGGCAGCATCCAGGTCGGCTTCAACGGACGGGCATACCGGACGATGAGCCCGAATACCTCCCAGCGGTGCGGCTGCCGTCCGCCGCGGAGTTGCTCGCCGCGGCGCAGGAGTCCTACCTGCACACGATGGTGAGGGCACAGATCGACTGGGTGCGCGCCGGGCGTGAAGTCGATGCGGACGGACGTCCAGCCGATTGTCCCGCCTACCTTGAGACCATAGGCAAGCACCTGGCCCAGGACCCGGAGACAACCGATGGCGCCCTGCGGTTCTGGGACGTGATGGTCCGGACGGGCGTCCTACACGTGGACGCGTCCCGGTCGCTTGCGTGGCCTGGGCCCGGCGCGATTGCGCTCAAGGGTGGCGATGCCCAATCAGCCGTGGGCGCCTGGCGGGATTTCCTCATCGAGTATCTGGTCGCCTGCGGCGAGAAGGCAGAGGATGACCCGGACGTCCCGAAAGAATGCCCCGGCATCACCTTCATCGTCGACTTGTACGCCCACGGCGGGCCGGTGCCCGTGGACCGGCTCGCGTCGAACCTGGACGCCGGCGCGCCGACCATCATCGAGCTCCATAGCAACGCTCTCATCCATGCCGGGCTTGTGGAACGGCGCGGGCCGCTGGTGGGGGTCACCCCGCTGGGCAAGCTCGTGTGCCACACCCTCCTGCAGGAGGCTACGGGGATGACGATCCCCGTCCTCGGCTGTTACGCCGACGCCGATGCCGTGACACTCCTGAACGCTCTCGCCGCCTACCGGATGGAGCACATCGGTGACGAGGCGCAGGGCTGGGTCCACGCACGTTCGGTGGAGGCCGGCGTCGCGGAGATCGTCGCGGCGCTGCACGAGGTTGGCCCCTTCGCACGCCGCGCCGGGCTCGACCTGCTGGCGGGGACGTTCGGCGCGCAGTTCGGCCAGGAGGGCCGCAACGCCCTCGTCTCGCTCACCGCGGATCCGAAACTCGGGGCATTGGCGCATGGGCTCTTGACCCCCGAGGAGAAGCGGCAGGTGGACGAGCCGTCCCGCGCCGCCACAATGTGGGCGCTGGTTGATCTCGCCGAGATGAGCGCCGCCACGCGACCCTTCCCGGAGATGCTTCAAGAGTGCGGTTACGTCGGCCAACCCGCGGACAAGATGCCCAAGCTCGTCGACGGCCTTGCCGACACCGAGCATCCGTGGGCCGTCCACCTTCTGGACGCGATGATCGCTCACCATCCCGAGGCCGTCGTGGTCGAAGCCGCCCGCACCGCCCGGCGTCGTCTTCCCGGACCCGAGCGCGAACCCGCCTGACCGGCGCGGCCGCCGAGTCGGCGTAGCCGTCCGAACAGGTCCCGGTCACTACCTCGTGGTGGGAACACGCGTATTTGGTGGGGTCTGTAGGGTGGCGGGCCATGCATGAGATCGCCGGGATGGCCGGATTCTTGAGTGCTCACGGCGTCTGGAGCGTGTCTGAGGGGGAGACGCTGGTTCCCATGCTCGGTCATGAGGACGCGGACGGTCGACAAGGCATGGAGCGCCTGGTTCATGATGACCTCGGTGACGCTGTCAAAGCAGGTCAGGCGGCCTTGGAGGCGGGGCGGCCTGGCTGGGTTCGCGCGGTGCTCGTTGTCGACGCCTATCTGCACCTTGAGGTCGGACGGGTTGACGCGCTGATCGTAGGTGCCGTCGAGTATGTTCCGGGTCGGCGGTCTTTGAAGATGGCCATTCCTTACCGTCCGCAGCCGTCCTCGGAAGGCTTCGCTGTTTACCGGCCCAAATTCATCGACGTGACGGGTGTCGATGACCCTGACTATGCGGCATTGGCGGATGCCTTCTTCGCCGGTGTCGATTCCCATGAGCAGGCCGCGGCCACGTGGAACGCGCATCTCATCGATGAGTCGGTCTGACGCGTCGAACCGGTGAGAACGCGTTGTGGTGCGCGTTCACGACCGGGGAGTCGGCCATGTCAGATTCCGTCAAGCGCAATCCCTCTGGACTTTCCCTAGATCCACTGGCGCATCCGCTCCGCTGTCACATTCCCCGTCCGGAGAGCGGTCTGCCTGGTGGTGTCAGGCTTTGGCCGACGGCGCGGACGGGGACGCAGTGTAGGCCGTCTCGCCGCACCGCCCCGACGCCCCCTTTGGTGTCAGGCCTTCATCCAGCGACTGATGAGGGAAGCGAAAGCCTCTTCGTGAGCCGTGACGTCGGTGAGGTCCTTGAAGGTGACCATCGCACGATCGTTGGTCCGCCACTTCATGAGGCCGCTGTCGTCGTGGAAGGTGAACGGGATCTCGTCATCCTTCACCTTGGCACCGCGATGGAAGATGAGCTGTACGTCTTTGGATTTCAACTGGAAGGTCACGCGGTCGACACCGCCGTAGCAGAAGCTCGGCGCGTTCCACTTGACCTGCTCGGTGATCTGCGGGTCCACCTTCAGGATCGCCGTGCGCAGGTACTCGATCGCTTCCTTCTGCGGGTGGTCGAGCGTCTGCATGAGCCGATCGACCTCGGGATTCTGGTTCATCCCTCGATCTTCCTCCACTGCGCGACTCCTTTGGTCGGACGCATCGACACGAGATTGCCCGCATTTCCGCAGCTAGCACGTGGCCGTGTCGTGGTCAGGGCTGGCTAGGGCAGCGCTCCTGGCCGAGACCGCTGTGGGCGGGCAGTGAACCGGGACTGGTCCGGAAGTCTCTGCGCGGCGCTCGCGGTGGCGATGAGGGCCTGGCCGCCGGGTCGGGGACCCCTGCGGGTGCGTGTGCTCGCCTGTGCCCTGGTCATTCGGTCTTCATCGGCAACTTGAGGTGATGGTGGCGGTGGTCTGCGACGTCGCGCCGAACCGCGTCCAGGGGCGTTAGAACCCAGGGCACCCAACGGTTGATCTGCGGTCCCTCGGGTTCGGCGTTTACCGGAATCCCGAACAGTGGTGGCAGTCGGCTGAGTCCGGGGAGGTAGAGCATGTTCGGCTGAAACATGGCTGGGTGGTGGGGTTATTCGGAGGGCGTCCGGCTATGCGAAGTATGACGTGGAGATCGGACGGACGGGGATGGGCATGGTTCACCGGGGCGGACCTAGCAAGCCGCTCAACTGGGAGATGCCGTTGGGCCTCGCGGTGGCCGGGTTCCTTATCTTTCTGTGGGTATGGGCGGCCACGCAGGGTGGGCCGCCCTGGTAGCGGGGTGGTGCGTCCGTCTAGCGGGTTAGTAGGTGTTTGAGGGTCTTGGTGATTGCAACGGGGGACTCCTCGGCCATGTAGTGGCCGTAGGGGACGGTTTCGTGGTGGAGGTTCTTCGCCCAGGCTCCCCAGAGGGACTTGGCGTCGAAGCCTAGGGCGGCGCCCCAGTCTTGTTGGAGGACGGATACGGGCATGTGCAGTTGGTTGCCCGAGTCGCGGTCGGTCTGGTCGTGTTCTATGTCGATGCCTGCGGACGCGCGGTAGTCGGCGACGATCGACGGGATCGCGTTGCGGCAGGCGTCCAGGTAGGCGGTGCGGATGTCGGGCGGGATCGCGGACGGGTCGTTCGCCCAGAGGTCGAGGAAGTGGCCGAAGAAGGCGTCCGGGGCGGCGGCGATCAGCTGTTCGGGCAGGCCGGGCGGCTGGGCCATCAGGTAGAGGTGGAAGCCGACTGCGGCGGTGACGCCGTGCATCGCGTCCCACATGTCCAGGGTCGGCAGGACGTCCAGGCAGGCCAGGTGCGTGATCGTCGAGGGGTGGTCGAGGCCGGCGCGGAATGCGACCAACGCGCCGCGATCGTGGCCGGCCAGCGCGAAGTGGTCATGGCCTAGGGCGTGGGCCAGGGCGACGATGTCGGCGGCCATTGTGCGCTTGGAGTAATCGTCGGCGGGCTTGTCGCTGGCGCCGTATCCGCGCAGGTCAGGGCAGATCACGGTGTGGTCGGACGCGAGGGCGGCGGCGACGTGCCGCCACATCAGGTGGGTCTGCGGGAAGCCGTGGAGGAGGATGATCGGCGTGCCGGAGCCCGCGATGGCCGTGTTCAGGGAGACCCCGTCGGCGACCGGGATGCGGTGATAGTCGAAGCCGGGGATGGTCGGCGTGTATTTGTCCATGTCCCCAGGCTGCCGGGTGTGGATGAGCATCCGATGAGCGCGCTATAGCGTGGCTGGGGTGGGGGTCGTGTTCGGGGTGCTGGGGCCGGTGACGGCCTGGGACGCCTCCGGCAACGTGATCGCGTTGAGGGGGCCGAAGCATCGGGCTGTGCTCGCGCGGCTCATCGTGGCCAGGGGTCGGGTCGTTCCGGTGGGACGGCTGGTCGACGATCTTTGGGTTGATCCGCCAGGTGATGGGGTTGGTGCGGTTCGTACGTTTGTGGCGGCTTTGCGGCGGGGGTTGGAGCCTGATCGTCCGCCTCGGGCGCCTTCGCGGGTGCTGGTCACCGAGGGGCCGGGGTATGCGCTGCGGGTGGGGTTGGAAGCGGTTGATGCCTGGCGGTTCGAGGAGGTCGTGGGCTCGTCGCGTCCGGCCGGGGAGCTGGTCGAGAGGCTGGACGAGGCGTTGGGGTGGTGGCGTGGCCCCGCGTACGCCGAGTTCGCGGACGAGGGGTGGGCGCGGGCGGAGCGGTCCCGGCTCGCGGAGCTGCGGTTGCGGGCCGTCGAGCGGAGGGCGGAGGCGAAGCTGGATCTGGGACGGGCGGCCGAGGCCGTGCCGGACCTCGACGCCCACGTAACCGAGCATCCCTGGCGTGAGGACGGCTGGCGGCTGCTGGCTCTGGCCTTGTACCGCACCGGTCGGCAGCGGGACGCGCTCGCGGTGCTGCGACGGGCTCGGGCGTTGCTGGCCGAGCAGCTCGGGCTCGATCCCGGCCCCGCGTTGCGCCGGTTGGAGGAGGACATCCTCCGCCAGGCCGATCATGCGGAGCATGGGCAGGACGCGGCCGCACGCGTGTGGACGGAGGCGACCGCGGCCTACGACCGGGCTGTGGCGTCCGGGGCGCGGGCCCGGCTGGAGTCGACGGTGGGCATCCTGCGCGACCTCGCCGTGACGGGCGGCGGCGGGCTGGAGGCGGCGCGGGAGCAGCGGACGGCGACGATCGCGGCAGCCGAAGAGCTGGGCGACGCGGAGCTGACAGCGCGCGTGATCGGCGCGTACGACGTCCCGGCGATCTGGACGCGGTCGGACGATCCGCGCCAGGCGGCTGAAGTCGTGGCTGCGGCTGAACGTGCCCTCGGCGTCCTGCCTGCGGGGAGTGATGTGCTGCGGGCGCGGCTGCTGGGCACGGTCGCGTTGGAGTCGCGTGGCGACCGGTCGGGGCGGGGGCGCGAGGCGGCGCTCCAGGCGGAGCGGATCGCCCGTGGGCTGGACGATCCCGGGCTGCTGGCGTTCGTCCTCAACGGCGTCTATATGCAGACATTTCAGCGGGCTGGGCTGGCGCCGGAGCGGGACGCGATCGGCGCCGAGCTGGTCGCTTTGTCCGGACGGCATGGGTTGGTCACGTTCGAGGTGCTCGGGCATCTCGTCCGCGTCCAGGCGCGGAGTGCGCTCGGAGACTTCGCCGGAGCCGACCGGCACGCGATTGCCGCTGATGAGCTGGCTGCGCGTCATGAGCTTCCGCTGGTGAGCGTCTTCACCCAGTGGTACCGAGCGCTGCGCCTGGCCGCGTCCGGCGAGGCGACCGAGGCGACCGAGGCGGACTCCGCCTACCGCAACGCCATCGCACAGCTGGACGGCACCGGAATGCCCGGCCTTGAGAACGGATTGCCAGCCCTCGCCCGGCTTTGCCTGCGCGTCCAGCAGGGGCTCCCAGCACAAACCGACGAACACACCGGTTGGGGACCTTACGAACCGTGGGCCCGCCCCTCGGTGTCCCTGGCCCGCGGCCGGACGTCCGAAGCTGCGGCGGCCCTTCGGAAAACGCCAGAGCCGCCGCGCGATCTGCTGTTCGAGGCCATGTGGTGCCTCACCGCCCGGGCCGCCATTGCCGTGGACGACCGCGACCTGATGAGACGCGCACACAGCGAACTGGCCCCCGCAGCAGCAGAACTGGCAGGAGCCGGCAGCGGCCTGATCACCCTGGGCCCCGTCTCGCACTACCTGGACGACCTCAACGCCGCACTCGACCACCCTTAACGAGCGACAGCACCCCTGACCGCCCGTCCACACCCATGAATTCGGTGGGCGACCTTGACCGGCGTCAAGTTGGATGCCCTCCTGGCGCGCTCATCAGGGTGTGCTGGGCTGGTTGCTGGGCTTCTGGAGCCGTGACTGCCTGACGCCGCCGCCCGCATCACCACGCAGGTCACGCCGGGCACCCTCGCCGACGGTCGGCTTCCGCGGGCGTCGCCGGTGTTCGGGCGGCTCGGGCGACGGTGGGTTTACCTGGGGCGGACGTTGATTTGTCCTATTTCGGGTAGGGCCGCCAGGACTGCACTGAACCCACCGGGAGGAGAGGTCGTCGTGACGGACGTTTCGAGCACGGGAGCGCAGCCGGGGGACGAGCGTCCGGTGCTGACCAACCGGCAAGGCCATCCCGTCTACGACAACCAGAACCAGCGCACCGTGGGCGCCCGCGGGCCGGCCACGCTGGAGAACTACCAGTTCCTGGAGAAGATCAGCCATTTCGATCGGGAGCGCATTCCGGAGCGAGTCGTCCATGCGAGAGGCGTGACGGCGTACGGGTTCTTCGAGGCCTACGGGAAATGGGGCGACGAGCCGATCGCGACGTTCACCCGGGCCAAGCTGTTCCAGGAGCATGGGAAGCAGACGCCGATCGCATTGCGGTTCTCCACGGTCATCGGCGGACGCGACTCGGCCGAGACGGCACGCGACCCGCGCGGATTCGCCATCAAGTTCTACACTGAGGACGGCAACTGGGATCTCGTCGGGAACAACCTGGCGGTCTTCTTCATCCGCGACGCCATCAAGTTCCCGGACGTCATCCACGCCCTCAAACCGGACCCGGTGACATTCCGCCAGGAGCCGGCGCGCATCTTCGACTTCATGTCGCAGACGCCGGAGTCGATGCACATGCTCGTCAACCTCTTTAGCCCGCGCGGAATCCCGGCCGACTACCGGCACATGCAAGGTTTCGGCGTGAACACCTACAAGTGGGTGAACCAGGCCGGCGACACGAAGCTCGTCAAATACCACTGGATGCCGAAGCAGGGCGTGCGGAGCATGACGGAGGAGGACGCGGCAACCGTGCAGGGCCGCGACCTCGGGCATGCCACCAAGGATCTGCACGACGCCATCGACCGCGGCGACTTCCCGGAATGGGAACTGCTCGTCCAGATGATGGACGACCACGAGCATCCGGAGCTGGACTTCGATCCGCTCGACGACACCAAGGTCTGGCCCGAGGACCAGTTCCCGGCACTGCCGGTCGGCCGGATCGTCCTCGACCGCAACGTGGAGAACAACTTCGCCGAGAACGAGCAGATCTCGTTCGGCACGGGCGTCCTGGTGGACGGGCTCGACTTCTCCGACGACAAGATGCTCGTCGGGCGGACGTTCTCCTACAGCGACACCCAGCGTCACCGCGTGGGCCCGAATTACCTGCAGCTGCCCGTCAACCAGGCCAAGGGCACGGAGGTGCGGACGAACCAGCGCGACGGCCAGATGGCCTACTTCGTGGACACTCCCGGCGAGAACCCGCACGTGAATTACGAGCCGTCCATCACGGGCGGTCTTCGGGAAGGCCATTACCCGACGCACGACGAGCAGGGCCCGGAGATCCGGGGCCGGCTGACCCGCAAGCGCATTCCGCGGGCGAACGACTACAAGCAGGCCGGTCAGCGCTATCTGCTGATGCAGGACTGGGAGCGCGGCGATCTCGTCCGCAACTTCATCGAGCTGATCTCGCAGTGCGCGCGTCCCGTCCAGGAACGGATGATCTGGCACTTCCTGCTGGTCGAGGACGACCTCGGGCTGCGCGTCGGCGAGGGCCTCGGTATCGGCCCGGACGACGTCAAGCACCTCCAGCCACTGCCCGGTCAGGACCTCACGGACGAGGACAGGCAACGGCTGCAGAACCTCGGCAAGAACGGCTCACGTGACGTGGCCGGGTTGAAGATGACGCACTGCGTTCCGAACGAGAGGGCCGTCCACCAGTCCTAGTCCTCGGTGGTGAGGGTCTGGGCGCGCCACATGCCCTGAGTGACGGCCTGCGCTGCAGTGCCAAGCTGCGCTGGAGTGCCGGGCTGCGCTGGAGTGCCGGGCTGCGCTGAAGTGACTATCTGCGCCGACGTGATGGCATGCGCTGAATCGGCCGCATGTGCGTGGTGGTGCGGCGGTCGGCGAGCAACCTCGCGGGCGAGGGGACCGGCAGGACGACCGTGAACCCTGAGGGCGCACACTCAGGGTCGGTAAGGGTCATCCGACGGAGCGCGGCGAGCGAACTTCTTTCAGAGCCGCAGGTCAGCACCATGAACACACGCCCCACAACTATGGAACAAAGCGTTCCGTTCTGCTAGTATCAGGGTTGTGCAAAGGATCCGGACTACGGGTCTACCGGGGGATTACTCCACCGTGAATGGGGGTTTTCCCCTATGGCGATGAGTTTGCCGTACAGGCAGAGTCATATTCAGCAGCAGGGGGACGAGGCCCCCACCGCAGGAAGAAGGCACACGATGTCGAACACGCCGACCCTCACCTCGCTGAGCACCGCCGACCTGGCCGAGATCCTGTTCAGCTGCGGGCTGCAGGAATCCGACCACCCCTCCGCCGAGCAAGTCCGCAAGGCGATCGACGACCGCTTCGGCGCCTGTGGCGGCGACCGTACCGCCTGCGTCGCCGTCGTCGCCCAGGAAGCCGGCGACCACCCCGAGACCTACATCACGCGGATGCGCTGGGCCCTCTCCACCGTGTCCGAGGCGTACCGCGATCTCACCGCGGCCGCCTGACCGCCCCGGCCCCCCGGG
>NZ_SMKT01000155.1 GCF_004348735.1 Actinomadura sp. KC06
ACACCCCCGCGCCCGGCCCCGCCCCGCCCGTCCGTGCCCGACCTGGGGCTCTCGGGCGACGCGGGCTCGGACACGACGGCCATGGAACGGCTCCGCGGCATCGCCGAGCAGGTCCTCCGGGGCCGCGACCGGATCGCGGTCGAGGACGTCCTCGCCCAGGACTGGACCACCGCCCGCCGCGTCCTCGCCGACCTGTCGTCCGCTCATCTGCATCCCGAACTCCCCTACCGGCTCGTCTGGTCGGACGGTCTGACCGTCCGCCCGCACGGCTCCCCCACCTGGGTTTCCCCCGGCTGGTTCGAGAGGACGGGCCAGTGACCGCCCCCGCGACCGGCGGCGACAGCCCGCCCGCGGGTCGCCCCGATCCGCATGTGCTGGGGCGGGCCCGTGCGCGCGTGCTTGGGGCGCCGTCCATCGCCGTGTCCGAGCCCGTTCCGCCCGGCGCGGTCGGGGCGACGGACGGCGTCCGCGTCTGGCTGCTCCCGGAGTGGCCGGACGGTGCGACGCCCGCGCTGCTGGAGGAGTACGAGACCCCGCCGATGCCGCTGGACCGCGCTGGTCAGGCGCGCCGCGTCCTCGCCGCGGCGCTCCGCTGCTGCTGGCCGCGCCTCGACGACGCACCGTGGCCCGGCACTCGGGCCGCGGTCGCGGGCGTCCTGGACGTGTACGCGAACATGACCCGCGGCGACACCGACCTGGCCCGCCGCTGGGCCACCGGCGAGCTGCGCCGCCTGTCGGACACGGGCTGGCTGCTCCTCGACGAGTCCGCGGGCGCCGTCCGCCCGGGCCCCCGGGTCGCGCTGTGGTCGGAGGGTTCGCTCGCGTCGCTGCGGGACCTCCTCCGCCGCCTCCCCGAGCCGCCGCGCCCGGACCTCGAACCGCCACGCCCGGACGCCGAACCGCCGCGTCCGGACGCCGAACCGGAACCTGCACCGGCTGGATCATCAGCACCTCCTGCTAGCCCTCACCTGTCATCCGACCCTGCCGCAGCCCCGACCTCGGCCGCCGAAAATTCCGAACCTGTGGATAACTCGGAGGCCGGCGATGAGTGAGCTGTTCGAGGGGATCTTGCGCTCGTACGACGAGCGGCGCCGGGCGGACCTGGTCGCGGCCTACATGGCGGTGGAGCACGCGGCCGAGCCGGTGTCGGAGGTGCGGTTCGCGGCGCTGCGGGAACCGGCCCTCCGCCGGACGGTCGAGCAGTTGCTCGCGCTGAGCGGCCGGACGCTGGTCCGCTCCGAGCAGACACGGTGGATTTCCGGATACCGCGACGATGTCGCCGCCGAACTGGCACGAGACCCCGAATGCGTCCTACCGGTGCAGGAACGGGCCGTCCTGACACTGGTACTCATCCACTCGGTGGCCATTCCCCGGGCGGCGGGGTCGCTGGCGGACGATTCGTGGCTGTCGCCCTACCCGACGCCCATGGACGAACTGCGCCGCCGCACGCAACTGCCCCTTGGGGAACTAGAAACGTCGCTGCGCAAGCTCCGGCTAGCGGGCCTGGTGTCCCAAGTGAAGGCGGGCGCAGACGAGGCAGGCGGATTCGTCCCGGGCCCGCAGTTCCACCGGCTGACGGACGCGGCACGACGCCGCCTGCAGGAGGAGCTGATCCTGGCCGCCGGTCCCGATTCGCCGCTCGCGGCGGCGATCCGGGCGCGCCGCAGAGGCCGGGAACGCGATCAGGGGGAGAACACATGACGGCCGTACTCGAACCTGGCCGCGCAGAATCGCTGGTGCCGGAGCCCGCACGCGGCGACGCCGAGAACGTCGTCGGCGACCGGACGCTGGTGGCCGTGCAGGCGGTGAACATCTCGCGGCTGTCCACGCATCCGGTCCCGACCGTCCCCGGGACGCTGATCGTGGTCGCCGGGCAAGGACCCAAGGACTCCAACGGCGCGGGCAAGTCGTCGTTCATCGCCGCCATCACCGCGCTCCTGGGCGACGAGCAGTGGCGGTTCGCATCGGGTGCACGCGCAGTGGCGGAGCTGCTTTTCAACGCCGAACTGGCGGCGCAGGGCGACAGCCAGTGGGCGAGCGCAGACCACGGATACATCGTCGGTGTCTTCGACTACACCGAGCCCACGGAGGAGGACGGCGAAACTGCGCTCACCGTATGGCTGCGGGTGAACGTGGACGCGCCGCACCTGGAAATCCGCTGGCGGCAGGGCGTCCACCTGGCGGCGGCTCCGTCCGAGGCCGATCGCGTGTCGCTCGCCGACCGGCTCTGGGCGGGCCTACCACGCAGCGCCGGACGCCGCGATCTGGTCGCGAAGGACCTGTCCCGCGCCCTCTACGGCGGGCAGGTGCGGTGCGTGTCGTTCCTGTCGACGTCCGTACGGTCGAAGGTCGCGACAAACCTGCTGTCCCAGCCGCTGAACGAGATTCCCCCCGAGCGGATCTTCAGCGCGATCGCGGCGCTGACCGGGCTGGACCGGGAGCTGGAGGCAGAGCGCAAGTCCCGCGCGGAGGAGCACCGCGAACGCGCCAAGGCGGCGGAGGCAGCGGAGCGGCTCACGGAGTGGGAGCGGGAGGCGGCGGCGCTGCTGAAGACGTTCGACCGGCGCGACCGGGCCCGCGACGAGGTGGCGGGGGCGCTGCGGCACTGGCGGACGCGCCACGCCCGCCTCCTGGTGGACGCGGCAGAGGCCGACGCCGCGCACGCCGCCGAGCAGGAACGGCTGCGCGCCGAGAGCGACGAGCTGGCCGCCGCCGCCAAGGCCGCAGAGCGGGAGATGGAGCAGCTCACCGGCGGTGCCCTGGACGCACAGTTGACCGAGGCTGGCGCGGCCCTGGCCGAGCTGAAGGGCCAGGTGGACGAGCTGGGCGCGGACAAGGCCGTCGCCCGAAATCGCCTAGACGAGCTACGGCGACGCGTCTCCTCGCTGGAGGAACGGCAGCGGGAGGCAGACGGACGCGACGGCGAAAAGGCACGCGCCGAACTGGCCAGGGCAGAGGCACGACGTGACGAAGCCCAGCAACAGCTGGGAATGGCCAAGGGCGCTGTCGCGCGCGCGCAACGATCCCTGGCCGAGGCTGAGGCGGGTGAGGGCAGCGCACCCGCGCAGATCCGCGCGCTCACCGCCAAGGGCATCGCCGCTGTCGGGCTTCTGGATGCGGTGGAACTGGCCGAAGACGTACGGGAACGCTGGGAAGCCGCTCTGTGGCCGTACAGGGAGGCCGTCGTCGTCGGGACGGACGACCTCGACGCCGCCGTCGCCGCCCTCAAGGAGATGCCCGGCTCGACGATCGTCCCCGCAGGCGGCGACAGCGGCCTCCCTGAAGGGATCAGCTGCGAGCAGTCGCTGGGACGTTTCTTCGCCTTCCTCAACGACGACCCCGAGACGCCATCGCAACGACGGCCCGTCGTCATTGTGGGCGGGTTCCCCGACCCGGTGACCGGACGCGTAGCGCGCGTGCAGGCGGCACGGGCCGCGCTGGAGGCCGCGCAGGAATCCCTAGAACAAGCGCAACAGGCCACGTCCGACGCCGCCGCCGACGTGGCCCTCGCTGGCCGGCGCCTCGCGGGCGCGCGCGCAGCCGACGAACTGGACGGCGTCCGCGAGACGATGACGGGGCTGCGCGGACGGCTGGAAGAACTGGCGGCCGGTGAGTCGCGGCTAGGCCCGCGCCTGGGATCAGCGGAGCAGACGCTGCGGCGCCTCCAGGCAAAGGCCGACACGCGCGCGCTGGAAATCGACCGGCTGCGCGGACGCCGCGAAGCGCACGAACGCGAACGCGACAAGCTCCGGCGCGCATCGTCCGAGCTGGCCGACAAGCGCGCCGCGCTCGGCCTGGACGCCCTGGAGAAGGACTGGGGCGGCACCCGCGAGGGCGCTGCGGAATGGCTCTCCGGCCTGGACGACGACGAATCCACATGGACGCCCGCCGAATGGTGGCACACCGCTGAGAAGCACCTGTCCGAGGCACTCCGCCGCGTGTTCCCGGATGGTCCGTCCGATGACGACATGCCGGAGGAGATCCGGTTCCTACTGCGCGAACGCGCCGACGGCGAGGGCCGCCGTACGGACCGCGAACAGGCGACGTTCCCGCGCCTGGTGAAGGCCGTGGAAGCGTATCTGCGCCAGCAGGAGGACTACGAGAAACACCAGCGGCGGCAGATCGAGGTGCAGCTCTCGGCGCGCCGCGCCGATCTGGAGAAGGCGCAGAAGGGCGCGACGGAGGCGGCGGGCGCAGCGGAGGCGCACCGCACGGCGCTCACCGCCGCGATCCGCGCCCGCCTGCAGCGCGTGTCGGACGAATTCGAGAAACTCGACGTCGCCTATGGCGGCTACGGCGCGACGCTGGAATTTCCCACCCCGGAGCAGCCCGCCGACCCCGAGCAGGAGTGGCGCTGGCGGGTCACGCCGAAATGGCGGCGCTCGGACGGGCAGCGGTACGTCCCGTACAACCGTCGTGCGAATACAGCGCTCATGGACGAAAAGGCCGTCAAATTGGTGTGCGCGGCTGCACTGGCAAGCTCCGGCGGAGGCCGCCTCTGCCTCGTCCTAGACGAGCTTGGCCGCAATCTGGGCAAGGAGCACCGAAAAGAGGCCGTCGCGCTGTTCCGCAAAATCGGTGAGACGCACGGCATCACCGTGATCGGCGCCTTGCAGGACGACATGGAACCGTACGCGATCGACGCGTGCGGCCAGTACGTGAAGCTGCGCCGCTCGTCCGACACGATGCCGTACAACGAGCCGCCGGTCGTCGTCGGCTACGACGAGCACGAGGCGCGCGTCCGCAAACTCGCGGAACAGATCACCGCGGCCCGTCCGCCAGAAGAAACCGGATGAAAATGGCGAATTGATCGGGCAAGATTGCGCCCCATGCGCGTCGACGAGCTCCTGACCGAGATCGAGCCGCTGCCGTTCAAGGAGCGGTGCGGGCCAGCGCCGCTCATCAGCAGCGTCTCCTACGGACCCTCGATACCCGATCCCAATCCGACACGGCCTTTGTTGTCATGAAGTTCGTGCCACCCCGAGTCACCGGAGCGGTGTCCACTGGTCAGTCTTCGGTTAGGCCTAGGTGTTCTGCCTCCTTTGTCAGTTGTCTTGCGGTGGTGGACGAGCCTGCGGAGTCGAGTTCGTGGGCCAGTTCCTCCAGTTCTCTGCCTCCGGCCATGAGGGCGGTCAGTTCGTCGCGGGTGATCTCGGACTTGGCGTGGTAGCCGATGCTCTGGCCGCGGTTGAGGATCAGGAAGCGGTCGCCGACCGGGTAGGCGTGGTGCGGGTTGTGGGTGATGAGGATGACCGCGAGGCCGCGTTCGCGGGCCTGGACGATGTAGCGGAGCACGACCCCGGCCTGCTTGACGCCGAGGGCGGCCGTGGGCTCGTCCAGGACGAGGGCCTTGGCGCCGAAGTAGACGGCGCGGGCGATCGCCACGCACTGCCGCTCGCCGCCGGAGAGGGTGCCGATGGGCTGGTCGACGTCGCGCAGGTCGATGCCCATCGCGGCCATCTCGCCGTGCGCCGTCCTGCGCATGAACTCGATGTCGAGGAGGCCGAAGCCCTTGCGCTTCTCGGAGCCGAGGAAGAAGTTCCGCCAGACCGGCATCAGCGGGACGACCGCGAGGTCCTGGTAGACGGTCGCGATGCCGCGGTCGAGGGCCTCGCGGGGTGAGCCGAACGCGACCTCCTCGCCCTGCACCTCGTAGGCGCCGGTGTCGTGGCGGTGCAGCCCGGCGACGATCTTGATGAGCGTGGACTTGCCCGCGCCGTTGTCGCCGAGCACGCAGGTGACCTCGCCGGCGGACGCCTCCAGGCTCACGTCGCGGAGCGCGATGACGTTGCCGTAGTTCTTGCCGACGCCGGTCAGCCTGATCAGCGGCGTCTCCGGCGGCGGCGCCGTGCCCGTCGTGCCCGTCATGACGACCGCTCCACTCTGCGCCGGACGATCAGGTTCACCACGGTTGCGATGAGCAGCATCGCGCCGAGGAAGAACCGGAACCAGTCCGGGTTCCACTCCGCGTAGACGATGCCCTTGTTCGTCATGCCGAAGATGAACGCGCCGATCGCGGCGCCGATCGCCGACCCGTAGCCGCCGGTCAGCAGGCACCCGCCGATGACCGCGCAGATGATGTACAGGAACTCGTTGCCGACGCCCTCCCCCGATTGGACGGTCGCGAACGCGAACACCAGGTGCATCCCGGAGAACCAGGCGCAGAACGCGACGCCCATGAACAGGCCGACCTTGACGCGGGCGACCGGGACGCCGACGGCGCGGGCGCTGGCCGCGGAGCCGCCCGCCGCGAAGATCCAGTTGCCGGTCCGGGTGCGCAGCAGGATCCAGGTCGCGATCGCGACGAACAGCAGCCACCAGAACACCGTGATCTTGATGTCGAGGTCGAGGACGCCGTCGAGCCCGATGGCCTCGACGGCGCCGAGCACGTAGACGGTGTCGAGGACGTCCAGCACGTTGACGTCGGACGCGAAGATCCAGCGGGCGCTGCCGAAGCCGTCCATGTCGCGGACGGAGTCGCTGGCGACGTTGCCGGTGAGCGCCTTCGTCACGCCGAGGTTCAGCCCGGCGAGCATGAAGAACGTGGCGAGGGTGATGATGAAGCTCGGCAGCTTCGTCCGGACGTAGAGCAGGCCGTTCACCATGCCGAGCGCCAAGGTCAGCACGAGGGAGATCACGACGCCGGCCCACACGTTCAGCGTGAACTGGTAGGCGGTCAGCGCGGCGATCAGCGCCGCGGACGTCACCATCACCCCGGCGGACAGGTCGAACTCGCCGCCGATCATGAGCAGCGACACGCCGACCGCCATGATCCCGTACGTGGAGGCGGCGTACAGGACGGTGGAGAACGACCCGGCCTCCAGGAACGCGTCCGCGACGATCGAGAAGAACGCGAACAGCGCGACGGCGCCGAGCAGCGCGCCGAGCTCGGGGCGGCCCAGCAGCCGCCGCAGAAGCGACTGCCGGGACAGGCGCTCGTCCGGGCCCGGCTTGGCCACCGGCGGCTCCGCCAGCCCCGATGACGCCGCGTGGGTCATCGTGTCCCCCGGTTCGCGAACGCCTCCAGCTGCCCCGCGTTCTGCTTGGTGACGATCGCCGGGCCGGTCAGCACGGGACGTCCGCCGCCGAGGACGTTGCCGTTGTTCCGCAGCAGCCACAGCTGGTCGACGGCGCCGTATCCCTGCAGGTAGGGCTGCTGGTCGACGGCGAACACGATGGCGCCGGAGGTGATCGAGGCGATGAGGTCCTTGTTCAGGTCGAACGTCGCGACCTTGGCCTTGGAGCCGGTCTCCTTGACCGAGTCGACGGCGGTCGCGGCGAACGGCGCGCCGAGCGTGAGGATCCCGTCGACGCCGTCGTCGGCCTGGAGCTTGGCGGTGATGGACGACTTGACCTCCGGCATGTTCGCGCCCTGGACGAACAGGTTCTCCATCTGGCCGCCGAACGTCTTCTTCGCGCCGGCGCAGCGGTCCTCCAGGCCGACGTTGCCCTGCTCGTGGATGACGCACAGCGCCTTCTTCGAGCCGATCCTGGCCAGCTCGGTCCCGGCGGCCTCGCCGGCGATCGCCTCGTCCTGCCCGAAGTGCGCGATCGCGCCGAGCTTGGCCGACTCGCCCTGCCCGGAGTTGATCGAGACCACCGGGATCTTCGCGGCGGCGGCGCGGGCCAGGACGTCCTTCATCGCGTCGGGCTTGGCGAGGGTGACGACGATGCCGTCGACCTTCTTGTCGATGGCGGCCTGGACGAGCTGAGCCTGCTTGCCGCCGTCCGGGTCGGCGGAGTAGAGGAACTCGACGTTGTCCTTGGCGGCGGCCGCCTTGGCGCCCTTCTGCACGATGTCCCAGAAGGTGTCGCCGGGGGCGGAGTGGGTGACCATCGCGATCTTCAGCCGCGGGCCGGCGCCCTCCGGGGCCTCCTCGGACTTCTTGCCGCCCTCACTGCTGCAGGCGCTCAGCGCCAGGAGCGCCGCGGCGGCCAGCACCGCGAGTCTCCTGGACGTCCCACGCGCGAAAACGCCTCTCATCGGATGCTCTCCGTTTCTCCCCGAGTGGTCGGTCAGAGGAGTTGATCACAGATGGTGGCGGCGCGCGCGCCGATCCGCCTCATAGCGGGCGCGGGCCTCCCTGGTGGAGTCCAGCGCCGCCACTTCCGCGACCGGGACGTCCCACCATGCCGCACTGTCCGGGGGGCCTGCCAAGGGGTTCGTCTCAATGTGGATAACCGTGGTCCGCGCGGCCTTCCGCGCCTGGTGGAGCGCTTCCCGCAGGTCGTCGAGGGTGGCGGCGCGGACGACGTCGGCGCCGAGGCTGGCGGCGTTCGCGGCGAGGTCGACGGGGAGCGGGTCGCCGTCGAGCCCGGTGGCGGTGCGGGCGCGGTGGCGGGTGCCGAACCGCTGCGCGCCGACCGATTCCGACAGGTTCCCGATCGAGGCGAACCCGTGGTTCTGGACGAGGACGACGATCAGCTTGATCCCCTCGGCGACGGCCGTGGCCAGTTCCTGCGCCATCATCAGGTACGAACCGTCCCCGACCAGGACGAACACCTCGCGGTCCGGCGCGGCCATCTTCACGCCGAGCCCGCCCGCGATCTCGTAGCCCATGCAGGAGTAGCCGTACTCGACGTGGTAGCCCTTGGGGTCGCTGGCCCGCCACAGCTTGTGCAGGTCGCCCGGCATGGACCCGGCCGCGCAGATCACCACGTCCCGTGGCCCGGTCTCCCCCTGGACGGCCCCGATCACCTCGGACTGGGTGAGCGGCGTCCTGCCCTGGGAGGCGAAAGCAATGTCCACCTTGGCGTTCCAGTCGGCCGTCAGGGTCCTAGCTTCGTCGCGGTAGGTCTGGGCCACGGTGTAGCCGTCGAGAACCGCGTTGAGCCCTCTGAGGCCTTCCCTGGCGTCGGCGACGACGGACGCGCCGCCGAGCTTGACCGCGTCCGGACGGGCGACGTTGATGTTCACGAACCGCACGTCCGGGTGGGCGAACAGGCTGCGGGACGCGGTCGTGAAGTCGCTGTAGCGGGTTCCTATGCCGAGGACCACGTCCGCTGTGCGGGCGAGTGCGTTCGCGGCGGTCGTGCCAGTCGCTCCTATGGCGCCGACAGAGCGTTCGTGGTCCCAGGGCAGGGAGCCTTTGCCCGCTTGGGTCTCGGCCACTGGGATGCCGGTGCGTTCGGCGAACGCGCGCAGTTCGTCGGTCGCGTCGGAGTAGATGACACCGCCGCCCGCCACGATCAGCGGACGCTCACCCGCTTCCAACACAGCGGACGCTTCTTCCAACGCGGCAGGTTCCGGCAGCGGACGCGGAATGCGCCACACCCTGCGAGCGAACAGTTCGTCCGGCCAGTCGTACGCCTCAGCCTGGACGTCCTGGGGCAGCGCGAGGGTGACCGCACCGGTTTCAGCCGGATCGGTGAGCACCCTCATCGCCGCCAGCAACGCGCTCGGCAACTGTTCGGGACGATTGATGCGGTCCCAGTACTTCGACACGGGCTTGAAGCAGTCGTTGACTGATACGTCGTAGGAGCGGGCGTCCTCCAGTTCCTGCAAGACCGGGTTGGCAACACGGGTGGCGAAGATGTCGCCGGGCAGCAGCAGGACAGGGAGCCGATTGATCGTGGCCAGCGCCGCACCGGTCACCATGTTGGTCGCGCCGGGTCCGATGGACGTGGTGCAGGCGAAAGTGGCCATCCGGTCGTTCATCCGGGCGAATCCAGAGGCGGTGTGCACCATCGCCTGTTCGTTGCGCGCCATGTAGTAGGGCAAGTCGTCGGCGTGCTCCAGCAGGGCCTGCCCGATGCCTGCGACGTTGCCGTGCCCGAAGATGCCGAAACAGCCCGCGAAGAAGCGTCTCTCTGCCCCGTCCCGCTCGCTGTACTGCGCCGCCAGGAAGCGGACCACCGCCTGCCCGACCGTGAGCCTCATGACCGTCCCTCCGCCGAGGTGAGCGGCAGGCGCGGATCGACCGGCTGCCCCGCCCAGGTGCCGCGGATCCATGCGTGCGCCGGGTCGTCGCAGATCCGCCAGGCGCGCTCGTCCGCCGGGCCTGCCATCACGTTGAGGTAGTAGAGGTCGTGCCCTGGCGCGGCCATGGACGGGCCGTGCCAGCCATACGGAATCAGTACCGCGTCACCACTGCGCACCTCCGCGAGCACGTCGATCGGGCGCCCCGGCGACCCGTACACCCGCTGGTAGGCCATCCCGGACTCGCCCGCCACCTCGAAGTAGTAGATCTCCTCCAGGACGGCCTCGTCCGGCGTCTCCTCGTCGTGCTTGTGCGGCGGGAACGACGACCAGCATCCGCCGGGCGTCAGCACCTCGCACGCGATCAGCTTCTCGGCGAAGGGAAAGCCCTCGGGCGTGCCGAAATTGTTCACCTGGCGGCTCGCGGCACCCGCTCCCCGCAGTTCCACAGGGACGTCCTCTGCCGGGCCGTAGCGCGGTGCCAGGCGCGCCTCGCATCGGGCCCCCGCCAGCGCGAACCGTCCACTGCCCCGCACTCGTACGCGCGCGTCGCGCGGCACGTAGGCGAAATCGCTGACCCGGCTGAAGACGTCGTCTCGCCCGGCCAGCTCGAACCGCTCCCCGTCGCACTCGACCGTGCACGACCCGGACAGCGGCAGCACGATCGTCTCGAACTCGCCCGTCGCGAACTCGTGCGAGCCACCGGCCGGCAGCTCCAGCACGCGTAGCGCGGAGTAAGCCCAACCGGCCGACTCCGGTGTCACGGCCAGCGCGTACGGCCCCTCAGCGGCGGTTCCGGCGGGCAGGTGGTGCTTCATCACGCACGCTCCAGGAGTTCCTCGACCTCGTCCTGCGCGGGCATCGCGTCGGAACAGGCGATGCGGGACGCGACGAGGGCCCCGGCGGCGCCCGCGAACCCGATGAGCCGCCGCAGGTCCCACCCGGCCAGAAGGCCGTGGCAGATCGCGCCGCCGAACGCGTCCCCCGCACCGAGCCCGTTGACGACGTCGACCTTGACCGGGGGAACCTCCACCATCTCGGTGGACGTCGCGGCGAGCACGCCGTCCGGGCCCATCTTCACGATGGCGAGTTCTGGGCCGCGTTCCAGGATCGCGCGGGCGGCGGCGCGCGGCTCCCGCTGCCCCACTGCGACCTCGCACTCCTCCAGGTTTCCGACGGCGACGGAGGCGTGTTCCAAGGCGAGCCCTGCCCAGTGCGGTGCTTCGCTCGGGTCGTCCCAGAGCATCGGACGGTAGTCGAGGTCGATGACGGTCTGCCCTGGGTGTTCGGACAGCGCGGACAGGGTGGCCGAACGGCTCGGCTCCTGCGACAGGCCGGTGACGGTTCCCCACATGATCCGGGCCTCGCGGATCGCCTCAAGGTCCAGTTCGTGGGTGTAGATCTCCAGGTCGGGGGCCTTGGGATAGCGGTAGAAGTACAGCGGGAAATCGTCCGGCGGGAAGATCTCGCAGAAGGCCAGCGGAGTCGGCAGCCCGGGAACGGCCGTGACATACCTGTCGTCTACGCCGTAACCCTGGAGCGCCTTGCGGACGAACCGTCCGAACGGGTCCTCGCCAGTACGGGTGATGACGGCGGCGCTACGTCCATACCGTGCCGCCGCCACGGCGACGTTGGTGGGACTGCCGCCGAGATACTTGCCGAACGACTCGACGTCCTCCAGCGGCACGCCCACCTGGTCCGGGTAGACGTCGACGCTCACCCGTCCCATGGTGATGAGGTCGAACATCATCGGGCCGCTCCGGCGTGGAAGGCGAGGAAGTCGAGGCTCCTGCGGACGTCGCCGTACGGTCCGCCGCCGTCTGCGGGCTCTTCGGTCAGGACGGTGTCCTGCTCCATCACGTACCAGCCTTCGTAACCGGCGTCCTCCAGGGTGCGGATGATGCCGGGGATGTCGATGTCGCCGTCCCCGAGCGGTCGATACAGACCGTCGCGCACCGCGTCCGTGTAGGCGACCTCGCCGTTGAGCACGCGCCGGGCAAGACCCACGTCCACGTCTTTCAGATGGACGTGCGCTATGCGCCGCGCTGCGAAACGCGCCAGCCACACCGGATCTGTGCCCCCGACCAACAGATGCCCCGTGTCCAGGCACAGCGGAACGTTGCTGCCGTCCAGGACGCGCTCGACCTCCGCACGTTCTTCCACGACCGTCCCTACGTGCGGATGCAGGGTGACCAGACGGCCGCGCGCGGCCGCCCTCAGCGTGATCGCATCCAGGTTGGCGAGCAGGGTCGTCCACGCCTCCCCGTCCAGTTCCGGCCGCCCGTCGTAACCGTCGCGCCCAGTGGCGGCGGCGAGCACCAGGACGCCGTCGACGGCGTCCAGCACCCGATCTATCGACGGCAACGGGTCGGACGCCGGATCGTGCAGGACGACCGGAACGAACGCACCCACGAGCCCCAGCCCGTAGGACGCCAGCAGTTCCTCCCTGGCATGCGCGCCGTCCGGCAGGAAACCGTCCGGACCCAGTTCGGTGGCGGCGAGGCCAAGGTCGCGCATCTCGCCGAGCACCCGTGCGGGCTCCATCTGGTGGCCCCACCCAGGCACCTCGCAAACACCCCAGGAAATCGGTGCGCCCGCGACCCTCATCGCCGCACCTCCCCCGTCCCGACGACGCGGCCCTCACGCAGGGACAGCTCGCACGCCTCGGCCAGGTAGAACGCCTCCAGGGCCTCCTCAGGCGGGCATGGGTTGCCGCGCCGTCCGGCCACCACGTCCACAAAGGCGCGGAGTTCAGCATCGTAGGCGTCGGCGAAACGTTCCATGAACCCGCTGTAGGCGGCCCTAGGCTCCTCGCCCCGTTCGGGCAGCGCGGTCGCGGGCGTACGGTCGTCCAGGCCCGCGACGATGCTGTCCTTGGACCCGAACAGCTCCAGCCGCGAGTCGTACCCGGCGGCGTTGTAGCGGGTGGCCGACACGACGCCGAGCGACCCGTCGTCCAGGACGAGCAGTGCCGATCCGGTGTCCACGTCGCCGCACTCGCGGAAGAAGTCGTCGCCCCGGTTGGCTCCCGCGGCCATCACGCGGACGACCTCGCGTCCCGTCACGAAGCGGATGAGGTCCAGGTCGTGGATGACGCAGTCGCGGAACAGCCCGCCGGAGGTCGGGACGTACTCGGCGGGTGGCGGCGCCGGGTCGAAGCTGCAGGAGCGGACGGTGTGCAGCCAGCCGAGGCGGCCGGACGCCAGCGCCTCGCGCGCCGCCGCGTTCCCGGCGTCGAACCTGCGCTGGAAGCCGACCTGCACGGGCACCCCGGCGGCGGCCGCCGCCGCTACTGTTTGGAACGTTCCATCAGTGTCCGACGCGAGCGGTTTCTCGCAGAACACAGGAATCCGCGCGGACACCGCCCGCTCCACCAGGCAGGCGTGCGCGTCGGTGGCCGCCGCGACGATCAGCCCGTCCAGGCCGGAGGAGAACAGGTCCTCGACCGTGTCCACCGCCGTGACGCGGCAGGCCGAGGCGGCGGTGGACGCCGGGGCCAGGCGGGCGGCGAGATCGCGGGCGCGGCGCGGCTCCGCGTCCGCGACGACCAGGGTCTCTACCTCGGGCAATGCGCACATGGCCGCGGCGTGGCGCGCCCCGATGCGCCCCGCGCCGGCCAGACCGATCCTCATTGATCCCCTCCCGGTCGGCGGTAGGTGAGACACGAGTGTGCTGGAGCGTTCCAGCATCGTCAACGAACGAGGGAAGCCTTATCGGCAATGGAGGTGTCCGAAAACTCGGCGGTTACTCGCGGACGGCGCAGCGCGCCGGGTGTCGCCCGTTCAAACCAAGCGCTAGTTTGTCCGACATGCGGGTCTTCGTCACCGGCGCCTCGGGGTTCGTCGGGTCTCACACGGTCGCCGCGCTCCTGGCCGCCGGGCACCGGCCGCGCGCCCTGGTCCGCGACCCCGGGAGGACGGCGAAGGTCCTGGGGGCGATCGGCGTCGCCGCCGAGGACGTGGAACTCGTCCCCGGCGACATGCTGGACGCGGACGCGGTCTCCGAGGCGCTCGAAGGCTGCGACGCCGCGATCCACGCCGCCGCCGCGATCGGCGTGACCGGCGCCCGCGGCCGAGGCGGGGCGGCCGGCGGCCCGCTCGACCTCGTGGACGTCAACGTGCGCGGCACCCGGAACGTGGTCGGCGGGGCCGTCGCCCAAGGGCTGAGCCCGGTGGTGCACGTGTCGACGGTCGCGGTGTTCGTCCCGCCGTCCGCGCAGGTCATCACCGCCGGCGGCGCCCTCGCGAGCCCGCGCACCGGCTACGGCGGGTCCAAGCTGGCCGCCGAGCGGTACGTGCGCGGCCTCCAGGACGACGGCGCGCCGGTCACGATCGTCTACCCCGGCGGCGTGTGCGGTCCCCACCAGCCCACGCTCGACGCGCTCATGGAAGGGCTCGCCGCCGCGCTCGGCAAGGTGTGGCCACTTCCGGGCGGCGGCGTTTCGGTCATCGACGTCCGCGACCTCGGCGAGGCGCTGGCACGTTCCGTCGCGGCCGGGCAGCCGCCCAGCCGCTGGGTGCTCGGCGGCCACTACCTGACGTGGCCGCAGTACGCGGACCTCTGCGACCGCCTCACGGGCGTGCGGTGCCGGCGCGTCCGCGTCCCGAGCCGCCTGATGCTCGGGCTCGGCTCGGCGCTGGACGCCGCCAAGCGCGTCCGCGACTTCGACTACCCGCTCACCCGCGACGCCGCCGAGTTCATGGTCACGCTGGTGCCGACCGACGACCGTCCCATCCTGGACGCGCTGGACCTCACGCCGCGTCCCGTCGAGGAGACGGTCGCCGACGCGCTGCGGTGGCTGGCGGAGAGCGGCCACCTCGGCCCCCGGCGGGCCGGACGCCTCGCGAACCCGCCCCCGCCACCGCGCCCGGCCGCGCCCACGTCCAGGCCCACGTCCACGTCCCGCATCGAGGAGCAGCCGGTGCCGACCATCGTCCAGCGCGTGTTCGGCCCGGTCTTCCAGCGGATCTCGGGCGCCGAATGGTTCTCCAGGGTGGGGCCCAAGGTCGTCCCGCCCATCGACCGGACGCTGCACAGGCTCACCGGCGGCCGCTTCCTGCTCGGCCAGCTCCTCGTCCCGAGCCTGGTCCTGACGACGACCGGCGCCGTCAGCGGCCTTCCCCGGCGGACCCCGCTCGCCTGCCTCCCCGAACAGATGCCGGACGGCGGCTGGTACGTCGTCGGCTCCAACTTCGGCCGCGAAAAGCACCCCGCCTGGACGGGCAACCTCCTCAAACATCCCGAAGCCGAGGTCAGTTTCCAGGGACGTACCATTCCCGTCACGGCCCACCTGCTGGACGACGAAGAACGCACCGCGATCTGGCCCCGTCTAATAGCCGTCTGGCCCGTCTACGACCGCTACGTGGAACGCACGACACGCCAATTGAGGATTTTCCGCCTCACCCCGCGCTGACAGTTCGCTCAGGGGCCGCGAAGCGATTTCGAGAGGCGGCGGCCCAGGAGGAGATACGCGATCAGGACTCCGATGACGTTGAGGATGACATCGTCGATGTCGAAGGCCCGTCCGATGACGAAAGCGCCCTGGACCGTCTCGATGGCCAGCGAGAGAACGCCGGTCAAGAGGGCCAGCCGAATGGGGCCGCGGAGGGTCGTCCAGACGATCGGGAGCAGCACGCCCAATGGCATGAGGAGCATCAGGTTGCCGCCGATCTGGAAGACGGCGTCCTTGGTCGGACGGTCCAGATAGAAGCGGAGAGAACGGCCCGGGTCGGTGTTGCCGCCCGCTTGGCCGCGGTCGCGGACGGGCGTCAGTGTCAGTTTGAATGCGAAATAGAAGAAGACGCCGAGACCGCCCAGCGCCACCGTCACCACGACGACGCGGAGGGCCACGACGTACCAGGGAACTTTCTGGTCCGGCGTCGCGCGTTGCCACATTTCTGCGAACACCCGGCGCTTGCTCCCCGCTGCGTGACCGGACATTCACGCCCGTGGATTACGGAACGGCCGAATCGGCGGTTAATGTCGGTCGCCCGCACCGGGCATGCCGAACGCCCCGCGCCGGAAACGCCGAACGCCCGCGCCGGAGCGGAAGCCCAGCGCGGGCGTTCGGGTGCGGGCGATCAGGCGGCGATCGCCGCGGTGGCCGACTCCAGGGCCAGGTCCAGCACCTCGCGGACGTCGCTGACGGTGAAGACCGTCAGCTTCTCCAAGACCTCGTCCGGGACGTCCTCGAGGTCCGGCTCGTTGCGCTTGGGCACGATCGCCGTGGTGATCCCGAGCCTGGACGCGGCCAGCAGCTTCTGCTTCAGCCCGCCGATCGGCAGGACCCGTCCGGTCAGCGAGACCTCGCCGGTCATCGCCACGTCCGAGCGGACCGGGCGGCCCGACAGCAGCGACGCCAGCGCGGTCGTCATCGTGATGCCCGCGCTCGGGCCGTCCTTCGGGATCGCGCCCGCCGGGACGTGGACGTGCACGCCGCGGTCCTTCAGGTCGCCGACCGGCAGCTCAAGCTCGGCGCCCCGCGACCGAAGGTAGCTGAGCGCGATCCGCGCCGACTCCTTCATGACGTCGCCGAGCTGCCCGGTGAGCGTCACGCCGGTGTCGCCGGTCTCCTTGTCGGCCAGCGACGCCTCGATGTAGAGGACGTCGCCGCCCGCGCCCGTCACCGCCAGGCCCGTCGCGACGCCGGGGACGCCCGTACGCCGCTCGTTCCTGCTCAGCTCGACCTCCGGCGTGAACCTCGGACGGCCCAGGTAGTCCTTCAGGTCGCCCGCGCCGATGGAGACCGGCAGCGTCGCCTTCTCCAGCGCCACGTTCGCCGCGACCTTCCGCAGCACCCGCGCGATCGACCGGTCGAGGGACCGGACGCCCGCCTCCCGCGTGTACTCGGCCGCCAGCAGCCGCAGCGCGTCGTCGCCGAAGCCGACCTCGGACGCCTCCAGCCCCGCCTTGTCGAGCTGGCGCGGCAGCAGGTGGTCGCGGGCGATCGTGACCTTCTCGTGCTCGGTGTAGCCGTCCAGCTCCACCAGCTCCATCCGGTCCAGCAGCGGCCCAGGGATGGCCTCCACCACGTTCGCGGTGGCGAGGAACAGCACGTCGCTCAGGTCGAGCTCGACCTCCAGATAGTGGTCCCGGAACGTGTGGTTCTGCTCGGGGTCGAGGACCTCAAGCAGCGCCGCGGTCGGGTCGCCGCGGTAGTCGGCGCCGACCTTGTCGACCTCGTCCAGCAGGACGACCGGGTTCATCGAACCGGCCTCCCGGATGGCCCGGACGATCCGTCCCGGCAGCGCGCCGACGTACGTGCGGCGGTGGCCGCGGATCTCGGCCTCGTCCCGGACGCCGCCCAGCGCGACCCGCACGAACCTGCGTCCCATGGCCCGCGCGACCGACTCGCCAAGCGACGTCTTGCCGACGCCAGGAGGCCCGGTCAGCGCCAGAACCGCACCGCTCCTGCGTCCGCCCACGACGCCCAGGCCGCGCTCCTCGCGCCGCTTGCGCACGGCCAGGTACTCGACGATGCGCTCCTTGACGTCGTCGAGCCCGGCGTGGTCGGCGTCCAGGATCTCCCGGGCGCCGCCGATGTCGTAGGCGTCCTCGGTGCGGTCGTTCCACGGGATGTCGAGGACGGTGTCCAGCCACGTCCGGATCCAGCCGCCCTCCGGCGAGGCCTCGGACGACCGCTCCAGCTTGTCGACCTCCTTCAGCGCCGCCTCGCGCACCTTCTCGGGCAGGTTCGCGGCCTCGATCCGCGCCCGGTAGTCGTCCTCCTCGTCGGCGGGGTCGCCGTTCAGCTCGGCCAGCTCCTTGCGGATGGCCTCCTGCTGCTGCCTCAGCAGGAACTCCCGCTGCGTCTTCTCCATGCCCTCCTGGACGTCCTTGCGGATCGTCTCCGCGACGTCCAGCTCCGCGAGGTGGTCGCGCGCCCAGCCGATCACCAGCGTGAGCCGCTCCACCACGTCCGGGGTCTCCAGGACCTCGATCTTCTGCTCGTCCGACAGGTACGGCGCGTACCCGGCGTTGTCGGCCAGGGTGGACGGGTCGTCGATCTGCTGGACGATGTCCACGACCTGCCAGGCGCCGCGCTTCTGCAGGATCGCGCTGACCAGGCTCTTGTACTCCTTCGCCAGCTCCTGCGCCCGCCCGGAGTCCGGCGGCGTCTCGATCAGCGTGCCCTCGACCCACAGCGCGGCGCCCGGCCCGGTCGTCCCGGTGCCGATCCGCACCCGCTGCACGCCGCGGACGACCGCCCCCGGCTCGCCGCCGGGCAGCCGCCCCTCCTGCTCGATCACGCCGAGCGTGCCGACACCGGCGTACTGCCCGTTCAACCGGGGCACCAGCAGCACCCGCGGCTTGGCCGCCGACCGGATGCCCGGCCCCTTGGACTGCGCCACCGCCCGCGCGGCCTCGATGGCGGCGCGCACCTCGCCGCTCTCGGACAGGTCCAGCGGCACGACCATGCCGGGCAGAACGGCCCCGTCGTCCAGGGGCAGCACCGGCAGCGTCAGGGTCTCGCTCATGCTCAGCTCCAAGTCCGTTAGTAGGCCCAACCGTAAGTTGAGTCACCTACACTCAAGAAAACGGAGCAAGATTTTGTTTCCGCAGCAACGTTCGCTCTAAGCGATCAACCCCATGACGAGCCGCCGGGCTCGTCAGGGCTCGCGGGACGAAAGGCGACGCCAAGCCGCTCCGCCAGCGCCGTCACGGCGCGGGAGGTGCGGGGGCGGGCTCGTCGAGGGCGTGTTCCGCCAGGGCGTCCAAGATGCCGGAAAAATACGTTGCGGGACGGCGGGGGTTGTGCCAGCGTCGCGCGGGACGTTTCGGTTCGGGAGGCTCGTAATGCACCACCTGGTTCTCGGCACGACGACGACGGACGCCTCGGCCTCGGAGCGCGCCACGGCCTGACCGGCCGGTCACGGCCTGACCGGCCGCCTGATCCACGCGCTCCTCGACGCCGAGGCGAGCCCGCGCAGGGGAATCGCCCCTGCCGTCCTCGCCCGCGCTGCCCTGCGAAGCATGCGGGCCCGCGTCGAATCTCATGGAGCGTCTGTGTCCTCTTCCGTGGCGTCCGCGGACGCGCGGTCCGGCGGCCTCAGCCGCCGGATGATCTTCATTCTGGCTCTGACCTGCGGCGTCGCCGTGGGGAACATCTACTTTCCGCAGGCGGTCAGCCCGCTCGTCGCGTCCGGTCTCGGCGTCTCGCCGGACGCGGCCGCGCTGGTGGTGACCGCGGCGCAGTTCGGGTACGCGGCGGGGAACTTCCTGCTGGTGCCGCTCGGCGACCGGCTCCCGCACCGGCCGCTGATCGCCGTGCTGCTCGGCGTCACCGGGATCGGGCTGCTCGGCGCGGCGGGCGCGAGTGGGCTGCCGAGCCTCGTCGGGGCGAGCGCGCTGGTCGGGGTGACGACCGTGGTCGCGCAGGTGATCGCGCCGATGGCGGCCGGGCTCGTGCCGGACGACCGGCGCGGCGCGGTCATGGGGGCGCTGATGTCCGGGTCGATCGGCGGCATCCTGCTGGCCCGCACGTTCGGCGGGATGATCGGCGAGTGGCTCGGCTGGCGGGCACCGTACCTGGTGGCCGCGGTCGTCGCGCTGTGCATCGCGGCGGCGCTGGCGTTCGCGCTGCCCACGACCGTCCCCCCGTCGCGGCAGCCGTATCCGGCGCTGCTGGCCGAGCCGCTGCGGCTGCTGCGCCGCGAGCCCGAACTGCGGCGCACCTGCGTCTACCAGGCGACGGTCTTCGGCGGCTTCCAGGCCGTGTGGACGGGCGTCGCGCTGTTCCTGACCGGCCCCGAATACGGTCTCGGCGCGCAGGCGGTCGGCGTGCTGGCCCTGGTCAGCGCGGCCACCATGCTCTGCGCACCGCTCGCGGGACGGCAGGTGGACCGGCGGGGCTCCGACCCGGTCAGTCTCGTCGTCATGCTCGGGACCCTCGCGTCCGCGGGCGTGCTCGCGTTCGGCGGGCTCGGCGGCGCGGCCGGGCTCGTGGCCCTCGCCGCCGGGACGCTCCTGCTGGACGTGGCGATGCAGTCCGGCACGATCGCGAACCAGGCCCGGATCTTCGCGCTGCGCCCGGACGCCCGCGGCCGGATCAACACCGCCTACATGACGTGCTCGTTCCTGGGCGGGAGCACCGGGTCCTGGCTCGGTGCCGCGGCCTACGGCAGGTTCGGCTGGACGGGCGTCTGCGCGCTCCTCGCCGCGCTGGGGGGCGCGGGCCTGGCCCGCCATCTCCTGCGTCGCGGCGGTGTGGCGGCGGAGGCGGAAGAGGCGGCCGGGAACATCGCGGGCAATGCCGGGGCAAAGTCCGGTTCTTGATCACGATTCTTTGCGGCGGGCGCGGTTTACGTCCGCATGACGTGCGGGTACTTACCGCAACGAGATCGTGACTATGAGTGAATGAAAGATCATCGGGGCGGCAAAGGCCCAGGTGACGACGCGGGAGGGGGCCCGGATGCACCGTACTGAGCGTGAGACCGGCACGGCCCCCTTCGTGCATGGCCCGGTCCGTACGGCCGAGGGCGTCCACGGCTCGTCCCACCGCGGCAGGCGCCCTCCCCCAACGGGCGCCGCGACGGGGACGCCCGGCGGCACACCTCGGGTTCTCGGCCGTACCGGACCGGCCGGGCCGCCGCCCGCGAACTCCCGCCACCCCCGGGCCCCGGTGCCGCACACCCCCGCGGCGCCGGCGTCCCCCATGGCCGGGCCGGCGGCATCCTCCAGCTGTGCCGCCGGCCCGGCCCCGGACATCCGGGCGCCTCGACGGCGTCCTCCCCCGTCCGCCGGACGGGTCCCCCGCCCGGCCCGCAGTGGAAGGGAGGTGGGAATCGGTCCTCAGCACCGACCGGCGTCACGCCGGTGAAACCCAGGCGGCCGGTACTCCGTCCGACCCCCGTCCCGGCCGCCTGCGCAGCACATCAAGGGATCGCTGCGGAGCCGGGCCCGTGGAGGCGCGAACGCCCCACGGGCCCGGTCACAGCTTCTTGCGCCAGACCTGCCCGTGGACCACGTCCCCGAAGCGCTCCGCCGGGGGCTCTTCCTCCTCCAGGACGAACCCGGCCCGTTCGTAGACGCGGTGCGCCGGACGCTGGAGCGCCGTCGTCCACAGCATCATCTCCGTGTATCCCGCGTCGGCGGCGAAGCGGACGCACTCGCCGACCAGCGCGGCCCCGACGCCCAGGCCGCGGGCCTCGGGCTCGACGTGCAGCAGCCGGAGCTGCGCGACGTCGTCGTCGCGGCGGACGCAGAACACCCCGCCCA
>NZ_SMKT01000156.1 GCF_004348735.1 Actinomadura sp. KC06
CCGCCTGGCGAGCCGGATCCCCCACCCGGCTCGGCCCCCGTGGCAGACGGGGCGGTGACGGCCGGGCCGCCCGCACCCCCGTGCGCGGACGCGTTCTCCAGCAGCCGCGTCGCGAGCCGGTCGGCCTGCGCGGCGATGGTGAGCGAAGGGTTCGGGCCCACCGGGCCCGGCATCGCCGCCCCGTCGGCGATGTAGAGACCCGGGAACCCGAACACCTCGCCGAAGGCGTCGCAGACGCCCTCGCCCGGGTGGGCGCCCATCGGGGCGCCGCCGAGAGGATGGACGGTGATGATGCGCTTGCGGAACCACATCGGGTTGTCGGCGTAATCGGCGCCGAGCACGTCCGCGATTCCCCGCATCGTCTTGCGGACGCGGTTGAACAGCTCCTCGCTGGTCTTCGCCGTCCAGTCCGCGGCGAGCCGCCCGTCCTTCAGCCGCAGCCGCCCGTCGGCGGTGTCGCGGCCCATGCCGAGCAGCGGCAGCGAGCTGACCGTCAGCGCGCCGTCGCCGATCAGGTCCGAGAGCTCCTTGGACAGGTTGCTGTCGGGCGCCTCGCGGAACAGGGCGGTGAACCGGTCCCACAGGAACTTCACCGCGCGTTCGAGATCGTTGCCGACGTCCATGCCCTCGACGATCCAGTCGGCGAAGCCGGGGTAGCCGCCGTCCTGGATGTAGGCGCCGCGGCCCGCGCCGGGCACGCCGTCCAGCTCGTCCGGCAGCCGGATCGCGGTCGTGATCACCGGGCCGCGGCTGGCGTTCAGCGGCCGGACGCGGTTGCGGTCGGTGGCGCGCATCAGGAACGTCAGCAGGTCGCCGTTGCCGCTGAACCGGGTGCCGAGCGCGTCGCTCAGCCCCGGGAACGCGTCCCGCGACTTCAGCAGCAGGAACGTCGTGCCGTAGGTGCCCGCGCCGAGGATCAGCCGGTCGCAGGTGATCGTCCGGACGGGCCGGCGGCGCCGCTTGCGCAGCGACAGGGCCGGCGGGGGCTCGTGCTGGACGTAGTCGACCTCGTACCCGCCGCCCGGCCGCGGCCGCAGCGCCTTCACCTCGTGGGAGGTGCGGATGTCGGCGCCGTGGTGCGCCGCCGCCGACAGGTAGGTGTGGTCGAGGCTGTTCTTGGCGCCCTCGTTGCAGCCGATGTCGCACTCGCCGCACAGCCGGCACGTCCGCCGCGGGACGCCGTGGATGTTGCCGTACCCGGCGTCCACGATCGGCAGGCTCATCGCGGGCTTGCCGCCCGGATGGGACGCGAAGCTGACCGCGAGCGGCGGCAGCGTGCACTGCAGGCCCAGCTCCGCCGCCGCGTCCTGCATCGCGTGCGTCTTCGGGGTGTCGTCGAACGGCACCCGGTCGAGCGGGTAGGGCGTCGCGCCCATCATCCGCTCGACCTTGTCGTAGTGCGGGTCGAGGTCGGCGCGGGTGATCGGCCACGGCTCGTGGGAGCCGCCGGGTCCGTCGGTGACGAACCAGTGCTCGTCCTTGCGCAGCAGCACGTTCGCGTAGATCAGCGAGCCGCCGCCGAGCCCGGCGGACACGACCGAGTCGCAGCCCTTGAAGCTCCACACGTCGAACATGCCGTGCAGCCCGGCGTCCGGGTCCCAGAACGCGCGGCCCATCTCGGCGGGGGAGCGGGGGAAGGTGCCCGGCGGGTACGGCTGCCCGCGCTCCAGCAGGACGACCGACTTCCCGGCCTCCGCCAGCCGGTACGCCGCGACGGACCCGCCGAACCCGGACCCGACGACGACCGCGTCCACATGTTCCATGGCGTCATGATTCATGGCCCTAGCCCGCCTTCCGCTTCAAGAAGTCGAGAACCTGCGGGAACACGTCGGCGGCGGCGTCCGCGCCCATGAAGGCGTCCTGGTGGCCGTAGCCGGGCAGGACCGCCAGCTCGTGCCGGCCGGGCGCGAGCGATTCCAGCAGGCGATGGCAGACGATGTTGGAGTCGGTGAACACGTGGTTGCGGTCTCCGGTGAGGAACAGGATCGGTGTCGTGACGTCCGCGGCGTTCTCGAGGTAGTCGTCCGGCAGGTCCGCGTGGCGGGGGTCGCGCCGGTCGTACTTCACGGCGCGGCCGGCCCGGACCATCTTCAGGATGTGCCGGTAGTAGTTGACGTTGGCCGCCCCGAACAGGTCGGGCAGCCGGGCGTGGGTGACCGGGGACATCTTGTCGTGGGAGAAGATCGGCTTGCCGCCGCCCCACATGAAGCTGAGCATGTGGCAGGCGGGCTCGTCGCACGAGCGGTGGAACGGGCGGACGGCCTTCGAGAGCAGCCAGCCGCGGGTCAGCCGCGGCGCCGTCCCGTAGCGCGGATCGAGGTGGCACGGCCCGACGAGGTACTCCATCAGCGGCGGCCCGTAGCTCAGCTTCAGCTTCGACCACAGCGGCGTCCGCGGCACCATCGCGACGCTGTTGCACGTCAGGCTGGCGATGCCGGTGACCGTCCCGGCGAACACGGCCATCGAGAACGACACCGCGCCCAGGCAGTGCGTGATCACGTGGACGCGGCGGTCGCCGATGTGCCGGCGCAGCTCGGCCAGCGCCGCCGGGAAGTCGTAGTGCGCGACGTCGTCCAGGGTGAACCGCTGGGTCTCGGAGTTGTACGGGTAGCGGCCGCTCAGCCGGTAGTCCAGCGTCCACACCTCGCCGAACCCGGAGTCGAGCAGGAAGGTCGCCAGGTTGGTGTGCTCCGGCATGATGAACATGTCGCTGGAGGTCGTCAGCCCGTGCACCAGCAGGACCACGTCGTCGCAGTCGTCGCGGCGGAACCGGGTCAGCCCGAGGCCCAGCCCGTCCTCGGTGGTGAAGGGATGCAGGGAGACTTCGGCGTCGGCGACGCCCGCGAGCGTGAAGCGCGCGATCCGCTGCTGGTCCATGGCACCCCTCCGGCTTCTCTGACGCCCCAACCCTGCCAAGCGCGAAGGTATGCGCGGCATCGTGGAGAACTCGTACTTATGTGAACTTCCGGGTCACGCGTCTGTGCGGGACCTACGTGAAGTGAGAGTCGGAATCAGCCCAGGTGGTTCACGATGTCCGATTCATTTCGTTCGTTCGGCGCGGTTCATCGCCGTCGCGACCCCGACCCGGGACGTGACCTCGATCTTGGCGAAGACCCGCGACAGGTGCGTCTCGACGGTCCGGACGCTGAGGAACAGCCGCTCGGCGATCTGCTGGTTGCTGCATTCCTCGGCGACGAGGAGGGCGATCTCGTGCTCGCGCGGGGACAGCCCGAAGGGCAGGTCCTTGCGCGGGCGCTTGGCCGGCGCGGAGCCCGCGGACGGCACCCGCACGCCGAGCCGCCGCTGCTCCCGGACGGCCTGGCCGTGCATCCCGCGCATCCCGCACGCCTCGAAGGTGTCGGCCGCCGCGCGGATCCGTTCGCGGGCGGCGGTGCGGTCGCCGGCGGCGGCGAGCGCGATCCCGGCGGCCAGCTCGGCGCGTCCGGCGTCGGGCCGGCGGCCCGCCTTGGTGAGCATGTCGGCGGCTTCGGCGGCGAGCGCGGCGGACGCGGCCGGGTCGGTCGCGCGCTGCGCCTGCGCGTGCGCGAGGCGGGCCAGGCCGACGTCGCCGGTCAGCGCGGGGTTGGCCATCGCGTCGGCGATGTCGGCCCAGTAGCCGGCGTCGTCGTCGCGCTCGGCCGCCGCGGCGCCCTGCCCGGCGCGGACGGACGCGAGCGTCTCCGCGCAGATGACGAGGGTGCCGGGGTCGAGCCCGAGGGTGCCGTCGCCGCACGCCGCGATCAGCGCCTCCGCGCCCTCGTCCGGACGGCCCGCGTTGATCATCGCGATGGCGCGCGCGACATGGGCCATGTGCGTCCACCACTCGCCCGAGCCGGTGTCGTTGGCGACGGCCTCCTCGCCGGCGCGCAGCGCGCCGTCGTGGTCGCCCATCCAGCTCGCCGTCAGGCACTGCTGGATGAGCCCGTAGGCGAGGATCTCCTGCGAGCGCAGCTCGCGGCCGACCGCGGCCGCCTCGGCGGCGACGGCGGCGGCCTCGGCCATCCGGCCCTGGTGGGCCAGGATCCGGGACTGCCCGGCCAGGACGTAGCCGAGGGTGTAGGTCTGGCCGGTCTTCCGGATGATCGACACGAGCCGCTCGGCGTGCCGCAGCCCGCTGTCGTACATGCCGAGGAACGACTCGGCGAAGATCAGCCAGGCGAAGCTGTCGAGGCAGTCGGCGAAGTCGGTGTCGGACGCCGCGGAGAACAGATGGTCGGCCTTCTCGGCGTAGCCGATCGCCTCCTCCACCTTGCCGCGCCCGTAGGACACCATCGGGCGCATCGCCATGACCGCCGCCGTCAACCCCGGGCCCCAGCCGGGCGCGGTGTCGGGGATGCTGTCCAGCACGGCCTGGGAGCCGCGGGTGTCGATCCGCTGGAGCCGGTCGTTGACCAGCCGGATCCGCAGCAGCACGGCCTCCGGGGTCTGCCTGTCGGTGATGCGGCGCAGCTCGTCCAGCACCAGGGCCCGCGCCTCGTGGATCCGGCCGACCTGCCGTTCCACGATGGCGCAGAGCACGACGGCGCGGGCGCGGCGGGCGGTGTCGTGCAGCGGCAGCAGCCCGAGCAGCATGCGGGCGGTCTCGCGGCCCGCCTCCGCGTGCCCGCTGACCGCCTGCACCTGGGCGAGTTCGAGGAGCAGCTCGACCCGGTCGGGATACGCGCCGCCCCCCGCCGGCGCGGCGTTCTCGCCGCCGTCCGGCAGCAGTTCGAGCGCGGCCTCCAGCCAGTACGCGGCGGTGCCGGGCGCCTGGTAGGCGACGACCCGGGCGGCCTCGACGAGCGTGCGGATCGCCTCCGGGTCGCCGAACCGCGCGGACCGCACCACGTGGTGGGCGCGGACGGCCGCCGGCGCGCCGAGCTCGGCCAGCCGGGACGACACCCGCGAGTGCGCGGCGATCCGCCAGCCCGCGGCGGTGGAGGCGTAGGCGACGTGCCGCACGAGCGGGTGCCGGAACCTGAACCGCCCGCCCGGCGCCGCGCGCACCACGTCGTGGCCGGTCAGCACGTCCAGCGCGGTGAGCGCGGCGTTCTGCTCCATCTCGGCGGCGACGGCGGCGAGCGCCGGCTCGAACACGTCCGCGGCGACGGCGGCGCCGCGCGCCATCCGCAGCGCGTCGGGCGGCAGCGCGCTCAGCTCCACCTGGAGGGCGGTGCGCACGGCCGGCGGGAGCTCGGTCAGGTTCGCCACGCCCCGGTTCCAGTCGGTGCTGTCGGTGCCGTCGGCCGCGGGCCCCGATCCGGCGCCCATCTTGGACAGGGCCTCCAGGTAGAACGGGTTGCCGCCGCTGGCCTTGTACAGCGCCTCGCAGCGGGACCGGCTCACGTCCGGGCCGAGGAACTCCTCCACCTCGCTCTCGGTGAGCGGGTCGACCGTCACCCGCACGCCTTGCGGGCCGGCGGCGTCCACCAGCGCCGCGAGCCGCGGCGACGTCTGCGCCGGCCGGTAGGCGACCGCCACCAGCACCCGGGCGCGCGGCGGGTGCCGGACGAGATGGTCGAGCAGCTCGATGGTCGCGTCGTCGGCCCAGTGCAGGTCGTCCAGGATCAGCACCAGCCCGTGCGGGTCGGCCAGCGCGTCCAGCAGGTGCCGGACGGTGCGGTGCAGCTGGTACCGAGCGACCTGGGAGTCGGGTGAGGCGGCCGGCGGCCGGTCGGTGATGTCGGCGAGCGCGGGGAACACCGTCCCGAGCAGGCGCAGCGCGGCCGGGGGGAGGTCCGGCCGGTGCTCCTCCAGATGGTCGTCCAGGGAATCGACGACGGCGCCGAACGGCATCTCCTGCTCGAACTCGGCGGCGCGTCCGGCCAGCGCGCGGAGCTTGCGGGCCTCCGCGGCGCTCCACAGCTCGTTGAGCAGCCGGGACTTGCCCGCGCCCGGCTCGCCGACCAGCGCGAGGAATCGGAACGCGTCGGCGGCCGTGGCGTCCAGGGCCTCATCGAACGCGCGGAGGACGTCCTGCCGTCCGACGAGCGGGACGCCGTCCGGTGACGCCGCGTGGTCGTGGGACGCCGCGTCCCCGTGACCGGTACGACCCTCCATGTCCACACCCCAACAGTGACAGGCGGTCGATACGCCGTGATCGTGCTTCTCGTTGCGGTTACTGAGAATTGGCGGGTTTTACCCTATAGGGTCGAACGTCAATAAGCAGGGGTAACACGCGTCCCACCCTGCGGCACCCCGCAGGCGGTGCTTCTTCGTCACCCTGACGTACCACCCTGTTCTTCAGCGTGTCGTCTCCCCGCTATCAACGGTCCTGACGCGCGCCCTGTCAACCTCGAGTGGGTAAATCGTTCCGCCGTCGTGACATCGGTCCGTGACCAGCGGCGCGGGTCCGGCGGGGGAACGGCGCCCCGGCCGGCGGCCGGCCGCGGCCACAGGTGGACACCTCGCTCACCCGACGAGCAGGACCTCCAGCGTCCGCGGCCCGTGCACGCCCTCCACGCGGGACAGTTCGATGTCGCTCGTCGCGGACGGCCCGGAGACGAACGTCAGCGGCCGGCGCGGGTCGAGCCGCTCCAGCGCCTCGGGCACGTCCGGGGCGACCTGCTCGATGCGCACGACGATCAGGTGGTAGTCGGGGACGAGCGACAGCGCGCGGGGCCCCTGCCCGGCGCCGTGGTCGAGGACGATCGTGCCGGTCTCGGCGATCGCGGCGGCGCAGCCGGTGACCGCGCCCGCGAGCCCGTCGAGCGCGGGGACGGACGGGTCGCGGACGAACGAGGCGTCCGACGCGGAGAGCCACTCCGGGGGCAGATCGCCGGGGACGCCGTAGGCGCCGGGCCGTGCCGCGAGCCGCTCCGCGACCGTCCCCGCCACGCCGGGCGCCGGGACGCGCAGGACCGTCGCGCGGTAGTCGGCGACGCGCTCGGCGAACAGGTCCAGAACGTCGGCGGCGTGATGGCGGCGCAGGTAGCCGCGGTCGATCCGGTCGTAGGCGGCGGCGATCTCGCCGGCCGGGCGGGGCGGCATCACCCGGTCGATCCGGCGGAGGATCTCCTCGCGCGGGTTCATCCGCCGTCCTCCTTCCGGCCGCCGTCCGTCCGGGACCACCAGGCGCGGAACGACTCCGGCGGCGGCGCGGGCGCGTCGCGCGTCTCCGTCCAGGCGCCGAGGGGGCCGGGGAGCCGCCGGATCCGGCCGCGGCGCGCCACGACGCGGCGGGACGCCGACGCGGCGCGCTGTGCGAGCGCGAGCCGGGTGGGGGAGCGCAGCGTCCATCCCGCCGCCGTCATCGCGACCCGTTCGAGGGGGTGCCGCGGCCCCTTCTCCACCGCGCGGGCCCGCAGGTGGACGAGCACCTCCGGGATGTCGATCGCGACGGGGCACGCCTCGAAGCACGCCCCGCACAGCGTCGACGCGTAGGGCAGCGAGGCGTCCACGTCCGACCCGATGCCCCTGATCTGCGGCGACAGGATCGCGCCGATCGGACCCGGATACGGCGACCCGTAGGCGTGGCCGCCCGCGCGCTGGTAGACCGGGCACACGTTCAGGCACGCGGAGCAGCGGATGCAGCGCAGCGCCTGCCGTCCCACCTCGTCGGCCAGGGTGGCGGTGCGGCCGTTGTCGAGCAGGACGAGATGGAAGTCGCGCGGACCGTCGCCCGGATGCACGCCCGTCCAGGCGGAGGTGTAGGGGTTCATCCGCTCCGCCGTGGACGAGCGCGGCAGCAGCTGCAGGAACACCTCCAGGTCCCGCCAGGACGGCACGATCTTCTCCACGCCCATCACCGAGATCAGCGTCTCGGGGAGCGTCAGGCACATCCGGCCGTTGCCCTCCGACTCCAGGACGACGAGCGTCCCGGTGTCGGCGACGGCGAAGTTCGCGCCCGACACCGCGACCTTCGCCGACAGGAACTTGGCGCGCAGGTGCCGCCGCGCCGCCTCCGCCAGCTCGGCGGGCTCGTCGGTCAGCCCGTCGGGGGCATCGTCCATCGCGCGCAGGAAGATGTCGCGGATGTCGGACCTGTTGCGATGGATGGCGGGCACGAGGATGTGCGACGGGCGGTCGTCCCCCAGCTGGACGATCAGCTCCGCGAGGTCGGTCTCGTAGGCGGTGATCCCCTCCGCGGCGAGGAACTCGTTGAGCCCGATCTCCTGCGTGGCCATCGACTTGACCTTCACGACCTCGGTCTCGCCGGTCGCCTTCACCAGGCCGGCGACGATCCGGTTCGCCTCGTCGGCGTCCCGCGCCCAGTGCACCGTCCCGCCCGCCCCGGCGACGTTCTCCTCCAGCAGCCGCAGGTAGTGGCCGAGGTTCTCCAGGACATGGTCCTTGATCTGCTTGCCCGCCTCCCGCAGCGCGGCCCAGTCGTCCAGCTCCGCGACGGCGGCGGCGCGCCGGGCCCGGATCGTGGTGGTCGCGTGCGCCAGGTTGCCGCGCAGCCGCGTGTCGGCCACCGCGCGGCGCGCCGCGTCGGGGAACGACGGCATCCCCAGGTAGGTCGGCATGCTCATGACGGCTCCTCCTCGGTGGACGCGAGGATCTCGGCCAGGTGGACGGTCCGCACCCCGGCGCGCGTGCGGGTGAGCGCGCCGCCGATGTGCATCAGGCAGGAGTTGTCGGCCGCGCACAGCGCCTCCGCCTTCGTCTCCCGGACGGCGGTGACCTTGTCCGCGCACATCGCGGCCGACACCTCGGAGTTCTTCAGCGCGAACGTCCCGCCGAACCCGCAGCACTCGGCGGCGTCCGGCAGCTCGACCAGGTCGATGCCGCGGACCGCGCGCAGCAGCCGCAGCGGGCGGTCGCCGACGTGCAGCATCCGCAGCGAGTGGCACGTCGGGTGGTAGGTGACGCGGTGCGGGAAGTACGCGCCCACGTCGGTGACGCCCAGCACGTCCACCAGGAACTCCGACAGCTCGTAGACGCGGGACGCGACCCCGGCGGACCGCGGCGCGAGCCTCGGATGCCAGTCGCGGATCATCGCGCCGCACGACGCGGACGGCGTCACGACCGCGTCGTAGGGCTCGAACGTCTCCGCGAACCCCTTCACCATGGGCAGCGCCTGCCGCCGGTAGCCGGTGTTGAGGTGCATCTGCCCGCAGCAGGTCTGCCCGGCGGGGAACTCGACGTCGTGGCCGAGCCGCCGCAGCAGCCGCACCGCCGCCTTGCCCGTCCCCGGGAACATCGTGTCGTTCACGCAGGTCAGGAACAGCGCGACCCTCACCTGGCGCCTCCCCCCGGACGACGGCTCGACTCGCGGACCACCAGCTCGGGCTGGAACATGACCCGCTGGTGGGCATGCCCGGTCGGATCGTCGCACTCCTGGAGCAGCAGCTCCGTCGCGATCCGGCCGAGCTGGTAGGTGGGCTGCCGCACCGAGCTCAGCGGGACCGCGGCGGCGGCCGTGAACTCGATGTCGTCGTACCCGATCAAGGTGATGTCAGTCGGCACCCGCAGCCCGGCCTGCGTCAGGACGCGCAGGACGCCGAGCGCCAGCAGGTCGTTCGCGCAGAAGATCCCGTCCGGCAGCGGCGGGCTCGCCTCCAGCAGCCGCCGCGCCGCCTCCTGCCCGGCCCGCGCGTTCAGCGCGGCGACCGGCACCTCGCGCATGGCCTCGCGGCCGAGCCCCGCGGACCGGAGCGCCCGCAGCGCGCCCTTCCGCCGGTCGGCGCAGCGCCGCAGCGTCGGCGGGCCGGTGACGAACGCCAGCGTGCGGGCGCCGCCGGCCAGCAGCTCCCCGGCCGCCAGCTCGCCGCCCGCGACGTCGTCGACGGCGACGGAGCACTGGTCGGCGCGGGGCGCCGGATGGTCGAGCAGCACCACCGGGACGCTCCGCTCCCGCAACCGCGCCGACGCCTCGCCGTCGCCGTCGTCGCCGACCGGCGTCAGCAGGACGCCGCGGACCCGCTGCTCCGCGAGCACCCGCAGGTTGCGCCGCTCCCGTTCACCCGACTCGCCGGACGACGACAGGATCACCGCGTAGCCGCGCTCGCTCGCGGCCTCCTCGACGCCGCGTGCGACGTCGGCGCAGAACGGGTTGGCGAGGTCGAAGACCATCAGCCCGATCGTGCTGCTGTGCCCGGCGCGCAGCGTCGAGGCCGACCCGTTGCGGACGAAGCCCAGCTCGTGGATGGCCTTCTCGACGCGCGCCCGCGTCGGCTCCGCGACGCGCTCGGGGCGGTTGAGCACGTTGGACACGGTCCCCGGCGAGACCCCGGCGCGGGCCGCGACCTGCTTGATGCCGACCGTCCCCACATCGCCCACTTTGGGGCATCGCATTAAAACGTGTCAACCTCGTGGCCCAGGCCAGGTAGCTCGGAGCTCCTGGTCATTGGCCGTCGGATCGCGAATCGTTAAAACGTTTTACACAGCCTCGAAAGGCCGGCCGGCGGCCCGGACTGCACGGTTGCGGCGCTCACTTCGCCGCTGCCGCGCCGTCCCCACCCGGGCCGCCGGCCGTCCCTGAGGGCCCGCTCGACCAGATCGAACCCGAAGGGTCAACGATGGACCGTCCACGGAGGTTTCAGGACAGGTAGGACAGTTCGAGGTGGGCCGAGACGATCCAGTTCGGGACGTCCACGACCTCGGAGATCTTCAGGTCGGCGGCGATGCTGGCGAGGAGGTAGGCGTCCACGGGGGCCATGCCGGTGCGCGCGGCGATCTCGTCGATGAGGGCGCGGGCGGCGTCCTTCGCGGCCTGCATGAGGTCGGGCCCGACTCCGGTGGTGGCGAGTGCCGCGCCGGTCCGGTGTGTGCGGGGATGCGTCTCGATCACCGGGGTGGGCGGGGCCGCGCCTTTGCGCACGTCCACGCGGAGCCGCACCACGCCGTCCGTCTCGATGCCCGTGCCGCACACCTCGCCGTCGCCCATCGCGGCGTGCGCGTCGCCGAGGGACAGCAGGGCGCCGTCCACGCCGACCGGCAGGACGAGCCGCGCCCCCGGGCCGATGTGCCGGACGTCCATGTTGCCGCCCCAGCGGCGCGGCGGGACGATCGAGTGCGGGCCAGGCTCCGGCGGCGCCACCCCGATGGTGCCGATCATCGGGACGACCGGGACGCGCAGCCCGGGCAGCGGCTCGGCGGCCCCGCCGGAGATCTTGGAGACGCGCAGGTGCGCGTCGGGGAAGTCGTCGGCGAGCAGGCCGAAGCCGGGGATGCAGGCCGTCCAGCCCCAGTCGCCCGTCTCCATGCCGAGGACGTCGATCACGAGGGCGTCGCCGGGACCGGCGCCCTCGACGCGGAACGGCCCGGTGACGGGGTTGACGCGGCCGAAGTCGAGGGCGGCGACCTCGGCCGTGCCGGACTCCGCGCCGAGCTGGCCGCCGCTCGCCTCGGCGGTCTCGACGGTGAGCTCGTCGCCCGGCGCGACGGTCGCGATCGGCGGGATCGCGTTGTCCCAGGCGTGGTGCGCGCTCGTGCGGCGGATGTGCATCGCTCCTCCAACGGTGTGTCGGCGTGCCCCGAGCCTATGATCAACTCCCGTCCAGGCCGACGGCCTGGGCGATGTATCCGCGCAGGGCCTCCTCGTCGATCCCGTCCAGTGTCTTGATCTTGACGTGCCTGGTCTTCTTGCCGACGCCCTCCAGCAGCCCGTGCGGGTCCTCGAACTCGGCGCCGCGCTCGAAGGCGAACGTGAGGTGCGTCTTGCTCTGGCTGATCACCGCGAGGATCTTCGTGCCGCGCCAGGCGGGCGAGCCGTAGGTGAGGCATTCGGACGCGTCCGGCGCGGCCTCGGCCATCAGCTTGCGGAGCGCCGTCAGGATGTCGGCGTACTTGGGGTCGAGCTTGGTCGCGGCGTAGGTGTCGATCTCGTTCGCCATCGTGGGCTCCCTTGTCGGTGTGCGCCGGAGTGCTCCGGTGCGGATGGGGAGTACGCTATAGTCACGGGCATTGATAGTCAAGATTCGTGATTAAAAAGGGAGGCGGTCATGGAAGCGGCGTCCACGGGCGCGGGGCGTGCGGTCCCCGACCTGGGCATGCTGGCCGGCCAGCTGATGCGGGCACTGCAGGAGGAGCTGTTCCAGCGGCTGGCCGAGCAGGGCCACCCGGACGTCCGGCCGCGGCACGGGACCGTCCTCGCGTTCCTCGACCGGGACGGGCTGCGCGCGACCGAGCTGGCCGCCCGGTCCGGCCAGCACAAGCAGATCGTCGGGACGATCGTCGACGAGCTCGTCGCGCTCGGCTACGTCCGGCGCGAGCCCGATCCCGCCGACCGCCGCGCCAAGCGCGTCGTCCCGACCGAGCACGGCCTGGACGAGATCGCCAAGGCCCGCGCCATCCTCGCCGCCATCGAGCGGCGGCACCGGGAGGAGCTGGGCGAGGAGCGCTTCACCGCCTTCAAGGTCGCTTTCCAGGCGATCGCCCGCAGCCAGCGCGCGTGGGACCGAACGTGACCCGGCGCTGAAAGCGCCCGCCGCCGTCCGGGGAACCGGGACCGGGCGCGTTCAGTTCTTGACGAACGTCGCCTCGTACAGCGCCACGAGATGGTCCGCCAGGGCGTCGGGCGTCCAGTCGCGGCCGGTGAGCAGGCGCTCGAAGATGTCGGTGGCGATGAGGCCCCACAGCATGTCGGCGGCGGTCGCGACCGTCCAGTGGGCGGCGAGGCGGCCCTCGGCGTCCAGCCGTTCGGCGAGGCGGCGGCAGGTGCGGAACTGGTTCTCGTCGACGGTGGCGCGGTGCCGGGCGGCGTCGGGGTCGGCGTGCCGGACGCGGTCGATCGCGCGGTCGACGGTCATCAGGCGCGGGTGGTAGGCGGCCAGGTGCCGGGCCCAGGCGCGCAGCGCGGACACCGAGTCGGGCGCGTCCCACACGGGGGCGAGCGAGTCGCGCAGGCCCTCCTGCTCGGCGATGAAGCCGAACAGGGCCGTCACGAGCTCGGTGCGCGAGGAGAAGTGCAGGTAGACGCCCTGCCGTGACACCCCGGCCCGCTTGGCGACCTCGGTCATGGTGAGCGCCTCGAAGCCGTCGCTCTCCAGGATCTCGCGGGTGGCCGCCAGCAGCGCGTCCCGCGTCCGCCTGCTGCGCGCGTTGCGCGGATCCTCGCATCGCTGGCGGCTGGTGGCGGCGACCTGGATCGCGGTGGGGCACGATGACTGTCCGGGGTTTGTCGGTGGCGGTCGGTATGGTGCGGGGCGTGTCCCGGTATCGCCTGTGCCCGACCTCTGCCCAGGAGGCGCTGCTCTTGGAGCATTGCGGGCATGCCCGGTTCGTGTGGAATCTGGCGGTGGAGCAGCAGGCGTGGTGGACGCCGCGGCGGGGCCCGGCCCCGGGGTATGTCGCCCAGGCCCGTCAGTTGACCGAGGCCCGCGCGGCCAACCCGTGGTTGGCGGCCGGTTCGCAGACGGTGCAGCAGCAGGCGCTCAAGGACTTCGCGCAGGCGATGGCGAACTTTTTTGCGGGCACGCACCGGCGCCCTACCTGGCGTAAGGCCGGTGTGCATGAGGGGTTCCGGATCGTTGGGGCTCGCGGTCGAGCCTGGGATGTGCGGCGGTTGTCGCGCCGCACCGGTGCGGTGCGGGTGCCGAAGGTGGGGTGGGTGCGGTTCCGCTGGTCGCGGCCCGTCCGGCCGGAGGTGAAGTCGTTCCGGGTGAGGCGTGACCGCGCTGGCCGGTGGCATGTCGCCTTCGCTGCGGTCCCGCCTCCGGTTCCGGGGCCAGGTAATGGTGAGGCGGTCGGTGTCGATCGAGGCGTGGCCGTGTCCGCCGCGCTGTCCACGGGCGAGACCTCCACCGTGCCGGGGTTGACGCCGGGTGAGAAGGTCCGGCTGGAGCGGCTACTGCGCCGTCTGGCCCGCGCCCGTCGGGGGTCCAACCGCCGCGCCCGCGTCAAGGCCGCCATCGCACGGCTCAAAGCGCGTGAGGCCGACCGCCGCAAGGATTGGGTGGAGAAGACCAGCACGGATCTGGCACGCCGATTCGACGTGATCGCCGTCGAGGACCTGAACGTGCGCGCCATGACCCGCTCGGCCAAGGGCACCGTTGACGCCCCCGGCACCAACGTCCGCGCCAAAACAGGGCTCAACCGCTCGATCCTGGCCAACGGGTGGGGTCGGCTCGTCACCCGCCTGGAGCACAAGGCACCAGGACGCCTGGTCCGGGTCGACCCGGCATACACGTCGCAGACCTGCCATGCCTGCGGGCACCGCGCCCGGGACAACCGCGAGAGCCAAGCGGTGTTCCGCTGTGTGGCCTGCGGGCACCGCGACAACGCCGACGTCAACGCGGCACGCAACATCCGAGACACCGCCGTGGGACGCACGGTGGCTGCGCGGGGAGGCGGGGCGGTAGCCCGGCCGGTGAACCGCGAACCTCACCCGGTTCTCCTGCCTGCGTAGGGGAGGGGTTGGAATCCCCCGCCTTCAGACGGGGGAGGACGTCAAGGCTCAGCTCGACGTGACCGAGCGTCGCCGAATGGGTGTGCTCGGTACGTCTTGCCGCTGATCGCGCTGGGCCTGGCGGCCGTGCTCGGCGCGGTGAGCGTGCTCGTGCAGGTCCGCGGCGTGCGGTCGCCGCGTCCCGACGCGGAACCCGCCTACATTACGGAAAGTCACAGAGCATAACGTTCTGTGCATGGGGGATGATCAACGGAGCTGGACGGGGCCGGGCGGCCTGCGGGTGACGGCGGTGCGGCTCACCGGGGCGCACCGGGTGTGGGCGGAGTTCGCCGGGGTCCGGGGCGAGAGCGCGCTGCTGGCCACGAGGGACGGGGCGTTCGTCGGCCGCGGCTACTACCCGTCCGTGGCGGAGCTGGGCGAGGTGATCGACCTGGCCGAGCTGCGCATGCGGTGACCGCGCGGCGGGGTGTGGTTGCGAGGACGCGTCCGGCCCTGTAGTCCGTTACCCGTGCGCTCACGGGACTGGGATGTCGTCGTCGTCGGATCGGTCAACGCGGACCTGGTGGTCGGGGTCGACCGGCGGCCCGCGCCGGGGGAGACCGTCCTCGGCTCCGACCTGGCCACGCATCCGGGCGGCAAGGGCGCCAACCAGGCGGTCGCGGCGGCCCGGCTCGGCGGCCGGGCCGGGCTCGTCGGACGCGTCGGCGACGACGGCCACGGCGAACTGCTGCGCGGCGCCCTCGCGGCGGACGGCGTCGACCTCGCCCATCTTGCCACCGCGCCGGACGCGCCGACCGGCGTCGCGCTGATCGCCGTCGGGCCGGACGGCGACAACAGCATCATCGTCTCGCCCGGCGCCAACGCCCGGCTCGGCCCGGACGACGTGGCCGCCGCCCGCGCGATGATCGCGGGCGCGTCCGTCGTGTCGTTCCAGCTGGAGGTGCCGCTGCCCGCCGTGCTGGCCGCCGCCCGCCTCGCCGCGGAGGCGGGCGGACGGATCGTCCTTAACCTGTCGCCGCCCGCGCCCGTTCCCGATGAGCTGCTCGCCCTCTGCGATCCCCTCGTCGTCAACGAGCACGAAGCGGCCTTTCTCATCGGCGAGGACACGGACCGCGATCCGCGCGCGATGGCGGCGGCGCTCGTCCGGTCCGGGCCTCGTTCCGTCGTCGTCACCCTCGGCGCGGACGGCGTCGTGCTCGCGGACGGCGTCACGGCACCGGCCCGGATCGCGTCCCCGCAGGCGGAGGCTGTCGACACGACCGGCGCGGGCGACGCGTTCACCGCCGCGCTCTGCCTGCGGCTCGCGCACGGGGATTCGCTGCTCGACGCCGCCCGCTACGCGGCGCGTGCCGGGGCGGCGGCCGTCCGCAAGGCGGGCGCGCAAAGCTCGTTCCCCACGCCGGACGAGCTTCCGCCGCCCGTCCTGTAGCGGGACGAGGTCAGGGGCCGGTCCGGGCGCGGAGGCGGTACAGCTCGTCGGCGACGTCGTGGACGTCCGCGCCCAGGTCGAACGCGCTGAGCAGGTGCAGGTCGTCCTCGGTCTCGATCTCCAGCATGCGGGTGTGCAGGAGGAGGCGGCGCCGCTCGTCCACCCGGATGGAGGTCACCGCGTCCCACGGGAGGCGGCGGCGCCCCGCGTAGCCGGTCACGACGGTGACGCCGTCGCCGTCGGCGGCCAGCCGCACCGGGGCGACCAGGTCGCGCAGCGCGAGCGCGTTCAGCCCGATGGCCGCCGCGGCCGCGAGGAACAGGAACTGGGGGTCGTCCCTGTAGAGGACGGCGAGCGCCGTGACGGCCGCCGCCCCGGCGCACTTCACCGCGACCTGGGCGGGCGGCACCCGCCATCGCCGCTCCGAACCCTCCGTCATGCCCGGCACCCCCTCATGCCCGACACCGTAGCCGCAGCCGCCCGCCGCCCGGCCCGCGGGTGGGGCCGGGCGGTCACACTTCTGTATCCATCCGTCACCCCGCGTGCGGAATGTGCCGGTCACGGCCGATTCGGGGGCGGTCAGCCCTGGTCGCCGCGAGACCGTCCGCTAGCGTCGTAAGCATGCGACTCGGCGTGCTGGACGTGGGCTCGAACACCGTGCACCTGCTCGTGGTGGACGCCCACGAGGGAGCCCGTCCGCTGCCCGCGTTCTCGCACAAGGCGGACATGCGGCTCGCCGACCATCTGGACGAGGGCGACCGCCTCTCCGACGAGGGCGAGACGCAGCTGCGGGACTTCGTCGACGACGCGCTGCAGATCGCGGAGGACAAGGGCGTCGAGGACCTGGTCGCGTTCGCCACGTCCGCCGTCCGCGACGCCGCCAACGGCGAGAAGGTCCTGGCGCGGATCCGCGCCGACAAGCGGATCGACATCAGGGCGCTGTCCGGCGAGGAGGAGGCGCGGCTGACGTTCCTCGCGGTGCGGCGCTGGTTCGGCTGGTCGTCGGGACGGCTGCTCGTGGTCGACATCGGCGGCGGGTCGCTGGAGATCGCGTCCGGCATCGACGAGGAGCCGGACGTGGCGTTCTCGCTGCCGCTCGGCGCGGGCCGGCTCACCCGGAACTGGTTCAGCGCCGACCCGCCGCCCCCGGACGAGGTCCGGAGCCTGCGGCGGCACGTCCGGGCGCAGATCGCCCGCCGGGTCGGGGACGTCACCCGGTACGGCCCGCCCGACCACGCGGTCGCGACGTCCAAGACGTTCCGGCAGCTCGCCCGCATCGCCGGCGCCGCCCCGTCGGCCGATGGACCGTACCAGCGGCGGACGCTCGCGGGCGCCGACCTGACCGACTGGGCGGAGAAGCTCGCCGCGATGCCGTCCGCCGAGCGGGCCGAGCTGCCCGGCGTGTCCGAGCGGCGTGCGGAGCAGCTGCTCGCCGGGGTGATCGTCGCGGACGCCGCGATGGACCTGTTCGAGCTGACCGAGCTGGAGATCTGCCCCTGGGCGCTGCGCGAGGGCGTGATCCTCCGCCGCCTCGACATGATCACGGGACCTGATCCCCGGGGCATGATCACAGACTGACCGGAAGCGGTCTCCAGGCCCCCTCGCAGACGCGATATGTCTTGCCGAGCGGGATTCGGCGGCGGAAGATCGGTGCCCTGAAATCTGGGGGTTCCTGATGACACGTGCGTACAAGTTCGCCTCCCTGCCCTGCGGACGTCGCGGCAAATGGGTCGTGCTGGCGGTCTGGATCGTTCTACTCGCCGTGGCGATGCCGCTCGCGGGCAAGCTGACCGGCGCGCAGTCGAACGAGTCGTCGGCGTGGCTGCCGGCGGACGCCGAGTCGACGCGGGTCGTCGAGCTGTCCGAGCGGTTCGTGCCCGCCGACACCTTCCCCGCCGTGGTCATCTACCACCGCGACGGCGCCGCGCTCACCGCCGCCGACCGGGCCAAGGCGGCCGCGGACGTGCCGCGCCTCCAGGCCGTCACCGGCGACCCCAAGGGCTCCGTGCCGCCGCGCCGGCTCGCCATCAGCGTCGAGGGGCCGATCCCGTCCAAGGACGGGAAGGCGCTGGAGTCCCTCGTCAACGTCAAGGTCGGCAACGACGGCTGGGACCTGCTCGGCCCGGCCGTCGACGACTACCGCGACATCGTCCAGAAGGGCGCGCCGGGGCTGGAGGCGCACGTCACCGGGCCCGCCGGGTACGCGGGCGACTTCAGCAACGTGTTCGCCGGGTTCGACAAGTCGCTGCTGTTCATCACCGCCGCCATCGTCATCGGGATCCTGCTGCTCACCTACCGCAGCCCGATCCTGTGGCTCGCGCCGCTGGTGTGCGTGGGCTTCGCGCTGATCGCGGCGCAGGCGGTCATCTACCTGCTGGCCGACAACGCGGGGCTGACCGTGAACGGGCAGGCCGCGTTCATCCTGACCGTCCTCGTGTTCGGCGCGGGAACCGACTACGCGCTGCTGCTCATCGCCCGCTACCGGGAGGAGCTGCGGCGGCACCAGGACCGGCACGAGGCGATGGCGATCGCGCTGCACCGCGCCGGGCCCGCGATCGTCGCGAGCGGCTCGACGGTGGCGCTGAGCATGCTGTGCCTGCTCGTCGCCGTCCTGAACTCCACCAAGAGCATGGGCCCGGTGATGGCGATCGGCGTGGCCGTCGCGCTCGCCGCGATGGTGACGCTGCTGCCCGCGCTGCTGGTGATCTGCGGGCGCTGGATGTTCTGGCCCCGCCGCCCCAGGTTCGGCACGGACGAGCCGTCCGAGCGCGGCGCGTGGGCCAGGGTCGGCGCGTTCGTGGCCGTCCGGCCGCGGGTCACGTGGCTGGTCACGGCCGTGGTGCTCGGCGGGCTCGCGTTCGGGCTGTTCGGGCTGCGCACGGGGCCGCTCCCGGCCAGCGAGTCGTTCAGCACCGGCAAGCCCGACTCGGTCACGGGCGAGGAGGTCCTCGGACGGCACTTCCCCGCGGGCAGCGGCTCTCCCCTCCAGATCGTCACCAAGGACGGCACGCAGGACGCCGTCCGCGCCGCGCTCGCCAAGGTGCCCGACGTCTCGGACGTCAAGCTCGCCGGGACCAATCCCGGACGGCCGTCCGGCGGCCTCGTCTACCTGGAGGGCACGCTCACCGCGCCGCCCGACGGCGAACGCGGGTTCACCGCCGTCGAACGCGCCCGCGACGCCGTGCACGCCGTGCCCGGCGCGGACGCCAAGGTCGGCGGCGCGTCGGCGGTGACGCTCGACATCACCGACGCGTCCCGGCGCGACCAGAACGCCGTGATCCCGATCGTCCTCGTCGTCGTGTTCGGCATCCTCGCGGTGCTGCTGCGCGCCCTCGTCGCGCCGCTGATCCTCGTCGCGACGGTCGTGCTGTCCTACGCGGCGGCGCTCGGGGTCAGCGCGCTGATGTTCAACCACGTGTTCGGGTTCCACGCGGCGGATCCGTCGTTCCCGCTGTGGTCGTTCGTGTTCCTCGTCGCGCTCGGGACCGACTACAACATCTTCCTGATGACCCGCGTCCACGAGGAGTCGAGACGGGTCGGGACGCGGCGCGGCGCGCTGATCGGGCTCGCCGCGACCGGCGGCGTCATCACCTCGGCGGGCGCGGTGCTGGCCGGGACGTTCGCGGCGCTCGGGTCGCTGCCGCTGGTGTTCGTCGCCGAACTCGGCTTCGCGGTCGCGTTCGGGGTGCTGCTCGACACGTTCATCGTCCGGTCGGTGCTGGTCACGGCGCTGAACCTGGACGTCGGACGGCACATGTGGTGGCCGAGCGCCCTGGCCCGCGTCCAGGCCCCGCCCGCCGCCGAGGCCCCGGAAGCCCCGGAGGCGCCTGGGGAGCCCGCTCCCGCCGCCCGCGGCGAGTAGCGCCCGGCGGCGAGTGGCGCCCGCGACCGGCGGGCCGCGCTACAGCCAGTAGGGGTGGCCGAAGGTGCGGTTCGCCGGGGTGACGACGCGGTCGTCCTTGCCGTCCGCGCGGACGGCGTGGATCACCGGTTCCCCGACCGCGCCGCGCACGTAGCAGAGCCAGCCGCCGTCGCGGGACCACGCCGGGTCCATGTCGTCGTCGGCGCCGGCCGTCACCGCGCGCGGGTCGGTGCCGTCCGCGTTCATGACCCAGATGTCGCTGCGCTCGTCGGGGCCGCGGGTGAAGGCGATCTTGCGCCCGTCGGGGGACCACTCCGGGTCGACCGAGCGGACGCCGTCCTTCGTCACCCGCGTCCACGGGGCTCCGGGACGGTCCGGGTCGAGGGTGTAGATCTGGTCGTCGCCGGTCTGCCGGCTCCAGAAGACGATCCGGTTCGTGGACGACCACATCGGGTCGTCCTTGAAGAAGGCGTCGGTGGTGAGCTGGGTGGCCCGGCCGCCCTCCACCGGGATCGTGAAGATCTGCCGGACGCCGCCCTTGTCGGCCACGTACGCCAGACGCGCGCCGTCCGGCGACCACGTCACCCGGGTGCCGCGGGCGATGTCGGTGACCTTCCGCGCGGCGCCGCCGTCGGCGTTCACCACCCATGCCTCGGCCGTCCTGGCGTGCTGCCTGGTGAACGCGACGCGGTTCTTGTCCGGCGACCGCTCGGGGAGGATGTCGCACTGCGGCCCGGTGACGAGGGGCGTCGCGGACGCTTCGCCGGGCTTGTAGAGGCCGAGGTCGCCGTGGCACTCCTTCGGCCAGCCGGGCGCCGTGTCCATCCGGACGAGCATCGCCCCGGACGGGAACGCGGACCCACCGCCCCCGTTCGTCCCTTTGTCGTCCGGCCGGCCGAGGTAGTAGAGGCCCGCGGCGACGGCGGCGGCGACGAGGGCGGCCGCCACGGCGGAGACGATGAACGTGGTGCGCCGGGAGTATCCGTACTCGCCGCGTCCGGCGGACGGGGGCGGCGACGCGGACGGCGTGGTGAGCGGGAGCGGCGGCGGGACGGGGACGGGCGAGGGC
>NZ_SMKT01000157.1 GCF_004348735.1 Actinomadura sp. KC06
GGCGGGGGCGGCGGCGCCTCCGCGGCAGGCGGCGGGAACGTTCCCTGGGCACTCGACCACGACACTTCGAGCCGTTCTGGGCCGCGCCGTTCGGCGTCTTCTGGAATCCACCTGTCCAGGCCATCGCGCCGCATGACCACGATCTGGTGGCGCCCAGGGCCGAGCGCGGGAACGGACGGGACGCCATTGCCCAGGAGGGGAACGGCGCCCAATTCCGACTCCGTCCCCTGGAAGAACAGGTTGAGGTGCCCGCTGAGCAACATGTCGATGGTTTCGGGGTCGCGGAGTGCTCCCGGCTCACCGGCTATGGGCGTGTGCTCGATCGCGCCTAGGCGGAGCCATCCCTCGTCCTCGAAATGACGGAGGCGTTCGTTGAACCAGGCCGCCTGCGCCCGTCCGACTCGTCCGTACCGGTCGGCCTCGCGGTGGGTCTGCGGCAGCGTCGAATTCAGACCGGCGACCACGACCCGCAGATCCGGGATGGGGAAAAGCGTCCACGGCTGCGCGCTGTCGAAGATGAGCGCGTCGATGCCCTGGTAGAACTCCTTGAACAGCCCCGCGTAATGCCGCCATTTCGGCCAGTACGGCGGTTGCGGCTCGATGTCGTCGGCCTCACAGCTGGAGAAGTACGCCTGGCACGCCGCACGGGTCACGTCGTGCGTGCCGGGGACGACCACGACGCGCTGCGCCTCCAGGCCCAGCAGCGCACGCAGGCTCGTCAGGAACGACAGGGCCTCGGCGAACTCCTTGCGGCTGCCCGAATGGGTGATGTTCCCGGTGACGACGAGCAGTTCGGGGCGCGGCACACCGGAATCGGCCAGCCGCGTCACGTCGCTCCAGATGCGGTCCTGCAACTCGCTGGCCGTGGTGGGTTCGCCGGGCTCGGCGAGCGTCCGCCCGAAGCGGGGGCCTGAGACGTGCAGGACGCTGAGGTGCTCGCGCGGCTCGTCGCCGCCCTCGTCCGACGCGGGGAACACCGGCGCGGCCACGGGCGCCCGCCGGGCGGGCCGCTCCCCGGCCGGATCCGGCCGCCCGCCGCCGTCCTCCTGCCCCTCAGCGGCCTCCAGACGGCCCGGAGCCGGCGGCCGGGACTGCGGGAGGGCCGGGCCCGGCCCGGGGAAGCCCGGGCCGTCCTGGGGACGCGCGTGGCCGGCGAGGGCCTCGCCGATGCGCCGCATGAGCAGCCCGCGCGCCTCGTCCGGGTCGTCGATCCCGACCAGGTCCACGTAGGTGATCGTGGACAGCAGCCCGTCGATCGGGCAGTCCTCGATCCGGACCGTGACCAGCTTGCGGGCGGGGTCGTCCGGGTCGGCCCGCAGCGCCGCCATCCATTCCAGCCGTCCGTACCTGGAACGCAGGTAGTTGCGCGACAGCACCGCGACCACGGCCTTGGCCTCCGACAGGCCCCGGTCCATGAAGTCGATGAAGTTGGTGCCGGGCACGAAGTCCCACGCCTGCATCATCGTCCGGTGCCCGGCGGCCTCCAGCTGCCAGGCGATCCAGGACGCCCACCGCTCGTCCGCGGGGGAGTAGCTGATGAAGAAGTCGGTCGGACGCTCCTGCCTGGCGTTGTGTCGGGGCTCGCCGCCGGGGGGTGTCATGCCGCCAGTATCCCGCGCCTGGACGGGGAATTCAGCGTCCCGTGCCGCCTTGGGGATCATGTCGTCCGGTGTCTGGGAGCGCTATGGGATCATGGCGCGGTGTCAGCCCGGATCGAGTTCGTGCGCCGCGCGGCGCGCTCCCTAGGCGTTCTCGACTGGATCCGTATCGGCGTCCTCGTTCTCGGCGTCGTTTTCGTCGCCACCGGCCTGCTGCCTGCCGATACGGCCCGTTCGAGCGTGGGACGGGTCGCGCCGCTGCTGCTCTTCCTGTTCAGCGTCATCATCCTCGCGGAGCTGACCAAGGAGGCCGGAGTCTTCGACGCGATCGCGCAGCGGCTGGCACGGGCCGGGCGCGGGAACTACGTCGCGTTGTTCGTGCTGTGCGTGGCGTTCGCGTCGTTGACGACCATCTTCCTCAACCTCGATACGACAGCCGTGCTGCTGACACCGGTCATGCTGGCGCTGGCGGCGCGTGCGCGGATCGCGACGCTTCCGCTGGCCATGACCACCGTGTGGCTAGCCAACACCGCAAGCCTGCTGCTGCCGGTGTCGAATCTGACCAACCTGCTGGCCGCCGACCGGGTCGCGCTGGAGACCCGCGAATTCGCAGCGCGCATGTGGGCTCCGCAGCTCGCGGTCCTGGCCGTCACGATGGCGCTGCTGTGGGCGTTCTACTGGCGGCGGAGCATGCGCGGCGAGGACGCCTACGACCCGCCCGAGCCCGCGCCCGTCAAGGACCGCGTGCTGTTCTCCGCCACCGGCCTCGCCTGTCTGATCTTCATCGGCGCGATCCTCGCCGGCGTCCACACCGGCATCCAGCTCGGCATCGCCGCGACCATCCCGGCCGCCGTGGTAGTGGCGGTCTTCGCCTTCCGCGACAGGGCGGCGCTGCGTCCCGCGCTGATCCCGTGGCAGCTCCTGGTGTTCGTCACGGGCCTGTTCCTGGTCGTGCCCACGCTCGAACGGTTCGGGCTGGACGACGCCATGCGCGCCCTGGTAGGCGGGGACGACGGCGTCGCAGGTGCGTTCCGGGCCGCGTTCTCCGGGGCGGGGCTGTCGAACGTCCTCAACAACCTGCCCGCCTATGTGGCGGGTGAGTCCGCCGTGCCCGCTTCCAACAGCGACCAGCTCTTGTCACTGCTCATCGGGACGAACGTGGGGCCGGTCATCACACCGTGGGGTTCGCTGGCCACGCTGCTGTGGTTCGAGTGGTGCCGCCGCTGGAACGTCCGGGTCCCGATCCGCAAATTCGTGCTCACAGGGACTGTTCTGGCCGTCGCGGGCTGCGCGGCCACCGTCCCGGCCTTGCTGGTGACCAGTTGACGGTTTCGCTACGCGACGTGGCCGTTCTGGCCGCCGCCCAGCCGCGTGCAGATCTTCGTCGTGGTCTCCAGGAGGCGGTCGAGCAGTTCCGGACGCGCCGCCACGAACCCCAGTTCCGATGCTGGAAGGTCGATGCCCAGCTCGTACGGTCGTCCGTCCAGGCGGCGCAGTTCGGCGCCCGCCTCCGCGGCCAGCAGCGCCCCGGCCGGCAGGTCCACGATCTCGGGCAGGTAGCCGACGATCCCGTCGATGTCGCCGCGCGCCAGCATCGTCCACGCCACCAGCGGCGCCCATAGCTGCAGCATCCGCGCGCACCGGTCCTCCAGGGCCGAGCGCATGGCGAACGCCACCGGATCGCTGGACTTGACCTGATGGCCCTGGGTCCATGCCAGGACGGGATTCTTCTCCCGTCCAGGCCGCGGACGGTCTGCGAGCGTCAACGGCCTACCGTCCGGGCCGACGGCGCCCCGGCCGCGCACGGCGGACCACGTCCGTCCGGTCACCGGGTCGTGGACGACGCCCAGAACTGGCTCTGCGCGCGCGCACAACGCCAGGCCCACCGCGTACACGGGCATGCCGATCGCCACGTTGTTGGTGCCGTCCAAGGGGTCGACGAGCCAGACCATCTCCTCGCCCGGCGCGCCCTCCAGGACGCCGGACTCTTCGGCGATGATGCGATGCCCCGGATACGCGTCCCGCAGCACCCCGACGATCAACTCCTCGGCGGCCGTGTCGAGATCGGTCACGACGTCCCCGCCCGTGCCCTTCACGCGGACGCCCAAGGGCCCGTCCACACCGGCGCTGAGCAGTTCGCCCGCCGCCTCGGCGGCCGCCACGGCCACCCGGCGGGCCGCCGAGAGATCGACGGGAAGGGCCGGTGACGGGGTCATGGATCTCATCGGGCCTTTCCAGCCGGGTCGGGCGCGGGCGGAGCCCACGCACGGGACGGGTGAGCGGCGGCGATGCTGCGGGCAGATCGCCGCAGGGCGCGCACCGTGTCGGCATGGTCGGAACGTGAACGGTGCACCCGGTGAGTGGGGGTGTCCAGAGGGCCGAGCGACAGGTCGCCGCTGCCGGGTGTCTGGCGGCCCAGCGCGACCGTAGCGGCTTCCTTGCCGTCCTCTATGAGCGTGGTGTGGAACACACCGGCAGGCAGGGTGTACGACTCGCCGGTGCGGTGGGCGCTGGAACGGCCGGGGGAGTACTGGACGGCGCGTCCCGTGGCCCTCAGCTCGTCCACGTCGCCCTGGCTGACGACCTCGAAGATCTGCTGCGTCGCCTCCGCCGGCTCCTCGCCGGTGTTCGTGCGGATGTCCATCCGCACGTTCCGCACCGTCCCGTACAGGACGAAGCTCAACAGGTCCCAGCTGTGGCAGTGCACCAGCGATGTGGTGGACGGCGCCGGACGCACCTCCGGCGTCCAGATGTGCAGGCACACCCCGAAATCGCCGTCGCGCTCCACGGGAAGGCACACGAAACCCAGAGGATGCCGTAGGGCCGGGACAGGGGAACGGCCAGCCGCGACGTCGTCCAGGACCCTGCCGGCCCAGGCCGGCAGCGTCCGCGCCGCGGTACCGGCGTCGATCTCCCGGCGGATCTCCTCGTACCTCACTCGGTCACCAGTTCACGGGTCACTCGTAGGGGTCCCTCGCCCGCAGCGCCTTCCGGATGATCTCGATCACGTCGCGGTCGGTGTAGCCCTGCGCGAGGTCGATCCCGATCACCTCGAAGAGCTTGCGGACCTCCTCGACGGTCGGCTCGTCGTCCAGCGGGGCCAGCCGCGCCTGCTCGACGGGGACGCGGCGGGCCTGGTCCAGGCTGGTCTGCAGCTCCGCGCTGACCCAGCTGTAGTAGAACTTGTTGCTGTCGACGACGAGCGCCTCGCCGCGTGGGTCGTCGCGCGTGACCACGACCCGCGACGACGCCAGGTCGTAGCGCAGCGTCGTCATCGTCCGCGCCAGGCCGATGTCGATGTCGAGCATGGCGAACCGCTGCTTGTGCCAGCACGCCGCCAGGAGCGTCGCGTACGCCTCCTTGCGGGTGCGCTCCAGCGTCCAGGGCTCGCCCGTGGCGTCCGGGCCGTCCGACACCGAGCGGCGGTGACGCGCGTACGCCTCGCAGACGTCCACGTCGGTGGGGTCGAGGATCTCCAGGCGGAACAGAAGGGTCCGGCGGTCTCTGCGCGCCGCCGCCACGCACTCCGGCAGCGTCCGCGCGCGGATGTAGGTGCCTGTCCCGCCCTTGAAGAACCAGCGGTCGGTGTCGCGGCGGGCCTCTTCGAGCACCTGCGCCACCTGCGCGCCGCTGATGACGCGGACGACGGTGGTCTCGTCCAGAGCGCGCTTGGTGTCGGACAGGACGCTCTCGAACGCCTCGATGTGGCTGAGCCTGCCGCTCAGGTCGTCCAGCGTGGACGAGGACGCCCGCAGCGTGTCGCGAACCTCCGCCTCGACGGGGATGCGCCGCCCGCGGTCCCGCAGCACCGACGTCGCCAGCAGGCCGATCACCGCGAGGATCGCGCTGTTGGTGATCTCCGCCTCGTTGTCGATCTGCACGCCGAGGCCGATCACCGCGACGACGACGGCGAGGATCAGCGCGATCACGGCGTCGGCGTTCTTCCCGAACCAGTTGGTGAAGCGGGTCATGTTCTGCGGTTACCCCGTCCTGGGTCGGCGCCGGAGGGCGCTTCGGGGCGCGGTTCGCGGGCGCGGGGTCGTCCCACACGAACAGCACGGTCGGCGCCGTCATCGTAACCACAGCACCCGGAGCGCGGGAAAGCCCACGGATAGGGGGAATCGCGTGCCTTGCGGTGATGCCGCCCGCCATCGGCCTGTTCGTCGGCCCGTCCCCCTCCCCGACCAGGACGACCTTTGCTACCCGCCGGTCGCTATAGGCTTCGTCGCATGCACGTGCGGGGCTGGTGGTCGTCCGCGTGGCCTGCGCGACGGTCACGCGCGCTCGACATAGCCATAGCCGTGACGCTGGCCGCGGGCGACGGCTGCTTCCTATGGTTCGTCGAGCAGGATTTCTGGCTGCCGCCGCCCGTCGTTTCGGTGTGCAGCGTCATCCTCGGCCTGGCCACGGTGGTGCGGCGCATCTACCCGGTCGGGCTCATGCTCTTCCTGCTCGTCTTCGGCACGATCACCGGAGCGGGCGCTTTCGCCGCGCTCGTGATCGTGTACTCGCTCGCCGCGTACACCACGTCCCGCAGGACGGTCGTGGCGCTCGCCCTGGCCGGATATGTCAGCTCGCTCGCCTTCCCAGGGCCGACGTCGTCGAACGAGTCTTTCCCCGCGCAGGCCATATTCGGGGTCGCGTTCGTCGCCGTGCCCATCCTGCTGGGCCTCTACATGGGCGCGCGCAAGCAGCTCGTGGTCTCGCTCCAGGAGCGGGCATCGCGCCTCGAACGGGAACAGCACCTGCTCGCAGAGCGCGCGCGGGGCGAGGAACGCACCCGCATCGCCCGGGAGATGCACGACGTGGTCGCCAACAGGATCAGCGTCATGGTCGTCCACGCCGGGGCCCTGAAGGCGATCGCCGCCCGCGACCCGGGCCGGGCCGCCGAGACCGCCGGCGTCATCGGGGACATGGGACGGCAGGCGCTGGAGGAGCTCCGCCACGTCATCGGCGTCCTGCGGCAGGGCGAGGAGGCGCTGCCCCAGGAGGCCGTCACCCTGGCGCACGTCCGGGAACTGGTCGGGCAGTCGGGCGCGGCGGGCCTCCGCGTCGACCTGTCGATCCGCGGGGACGAGCGCCCCATGCCCGCCGCCGTGGGACGGACGGTCTACCGCCTCGTCCAGGAGGCGCTCACCAACGTCCACAAGCACGCCGGCGCCGCCGACACCCGCGTCGGGCTCGACCTGCTCCCCGAGGCCATCGAGGTGGAGATCGCCAACGACCCGCCCACCGCCCGCCCCGAGCACCGCCTGCCGAGCGGCGGGAACGGCCTGGTCGGCCTCCGCGAGCGCGTCACGGCCCTCGGCGGCAGCTTCGAGGCCGGGCCCCGCAGGGGCGGCTACGCCGTCCGCGCCAGGATCCCGCTGCCCGCCTCCTGACGTCGGCCCCCTCCGATATCGGCCCCTGACCAGCGGGGATACGGAATGTCGGCGGCCTTGCGTACTGTTGGGGAAGCACGGGAGAACGCCGGACGAGGGGGAGGGGCGACGATGCGGCCGATCACGGATCTGCGGCGGCGCGTGGCGCCGTTCGAGGTCGTCACCGAGATGACGCCGTCGGGCGACCAGCCCCAGGCGATCGCCGAGCTCACGGCCCGCATCGAGGGCGGCGAGAAGGACGCGGTGCTGCTCGGCGCCACCGGCACCGGCAAGACCGCGACGATCGCGTGGCTGGTGGAGAAGGTGCAGCGGCCCGTCCTGGTCATGCAGCCGAACAAGACCCTCGCCGCGCAGTTCGCCAACGAGCTGCGCGAGATGCTGCCGAACAACGCCGTCGAGTACTTCGTCTCGTACTACGACTACTACCAGCCCGAGGCGTACATCCCGCAGACCGACACCTACATCGAGAAGGACTCCTCGATCAACGACGAGGTCGACCGGCTGCGGCACTCGGCCACCAATTCGCTGCTCACCCGCCGCGACACCGTCGTCGTCGCGTCCGTGTCCTGCATCTACGGCCTCGGCACGCCGCAGGAGTACGTCGACCGCATGGTCCGCCTCAACGTCGGCCAGGAGATCGAGCGCGACGACCTGCTCCGCCAGCTCGTCGGCATGCAGTACACGCGCAACGACCTCGCGTTCACCCGCGGCACGTTCCGGGTCCGCGGCGACACCATCGAGATCATCCCGCAGTACGAGGAGCTCGCCGTCCGCATCGAGATGTTCGGCGACGAGATCGAGAAGCTCGCCACCCTGCACCCGCTCACCGGCGAGCTGATCACCGAGGACGAGGAGCTGTACGTCTTCCCCGCCTCCCACTACGTCGCCGGCCCCGAGCGGATGGAGCGGGCCATCCGCGACATCGAGGCCGAGCTGGAGGACACGCTCGCCGTGATGGAGCGGCAGGGCAAGATGCTGGAGGCGCAGCGCCTGCGCATGCGCACCAGCTACGACGTGGAGATGATGCGGCAGGTCGGCACCTGCTCCGGCATCGAGAACTACTCCCGCCACATCGACGGGCGCGGCCCCGGCAGCGCCCCCAACACCCTCATCGACTACTTCCCGGAGGACTTCCTCCTCGTCATCGACGAGTCCCACCAGACCGTCCCGCAGATCGGCGCGATGTACGAGGGCGACGCGTCCCGCAAGCGGATGCTGGTCGAGCACGGCTTCCGGCTGCCGTCCGCGATGGACAACCGCCCCCTGAAGTGGGAGGAGTTCCTCGACCGCATCGGGCAGACCGTGTACCTGTCCGCGACGCCCGGCACGTACGAGATGAACCGCGTCAAGGGCGACGTCGTCGAGCAGGTCATCCGCCCCACCGGCCTCATCGACCCCGAGGTCGTCGTCAAGCCCACCAAGGGCCAGATCGACGACCTCATCCACGAGATCCGCGAGCGCACCGAGCGGGACGAGCGCGTCCTCGTCACCACCCTCACCAAGAAGATGGCCGAGGACCTCACCGACTACCTGCTCGAACTCGGCATCCAGGTCCGCTACCTGCACAGCGAGGTCGACACGCTGCGCCGCATCGAGCTGCTCCGCGAGCTGCGCGCCGGGGAGTACGACGTCCTGGTCGGCATCAACCTGCTCCGCGAGGGCCTCGACCTGCCCGAGGTGTCCCTCGTCGCGATCCTGGACGCCGACAAGGAGGGCTTCCTGCGCTCCGAGACGTCCCTCATCCAGACGATCGGCCGCGCGGCCCGGAACGTGTCCGGCCAGGTCCACATGTACGCCGACACGGTCACCCCGTCCATGGAACGCGCGATCGACGAGACCAACCGGCGCCGCGCCAAGCAGCAGGCCTACAACGCCGAGCACGGCATCGAGCCGACCGCGCTCCGCAAGCGCATCGCCGACATCCTCGACTCCCTCGCCCGCGAGGACGCCGACACCGAGACCCTGATCGGCGGCACCGGCCGCCAGCAGAGCCGCGGCAAGGCCCCCGTGCCCGGCCTGGCGTCCCGCACCAGGGAAGTCGGGCGGCACGCCGCCGACCTCGTCGGCGAGCGCCCCCGCGAGGAGCTGGAGGCCCTCATCGAGCAGATGACCGCCCAGATGCACCAGGCCGCCGCCGACCTCCAGTTCGAGCTCGCCGCCCGCCTCCGCGACGAGATCAAGGAACTCAAGCGCGAACTCCGCGAGATGAAGGAGGCCGGCGTCAAGTGACCGCCGTCCCCGGCCGGGGAGCCAGGTGTCGGCCGGGAGCTAGGTGAAGGTCACGACCACGCGGTCCACCACCGGCCGGTAGCCGAGCCGCTGGTAGACGCCGTTGCTGGTCGGGTTGGCGAGGTCGGTGAACAGCACGACGTCGGCGGCGCCCGCCTCCCGCGCGGCCCGCGTGACCGCGGCGGTGACCGCCGCCCCGTAGCCGCGGCGCCGGTGCTCGACCGGCGTGTACACCGACACGACCCGTGCCACCCCGGCGACGATCGGCGTCCGTCCGGCCACCGCCACGGGACGGCCGCCGTCCTCCCAGAGCGTGATGCAGCCGTCGCCGAGCTTGCGGTCGAACACCACGGGGTTCGGGCCGCCGTGCCCGCCCGCCTCCTGGTGGAACGCCGCGAACCAGTCCAGCAGCAGCGCGCGGTCGGCGTCGCCCGCGATGCGCGCCGCGCCCTCCGGCGGCGGGTCGGGGACGATCAGCCGGTCCAGCCGGTAGAGCCGCTGCCGCTCCGCCACGCGGCTCACCGCGCCCGTCTCGTCCGACCACGTTCCGGCGAACGCGGCCGCGGCCGTCCGCTCCGCGTTGACGTCGGACACCGCCTCGCCGCGCCGGGCCAGCGCGCGCGCCAGCTCGTGCGCGGCCCGTTCCGGCATCGCGCTCAGCAGCGGCGGATACGCGCCCGTCCGCAGCACCGTGCCTTCGACCGGTCCGCCGTCCGTCCACCAGCCGAAGAACGCCTTCCCGTAGACGCCGGGGCCTTGCGCGCACAGGTGCTCGGTCACGGTGAGCGTCACGGTGTTCGCGACGGGGTCGCGGCGCAGGAAACCGTCCGCCCGCGCGAGGAACTCTTGGAGGTCGTCAGTGAGCGTCCATGCCATGCTCAAGCATGGCCGTGCCCGCGGCCCGTCCGCACCTCGATTTCCGGCGCTCACGCCTGGGCGAGCGGCGCCCGCGTCCGGCGCATGGCGTAGGCGACGGTGGCGGCCCCCAGCAGCGGCCCCCAGAGCAGCAGCGGCCCGTAGGACGCGACGAACAGCCCGAGCCTCCACCCTTCGAGGTACACCGTGCCGCCGTCCGGTGCGGTGAACTCGTCGAAGGTCGGTGCCCTCACCAGCGTTCCGAGGGTGAGGACGGCCGCGCCCACGCCCGCGGGGATCACGGCGGCCAGGGTCGGCACCCTGCGCCCGCGCAGCAGCGGCACCCAGCGGGGGAAGACCTCGCCCCACTGGCTGACCAGGCCCACGGCCAGGAACGCCAGCGCCTCGCTGACGATGCTCAGCAGGATCGTGTACGTCCACATGGGCATCCAGCCGGGCAGGTCCCCGCTCGTGTCGCCGACGTCGCTCGTGAACGGGCCGATCGGGGCGCCGAAGCCCAGCGCGATCCGCCAGACGCAGGACGGCAGCACGGTCAGGCTCGCCGCGTAGGCCGCGATCACCGCCCACCGGGGGACGCCCTCGACGGTCCGCCCGTGCACCCGGCGAATGCCCGACATCAGTTTCCTCACCACCGCAGAAGCCCTTCCGGCAACGTGTGAACCGCCCACGGCAAGTGAACGGCCCCCAGCCGGTGCCGGACCTCCCTCCCAGGCGTGATCCGGCTCCCCTGCGCGGGTGAACGGACCTCGTCCGGCGGACGATCAGCGGTATGCGTCAGCGGTGAACGGGCGCGTCCTCGCGGGGCCATGCGGTGGCGAGATCGCGGTAGTAGGCGCTGGTCTTCATGAGCTCCTCGTGCCCGCCTGACGCGACGATCCTGCCCCCGTCCAGCACGATGACCTGGGCGGCGGCGCGGACGGTGGTGAACCGGTGCGCGATCACCAGCAGCGCGCACCGCCGCGCGGCCTCGGCGAGGGTCCGGTGCAGCGCCAGTTCGCTCTCCAGGTCGAGGTGGGACGTGGGCTCGTCCAGCAGGAGGAGCCGCGGCCGGGGGAGGAGTGCGCGGGCGATCGCCATGCGCTGCCGTTCGCCGCCCGACAGCTCCCGCCCGTGCTCGCCGACGCGGGTGTCCAGGCCGTGGGGGAGCCGCGCGACCAGGCCCCCCAGGTTGGTCATGGCGATCACCTCGCGGATCTCGTCGTCCCCGGCGTGGGGGGCGGCGTAGACCAGGTTGTCGCGGAGGGTGCCGTCCAGGATCGGGCACTCCTGCTCGACCAGCCCGATCCCGGCCCGGTGGCGGGATCTGCTCATGTCGCCGGACGCCACGCCGCCGGCCAGCACCTGCCCGCCGCCCGGGTCGTAGAAGCGCGCCGCCAGCGCGAAGATCGTCGACTTGCCCGCGCCGGACGGGCCGATCAGGGCCACATGGCCGTGCCGCGGCACCGCGAACGACACGCCCCGCAGGACCGGCCGCCCCGGCCGGTAGCCGAACCAGACGTCGCGGAACTCCAGGGCCGCGGGACGTCCGCCCGTCGAAGCCGCGTCGAGCGCTCCCGGCGTATCGCCGCCGGTCTCTTGCGGGCCGGTCTCCTGTGCACCGGTCTCCTGCTCGGGGCCGGTCTCCCGTGGCAGGGCCAGGGCTTCGGTGATCCGGTGCGCGGCGCCCGTCCCCTGCTGGACTGCGCTCAACGACTCGAACAGCGCGCCCAGCGGCCCGGTCAGGTAGAGCATGTAGAGCAGGAACGCGACGAGATCGCCCACAGAGGCGGCCCCGCCCGCGACGCGCGCTCCGCCGATCAGCAGCACCAGCAGGAACGAGCCGGTCACCGCCAGCTCCGTCGCGGGCGCGACCAGCGCGTCGAACCCGGCCATCCGCACGCCGGCGGCGTGGGCGTCCCGGGCTCGCCCGCCGATGCGCTCGCTCTCCCGCGCCTCGGCCCGCGCTGCCTTGACGGTCCGGATCGCGCTCAGCGCCCGCTCCAGGTCGGCGGCCATCTCGCCGGTCGCCCGCCGCCCGCGCAGCGACGCGGCCCGCATCCCGCGCAGCGCGGCCGCGAGGGCGGTCCCGGCGATCACCACGACGGCCGCGACGCACACGAACAGCGTCCAGTCGAGCCAGAGCATCAGCGCGATCGTGGCGGCCAGGCCGACGCTCCCCGTCACGGCGTCGGTGAGGCCGCCGGCGACGATCTGCCGCAGCGCGAAGGTGTCCGCGTCCGTCCGGGAGATCAGGTCGCCGACCCGGTGCCGGTCGTAGGCGGGCATGCGGAGCCGCACCAGATGGTCGATCAGATCGAGCCGGACGCCGAGCACGATCCCCTCGCCGGTGCGCGCGAGCTGGAACCGGACCAGCGCCTGGACCAGCGCCTGGACGGCGAACAGCGCGACCAGCGCCGCCACGCCGCCCCACACCGCCCGGCCCGCTCCCGCGGCGTCGATCACGTCCCGCGCGACCAGCGGCTGGGCCAGCCCCAGCGCCGACGCGGCGAGGGTCAGCGCCACGGTCGCGGCGATCGGGCCGCGGTGCCCGGCGGCGAGTCTCAGCACGTCGCGCAGCCCGCCGGGCCCCTCAGCGGTCATGGCGTCCGGCGTCGCGTCGGCGGTCGCGCCGGGGAGTACGCGGCGGGACGGTCATCAGGGGTGCGAGGTAGCCGTCCGGGACGTTCTCCTCGACGAGCCGCCCCTCCGCCTCCACCCACGCGTGCGCGCCGAACGGGGGAAGCGTCCGCGCGCCGACGCACCACGTCGGCCAGGCGCCTCCCAGCCGGCACAGCAGCGCCGTCGCGAGGGACCGGGGCAGGCAGCCGCGAGGCCCGAGGCAGGCGAGGCTGACGCCGGTCACCGTTTCGCGCGCGGCCCGTGCCTGCTCGTAGGTGGCGGGACGGGCGCCCGCGCGCACGACGGCGAGGACCGTCCGGACGCGTCCGGGCGGGAGGAAGGCGAGGAGCCGGGCCAGCGCCACGGCGGCCCTGGCCGCCGCGCGCCGCGACGGCGGGATCCCGGACGGGCGGTGCAGCGCGCTCGGCACGGTCACGAGGTCACCAGCCGGGCCGTCCGCAGGTGCTCCACCAGCGCGGTCACGTCCTGCAGCGCCTGCGCCGGGTCGACGTCGTACTCGTCGGCGAGCACCGCGGCGGCCTGCGTCTCGCTGTCGCCGGCCGCCAGCCGCCGCAGCACCGTCGCCGCGGTCGGGTTGAGCTGCCAGTAGTCTCCGCTGCGCTCGTCGAGCAGGACGGTCCCGTACGCGGTGTCCGCCGTGGACACGCCGGGACGCAGTCGCAAGGTCATCCGGTCTCCTCTGCAGTGGAAGGGGCGCGGCCGGGCGACGGCGCGCCCATGATCGCGGCGGGCCGGTCCAGGGTCCGGAGCCAGACCTCGCAGCCGATGGTGGAGTACAAGATCGCCTCACGCAGCTCGGGGGCGGCGGGACGCGCGGTCAGCGCCCGCAGCCGCGCGGCGTCGACCAGCCCGAGCCGGGCCAGCCGGGAACCGTCCCACAGCTCCATCAGGTCGCCCTGGTGGGCGCGCAGCCCGTCGGCGGCGTCCATCGACGCCTCCGCCTTGTTCGACCGGGCCAGGCACTCGTCGGGGACGATGCCGCGCATCGCCGCCACCAGGAGCGGCTTGTACCGCCACGGCGTGACCCTCTCCTCCGGGCGGACGGCGAGGGAGGTCTCGATCACCCGGTCGTCCAGGAAGGGGGAGGACATCGGCAGCCCGGCGCGGGCGCTCATCTGCTCCCACTGCCGGATGATGCGGGCGCACATCCGGACGGACTGCAGGTCGGCGTGCTGCCCGCGGTCCGGCGCCAGCGGCTCGGCGGTCCGGGCGGCCTCCCGGATCGCCTCTGCGGCGGCGTGCTCCGCGTCGGGCGTCACCCAGTCGAAGAGCCGGGGCGCCATGTCCCAGCCGAGCGCGCTGGACACGACCGGCTGCGGCGGACGGCGGAGGTCGGCGGCCGCGTCGGCCAGCCACCGCCGGTAGGGGCGTCCGTCCGCCAGCGCCCGCGCCATCGGGCCGAACGGCCAGTCGAACAGCGCCCGGAACCCGCGGAGCCGGCCCAGCGCGGGCAGCGGCCGGCGGCGCAGCAGCCCGTGGTAGTGCGCCTCGGAGCACCAGGCGACCTGGTCGCCGCCTATGCCGGTCAGGTGCAGGCGGCTGCCCTTGGCGACCAGCCGGGGGACGTGGCTGAGGACGCGTGCCCGGTCCATCATCCCGATGGTCGGTTCGTCCAGGGGATCGTCGATGTCCAGGAGGTCCGCGTAGACCAGGGGCGACTCGTCCGCGGGCCACACCGCGTGCTCGACGCCGGGCAGGCGCTCGGCCGCCCGCCGCGCCCACATCAGGTCCTCGTCGGCGGGGTCGCGTCCCGGCCACGTGGAAGCGATGATCCCGGCGTCGCCGCGGGCGGCGAGGAAGCAGACCGACGTGGAGTCCAGGCCGCCGGACAGGTCGCAGCTCACGGTGCCGCCGCCCGCCGTCCGCACCTCGACCGCCCGGGAGAGCGCGGTCCGCAGCTCGGCCGCCCCGGCGGCCAGGGGCCGGTCCGGCTCGGGCGGCGACCACCAGCGGCGCGTCCGGGCGCGGCCCTCCGCGTCCAGGACGAGGTGGTGGCCCGGCTCCACGCCGTGGACGTCCCGCCACATGGGCGCGTGGGGGAGCGGATGCGGGACGGGCCACAGCAGCCGCACCGCGACCTGCCGCTCGTCCAGCTCGGCGCCGGTGAGCGCGGCGAGGACGTCGGCGCGGTCGGCGGCCACCGAGACGCCGTCCACCCGTGCGTGGAAGACCAGCCGCAGCCCGGCCGCGTCGCCCTGCACGCGGGTCCGGCCGCCGAGGGCGGCCACCAGGTGGAAGCTGCCGGGCAGCGTGCGGGCGAGCCGGTCGAGCGAGGCGAGGCCGGTGAGCCGCTCCGCCTCCCCTGCGATCCGTTCGATGTCGTGGGGGCGGGTGCCGATCAGTGCCAGCCGGGCGTCGCCCGCCTCGGCCACGGTGATCTCGGCGTCCGTCCAGGTCCCGATCAGCCAGGGCCGCCCGGAGGGGTGCCGCAGCGTGCGGGCGCGGGGCAGGCCCGCGGCCACGGCGAGGGCGGCCTCGTGGTCCGGCAGGACCACGAAGAACGCCTCGCCGTGACCCGGCATGCCGCTGTGCTCGGACAAGGGCATGGTGGAGGGCCGTCGTCAGTTCTTGCTGAGGATCAGACGGTCGTTGCCGTGGAACTGGAGGAGGCCGGTCGCCTTGCGGAAGGACCCCGCCGCCACGAGGACGGGCGTTTCGTACCGCTTCATCTTCTCTCCCTTTCTCGTCGTGATTTCCCTTTTGGGGGAGCTCCCTATTTCGCCCTCACGAATGGCGAAACGTGCCGCAGCATGGCACGGGGATCGGGTGCGTGGCCACCTTGCGATTCGATGACCTTGGACGGCGCGGTCGCCCGGTCGTGACCGAAACCTGGCCGAACAAATCCGAAGTACTGGGATTTGTCCGGCCGAACCACCGCGTATGAGCACATCCGATAGGGCGAGACGACTAGCCCTGCAGATATTTCTCGATGACCGCCCGGTATGCCACGGTTCCATCGCGCGCAAGTGTCATGGCACGGGAATTCTTATTCTCCGTCCCACCGAAATGGGGGCCAAGCCCGGCGCCCCCGGCAATGGTGATCGAGAGAACGGTCCGTTCCGCGATATCGCGATTCAGGCGGCGACACGGGCCATTTCGAGCTCCCTCATACGCGTGTCCATGCCCGAGTCTGTCCTTGAAGGAAGGGGCGGGGCGGCGGGAGGACGACCTACGATCATGGGATGGGGTACGAGGTTCGGGCGGCGCGGCCGGGGGATCTGGCGGGGCTGCCCGCGATCGAGAGTTCCGGGGACGCGATGTTCGCGGAGATCGGCATCGTTTTCCCGGCCGGGCCGACCGTGGTGGAGGAGCTGATCGGGAAGGGCGGGGAGATCCTCGTGGCGGGCGATCCGCCGGTCGGGTTCGCGGCGACGGAGGAGGTCGACGGGGCCGTCCATCTGGCGCAGATCTCGGTGCGCGGCGATCTGGCCGGCCGGGGGATCGGCGTCCCGCTGCTGGAGGCGGTCAAGGCGCGGGCCGCCGCGGCCGGATCGCCCGGAGTGAGCCTGCTGACGTTCCGGGACGTCCCGTGGAACGGCCCCTGGTACGCCGGGCACGGGTTCGTGGAACTGCCCGAGGAGCGGTGGGGCCCGGAGGTCCGGTCGTACTGGGACGCCGAAGTCAAGGCCGGGCTGCACGAACTCGGGCCGCGTCTCGTCATGTGGGCGCCGCTCGGGAACCCGGAAGGCGGCGCGGACGTCTCGCTCATGGACCGCGAAGGAGGACGATGATCAGCCCGGTGGCGTGGGTGCGGGGCCGGCTCGGCGAGCGGGGCCTCGCGCTCGCCGTGCTCGTGGGACTGCTGGCGCTGGCCGTCGTCCCGCTGGTGGCGCTGCCCGCCGTGCGGTGCGAGGTGTTCGGCGCCGGCTGCCGCGAGCCGAGGCCGGAGGTGCGCGCCGATCCGGTCGCGGCGAGGAAGGCGCCCACGCCGGTCGAGGCGGCGACGCGGGGCTCCTACGTTGCGCTGGGGGACTCGTACTCGGCGGGGCTCGGCGCGGAGGCGACCGTGGCCGACAGGAACCCGCTCGACCGGTGCCACCGGACGTCGAAGGCGTACTACCACGAGGTCGCGCGGGCGTTCCGGTTCGCGAAGGGCACCTCGTTCTGGGCCTGCTCCGGCGCCACCATCACCGACGTCCTGAACGGCCGGAGCGGGGAGCCGCCGCAGCTCGGACGCATCACCGCCGACACCAGTCTCGTCACGCTGAGCATCGGCGGCAACGACGTCGGGTTCTCCCGGGTGCTCTCCGGCTGCGTCGTCAAGATGCCGTGGAGCAAGAGGTGCACCCGGCAGGGCGACGACGTCGCCGGGCGGATGGCCGAGCTCCGGCAGAGCCTCCCCGACCTGCTCGACAAGATCACCGCGCGGGCGCCGCGGGCGCGGGTGGTGCTCATGGGGTACCCGAAGGCGTTCTCCGAGGTCAGCGGCGTGGACGGGGACAACATCACGGTCGCCGACCAGCAGTGGCTGAACGCGAGGGCCTACGACCTGAGCCGCCTGATCCGCCAGTCCGCCCAGGAGGCCGACGCCCGCATCGCCGCACGCAACGGCCAGGGCAGCGTCGAGTTCGTCGACGCCTACAGCGCGTTCGCGGGCCACGAGGTGGGCAGCAAGGACGCCTACATGAACGGCCTGCTGCTGAACCTGTCGGCGTTCGCCGCCGAGCCGCGCAGCTACCACCCGACCATCGCGGGCCAGCACGCCCTGGCCGGACTGTTCATCGAGCAGATCAAGAAGGGCCCCGGCCGCCCGCTGGCGTGAGGCTCGATAGCCTCCGCCGGCTTGGGGGGCCGCGGGCCTTCCGCGGTCAGCGCGGGACGGCGCGTTCCACCGCGACGGCCACGAGATCCTGGACGTCCTCGTCGGTGAACACACCCGGCAGGGTGAGGTGCTCCACGATCAGCCAGTTGAGGGCCAGGTAGAGCAGCCGCACCGTGGTGGCGTCGCCGGGCAGCCCCGACTCCAGGTGGTAGGCGATGTTGGCCTCGACGTCCGCGCGGACCCGCTCGGTCAGGACGGTCCGCAGCTCGGGACGCCGCGTCGCCTCCAGCCGCAGCTCCAGCAGCGCCAGGTAGCCGGTGCGGAAGTCGGAGATCCGCCCGACGACCTCGCGCAGCAGTTCGGTGACCCTGGCGAGGTCGCGCGGTCCTTCGAGCCGTCCGGCCAGGGTGGTCGCGTCCGGTTGCAGGCGCTCGTAGATCCGCCGGCCCGCCTGCGTGAACAGGTCGTCACGGTTGGCGAAGTAGTTGGACGCGGTCCCGACGGGCACGCCCGCCTCGGCGTCCACGGCCCGGAACGTCAGCCCGCGCGCGCCCTCTCTGGCCAGCACCTCGATCGCGGCGTCGACGAGCGCCGCCCTCCGCTCCACGTTCCTCCGCACCTTGACACCACTCCATCCGTAGTACTACATTCAAACCACTCCATATAGAGTACTACGAACGGAGCGCCGATATGCGAAAGCTCGTCTACTACATCGCCGTCAGCATCGACGGCTACATCGCCGGCCCCGGCGGCGAGTTCGACTTCTACCCGCTCGGCGACGACATGGCGGCCTGGATCAACGAGCGCTATCCCGAGACCCTTCCGACGCACGTCCGCGCGCACGTCGGCCTGGAGGGCGTGCCGAACAAGCGGTTCGACACGCTCGTGATGGGCCTCGGCACCTACCTGCCCGCGCTCGACATCAACGTGACCAGCCCGTACGCGCACGTCCGGCAGTACGTCGTGTCGACGACGCTGGACGAGATCGCCGACCCGTCCGTGGAGCTGGTCAGGGATCCGGTCGGGATCGTCCGCGAACTCAAGGCCGAGGACGGCGAGATGGACGTCTGGCTCTGCGGCGGAGGGAAGCTCGCCGCCGCGCTGCTGCCCGAGATCGACGAGCTGATCGTCAAGAGCTACCCGGTCGTGGCCGGGACGGGCGTTCCCGTCTTCTCCGGCGAGTTCCGCCCGACGCTCTTCACGCCCACCCAGCGGGAGTCGTTCGGCAACGGCGCCCAGGTCACCTGGTTCACCCGCGGTTCGTAGGCTGGAGGGCGGTACTCCCGTCGATTGGGGGCCGCTCATGGCCGTCACAATGGCGCTCGCCGGAGACACGATGCTCGGACGCGGCGTGGCGGAAGAGATCGCCATGTCCGGTCCGCACGGCCTGTTCTCCGGCGGCGTCCGCGAGGCGTTCGCGGAAGCGGACCTCGCGGTCGTGAACCTGGAATGCTGCGTCTCCGACCGCGGCCGCAAATGGGAGGCGCCGGGCAAGCCGTTCCATTTCCGGGCGCCCCCGAATGCCGCAGAAGCCCTCACCGACCTCGGCGTTGACTGCGTGACCCTCGCCAACAACCACGCGCTCGACTACGGACCGGAAGCGCTGCGGGACTCCCTCGACATCCTGGAACAGGCGGGCATCGGCTGTGTCGGCGCGGGCGCCGACGTCGAGGACGCGCGGCAGAGCGTCGTGCTGGAGGCCGGAGGCGTGCGGGTCGCGGTGGTGGGCGTCACCGACCACCCGTCCGACTTCGCCGCGGGGACGGGACGTCCCGGCGTCGCCCATGCCGACCTGGAGAAGGGCGTGCCCGCCCACCTGTTGGAGCAGATCGGACGGCTCCGCGCCGAGAACGACGCCGTCCTCGTCCTGCCGCACTGGGGCCCGAACATGACGCAGGAGCCGCTGCGCTACGTCCGGCGGGCCGCCGAGCGGCTCCTGGACGCCGGCGCGACGCTCATCGCGGGGACCTCGGCACACGTCTTCCACGGCGTGGCCTGGCCCGTCATCTTCGACATGGGCGACTTCATCGACGACTACGCCGTCGACGAGCGGCGCCGCAACGACCTCGGGCTGCTGTTCCTGGTCACGCTGGACCGCACGGGCCCGTCCCGGATCGAGGCGGTGCCGCTGCGCCTCGACTTCTGCCGCACCCGCCTGGCCGCGGACGCCGACCACCGCTGGATCACCGAACACTTCACCCGCGCCTGCGCCGCCTTCGGCACGCGCGTCGAGACCCGGGACGACCGGCTGGTCATCGACGCCCCGTTCGACGCCTCGCCGTCATAGCGGGTCGCCGAGCGGCCCGTACTCGTCCACCAGGGCGTCGGCCCAGTGGGCGGCGAAGTCGGGCTGGGTGCCGTCGACGTCGGTGAACCCGTACTCCTTGTACAGGCCCCAGGTGGCGAGGGCCCGTCCCGTTTTGGCCATGACGCCGGGGTCGGCGGCCAGGGCGGCGACGGCCCGTCCGACGTAGGCGGGGGTCTCCGAATACGCGAAGTGCGGGTCCTTGGCGATGGCGTCCCGCCAGTTGTCCTCGGTGACGCCGAAGTGGTCGAGGACGGCCTCGGAGCGCAGGAAGCCGGGCGTGACGGCCACGGCCGCGACCCCGTGCGGCTTCAGCTCGGCGGCCTGCGCGAACGCCAGCCGGATCACCGCCGACTTCGCGAGATCGTAGAAGAACGAGCCGCGGTAGCGGGCGGTGTTGCCGTCCGTCACCTCCACCACGAGGCCCCGGCCGCGCGCGACCATCAGCGGAAGCGCGAACCGGCTGGTGATCACGTGCGTCTCCACGGCCTGCCGCAGCAGCCGCAGCCCGGTGTCGAGGTCCTGCTCCCACAGCGGGTGCTCCCAGTCGGTCAGCGGGTCGCCGCCCCACACCGAGTTGACGAGCACGTCGAGCCGCCCGTCCCGCTCCTGAGCGATCCGGTCGACCAGCGCGCGGACCTCGTCCGGACGGCTGTGATCGGTGCGGACGGCGATTCCCGTCCCACCGGCCGCGGTGACCTGCTCGGCGGTGTCCTCGATGGTCTCCGGGCGTCCGAGATCCGAACTCGCGGACCCGCTGCTGCGGCCCGTCACGTACACGGTCGCGCCGGAGGCCCCCAGCTGGACGGCGATGCCC
>NZ_SMKT01000158.1 GCF_004348735.1 Actinomadura sp. KC06
GGGTGAGCCTTATCGATGAGCTGCCCTCTGGTAACGACACCGACGCCGATTCGCTGTTCGAGGCGTTCGAACGGTGGGTGTCGGGGCGCGGGATCACGCTGTATCCCGCGCAGGAGGAGGCGCTCATCGAGGTCGTGTCGGGCGCGAACGTGATCCTGTCGACGCCGACCGGGTCGGGGAAGAGCCTGGTGGCGGCGGGGGCGCTGTTCGCGGGGCTCGGCAAGGACCAGGTCGGGTTCTACACGGCGCCGATCAAGGCGCTGGTGTCGGAGAAGTTCTTCGACCTGTGCGAGATGTTCGGCCGGGACAACGTCGGCATGATGACCGGCGACGCGAGCGTGAACGCGGACGCGCCGATCGTCTGCTGCACGGCGGAGGTGCTGGCCAACATCGCGCTGCGCGACGGCGCCCAGGCCGATATCGGCGTCGTGGTCATGGACGAGTTCCACTTCTACGCCGAGCCCGAGCGGGGATGGGCGTGGCAGATCCCGCTGCTGGAGCTGCCGCAGGCCCAGTTCCTGCTGATGTCGGCCACGCTGGGCGACGTCTCGTTCTTCCAGAAGGACCTGGCCAGGCGGACGGGGCGGCCGACCGCGCTGGTGACGTCGGCCGAGCGGCCCGTCCCGCTGATCTACGACTACCGGGTGACGCCGCTGCACGAGACGATCGAGGAGCTGCTGGCCGAGCAGAAGGCGCCGGTGTATCTGGTGCATTTCACGCAGGCGGCGGCGATCGAGCGGGCGCAGTCGCTGATGAGCATCAACGTGTGCACGAAGGCGGAGAAGGCGCGGATCGCGGAGCTGATCGGGAACTTCCGGTTCACGACGAAGTTCGGGCGGAACCTGTCGCGGTTCGTCCGGCACGGGATCGGGGTGCACCACGCGGGGATGCTGCCCAAGTACCGGCGGCTGGTGGAGCGGCTCGCGCAGGCGGGGCTGCTGAAGGTCATCTGCGGGACGGACACGCTGGGCGTGGGCGTCAACGTCCCGATCAGGACCGTGGTGTTCACCGCGCTCAGCAAGTACGACGGGCACCGGGTGCGGCGGCTCCGCGCGAGGGAGTTCCATCAGATCGCGGGGAGAGCCGGGCGCGCCGGGTTCGACACCGTCGGGTTCGTCGTCGCGCAGGCGCCCGAGCACGTGGTGGAGAACGAGAAGGCCCTGGCCAAGGCCGGCGACGACCCGAAGAAGCGGCGGAAGGTGCAGCGCAAGAAGCCGCCCGAGGGGTTCGTCGGGTGGGACGAGGACGTCTTCAAGAAGCTGCAGGAGGCCGAGCCGGAGATGCTCCGGTCCCGGTTCCAGGTCAGCCACGCGATGCTGCTGTCGGTGATCGCCCGTCCGGGCAACGCGTTCCAGGCGATGAAGCGGCTGCTGACCGACAACCACGAGGAGCCCGCGGCACGAAGAAGGCACATCTCGCGGGCGATCGCGATCTACCGGTCGCTGCTGGCGGGCGGTGTCGTGGAGGTGCTGCCGGAGCCCGACGACATGGGACGGCACGCGCGCATCACCGTCGACCTGCAGGAGGACTTCGCGCTCAACCAGGCGTTGTCGACGTTCGCGCTGGCAGCGTTCGAGGTCCTGGACCCGTCGTCGCCGTCGTACGCGCTGGACGTCCTGTCGGTGATCGAGGCGACGCTGGAGGATCCGCGGCAGATCCTCGCGGCGCAGGTCAACAAGGCGAAGGGCGAGGCCGTCCAGGAGATGAAGGCGGAGGGCATCGAGTACGAGGAGCGGATGGAGCTGCTCCAGGACGTCGACCACCCGAAGCCGCTGGAGGACGAGCTCGACGCCGCGTACGAGATCTACCGGGCCGGGCACCCGTGGGTCGGCGACCATCCGCTGCGCCCCAAGTCGGTGGTGCGCGACATGTACGAGCGGGCGATGACGTTCACCGAGTACATCGGGTACTACGAGCTGGCGCGGGGCGAGGGGCTCGTCCTGCGGTACCTGTCGGGGGCGTACAAGGCGCTGCAGCAGACCGTCCCGGAGTCGATCAAGACCGATGACCTGATCGACCTGATCGAGTGGCTGGGCGAGCTGGTGCGGCAGGTCGACTCCAGCCTGCTGGACGAGTGGGAGCAGCTCGCCAACCCGCAGGACGACGACCTGGACGAGCCGATCGAGGAGCGCGTCACGAAGGTCACCGCGAACGCGCGGGCGTTCCGGGTGCTCGTCCGCAACGCCCTGTTCCGGCGGGTGGAGCTGGCGGCGCTGGAGCGGTACGCGGAGCTGGGCGAGTTCGATCCGGACTTCGGCGCCGCCGCCTGGCAGGAGGCGATGGAGGGCTACTTCGCCGAGCACGACGAGCTGTTCACCGGCCCGGACGCGCGGGGCCCGAAGCTGCTGCAGATCGAAGAGGTCCCCGAGGACGCGCTGTGGCGCGTCCGGCAGGTGTTCGACGACCCCGAGGGCCACCACGACTGGGGCATCAGCGCAGAGGTGGACCTGGCGGGGTCCGACCAGGCGGGCGAGGCCGTCATCCGGGTGACCGGCGTCGACCGGCTCTGACACGAAAACGCGGGAGGGAATGAGCATGGTGCACGTCGCGGTGGCGCAGTTCGCGCCCGGCGTCGACAAGGACGAGAACCTGGCGGCGATCCGCAAGCTCGCCGGCGAAGCGGCCGGACGCGGCGCGCACGTCGTCGTGTTCCCCGAGTTCGCCATGTTCACGGCGCCGAAGCTGGACGAGCGGTTCCTCGACTCGGCCGAGCCGCTCGACGGCCCGTTCGCCGCGGGCCTCGCCGAGCTGGCCGGGCGGCTCGGCGTCCACGTCGTCGCGGGCATGAACGAGCGGCTGGACGAGCCCGGCCGCATCTCCAACACCCTCCTGGCCATCGGCCCCGGCGGCGACGTCGTCGCCGAGTACCGCAAGATCCACCTGTACGACGCGTTCGGCTACAAGGAGTCGGCGCTGGTCCGGCCCGGCGAGCCCGGGAACCCGGAGACGTTCGCCGTCGAGGGCGTGACGTTCGGCATGCAGACCTGCTACGATGTCCGGTTCCCCGAGGTGACGCGGCGGATCGTGGACGCGGGCGCCGACGTGCTCGCGCTGCCCGCCGACTGGGTGCCGGGCCCGCTGAAGGAGGACCACTGGCGGACGCTCGTCCGGGCCCGCGCGATCGAGAACACCATCTACGTGGCCGCCGCCGGGCAATGCGCCCCGACCGGCGCCGGCAACAGCATGATCGTGGATCCGATGGGCGTGGTGACGGCCGGGCTCGGGGAGGGCACGGGCGTCGCGTCCGCCGAGGTGTCGCAGGAACGGGTCGCGTCCGTCCGGGAGAAGAACCCGGCGCTCAGCCTCCGCCGCTTCACGGTCACCCTGGGAGAGCCCGCACGCGAGTAGGGGCGTCAGGGTGCGCCGATGACCTTGCCGGGGTTGAAGATGCCCGCCGGGTCCAGGGCGTCCTTGACCGCGTGGTGCATGGCGATGACGGCCGGGGACACTTCGTCGCGCAGGCCGCGGCGCTTGAGCAGCCCGATGCCGTGCTCGCCGGAGACGGTGCCGCCGAGCGCGATCGCGTCGGCGATGATCTCGTCGAACGCGCGCTGGGCGCGGACGCGGGCGGCGTCGTCGCCGGTCGGGGTGACGATGAGCGGGTGCAGGTTCCCGTCGCCCGCGTGCGCGACGTTCGCGATGTGGACGTCGTTGCGGGCGGCGGTCGCCTCGACGCGGGTGAGCATCTCCGGGAGGAGGCCGCGCGGGACGCACACGTCCTCGGTCAGGAGGGTGCCGAGGCGTTCGAGCGCCTGGTGGCTGAGCTTGCGGGCGGAGAAGAGCGCCTCGGCCTCGGCCTCGTCGGACGACCGGGCGCTCCACGTCGCGCCCGCCTCGTCGAACAGCCGGACCATCGCGTCGGCCTCCGCGTCCCCCGCCTCGCCCGGCGCGTCGGTGCGGCCGAGGAGCAGGACGTTCGCGTCCGCCGACAGGCCCATCTGACGCCACGCGTCGACGGCCTCCAGGACGTGCCGGTCCATCAGCTCCAGCGCGCTCGGGACTACCCCGGACGCGATGATCATGCCGACCGCCGCGCCCGCCGCCCGCAGCGTGTCGAAATAGCCGACGACGGTGCGCTCGGGGGAGCGGGCGCCGCGCAGCCGGACGGTCACCTCGGTGATCACCCCGAGCGTCCCCTCGGAGCCGACCATGAGCCCGCACAGGTCGTATCCGGCGACGCCCTTGGCGGTGCGGCGGCCGAGCCGGACGACCTCGCCGCGTCCGACGACCGCCTCCACCGCGAGGACGTAGTCGCGGGTCACGCCGTACTTGACGCAGCACAGGCCGCCCGCGTTGGTGGCGACGTTCCCGCCGATCGTCGACCACGGCGCGCTCGACGGGTCAGGCGGATACCAGAGGCCCTGCTCGGCGCAGGCGTTGCGCAGCGCGTCGTTCACCACGCCCGCCTGGACGACGGCGAGCCGCTCCTCGGCGTTGATCTCGACGATGGCGTCCATCGCCTCCAGGGACAGCAGCACGCACCCGTCGAGCGCGTTCGCGCCGCCGGACACGCCCGTGCCCGCGCCGCGCGGGACGAGCGGGACGCCGCGCTCCGCGCAGGCCGCCACGACGTTCCGCACGTCGCCGGTGGATCCGGCGCGGACGAGGGCGGCGGGCGTCCCGTAGGGGGCCCAGGCCGCCTCGTCGTGGGTGTAGGAGGAGATCACGTCCGGGTCGGTGACGATCCGGTCGGCGGGGACGGTGCCGCGCAGCGTGTCCAGGAGATCCGACATGCCCCATAAGTAATCACACGCGTCCCCAAATGATCGCACGTGCGGCGGCATCAGGCCGCCCGGGACGCGGTCAGCCGCTCGACATGGGCGCGCAGGGCCGGGACGTCCACCCCGGCCTCGGCGGTGAGCCGCACCGACAGGAACCCGTCGTCGTGCAGGAGGCCGAGCAGGATGTGCCCCTCGTGGATCGCCTTCTGCTTGAGCCGGATCGCGTGCCGCAGGCTCAGCTCCAGGGCCTTCTTGGCCTTCGGCGTGAAGGGCACGTGGCCCTTGGGGCCGCGGCATTCGCGCGGGGGAAGGTCCAGGGCGCCGGGACCGAAGGTCCGCTCGGTCGCCTCGCGGACGGCGTCCAGGTCGATGCCGAGGATGCTCAGCGCCTCGGGGTCGAGCGGGTCCTCGCTCATCCGGACGATCCGGGCCCTGATCCCGGACGCGTCCAGCCCGTGCTCGGCCGCCGCCCGCGTGATGTCGCCGCCGCCGTTGAGGAGGGCGAGCAGGAGGTGCTCGGTGCCGATGTGATGGTGCCGCAGCTCCCGCGCCTCCGCCTGGGCGTCGACGACGACCCTCCGCGCGCCGTCGGTGAAACGCTCGAACATCGCGCTAGTCCTCCTTCCTGAGAATGCGGCGCTTGCCGCCGTGCTTCTTGTGGACGGCCTGCCGGCTCACGCCGAGGCAGACCGCGATGTCCTGCCAGGACCACCCCTGGTCGCGGGCGCTGGCGACCTGCAGGGCCTCCAGCCGCTCGGCCAGCTCGCGCAGCGCCCGGACGGCCCGCAGCCCGACCGAGGGATCCCGGCTGCTCGCCTCCCGGGCGAGCGTCACTCCATCGCTCATGGCGTCAATGTAGGTTGACATCTGCCGCCGTGTCAACCGATGTTGACGCCAGCGCGGGGATCAGCGGACGGCCAGGAGCGTCGTCAGGAGGTCGTCGAGGATGATCAGCCCCGTGACGCGTCCGTCGGGGGCCACGGCGAGGCCGAGGTGGCTGTGGTGGCCCTTCAGGACGGCGACCGCCTCGCCGACCGGAGTCCCGATCGGCACCGTGGGGACCGGATGCGCCATCTCGCTGGCCGCCGTCCGGCGGCCCCTCGCACGGGCCAGGTAGGCGTCGCGGACGTGCACCATGAGCGGCTCGGCGCCCCCGTCCCGCAGCATGATCCGGAGATGGCCGGTGCGGGCGGCGGTGTCGATGACCTCCTGCGGCGTGGCCGCGGCCGGGACCGACACGATCCGGGAGACGGGCACGACGAGCCCGGCCAGCGAGGTGCGCGGCGCGTCCAGCGCGGCGGTGAGCAGGGACAGCTCGGACTCCTCGATCAGCCCGAGGCGCCGCGAGTCCTGCGCGATGCTGCGCAGCTGCTCCGGCGTCCGCGACACCTCCCGCGCGTCGGCCGGCTCGATGCGGATCATGCGCAGCAGCAGGTTCGTCGTGCCGTTCAGCGCGGCCAGCAGCGGCCGGACGACGGTCGCGAACGCGCGGAACGGCAGCCCCAGGATGGTCGCCGAGCGCTCCGGGGCGGTGATCGCCCACGACTTCGGCGCCATCTCCCCGACGACCATGTGCAGGAACGTGACGAGCGCCAGGGCCAGGACGAACGCGACCGCGTGCGCGGCCCCGTCCGGCAGGCCCGCGGCGTGGATCGGCGGCGTGAGCGTCGCCGCGAACACCGGCTCGGAGACCAGGCCGAGGCCGAGCGAGCACATCGTGATGCCGAGCTGCGCCCCGGCCAGGGTCAGCGACAGCTCGTCGATCCCGGCGATCGCGGCCGCCGCGGCCCGGCCGCCCCGCGCCGCGGCCCGTTCCAGGCGGGGCCGCCGCGCCGCCACGAGCGCGAACTCGGTGGCGACGAAGAAGCCGTTGCCGATCAGCAGCGCGAGGGTGACGACCGCGCCCAGCGCGAGGCTCACCGGTTCTCCTCCCGGTCGTCGATCACGGCGCGGACGCGGATCAGCTCGGGCACGTGCCGGCGGACGGTCAGGACCTCGATGAACGCGGTGCGGGCCGGCTCGTCCAGGCGGGTGGGCGGCAGGTCGACGGTGACGACGTCGCCGGGGCGGGCGACCCGGCCGAGCCGCTTCAGCAGCAGGCCCGCGACGGTCTCGTAGTCGCCCTCGGGCAGCGCGATGCCGGTCTCGTGGGCGACCTCGTCCATGCGGAGGCCGGCGTCGGTCGTCCACCACTCGCCGGATCTGATGGCCAGGTCCTCGCCGGGCTCGTTCTCGTCGGCGATCTCCCCGACCAGCTCCTCGGCGACGTCCTCCCAGGTCACCAGGCCGGCGAAGCCGCCGTACTCGTCCATCACGCAGGCCATCGGCGCGGCGGCGGCGCGCAGCCGGGTCAGCACGTCCGGCAGCGGCAGCGAGGACGGCAGCAGCAGCGGCGCCCTGGCGATGTCGCGGACGGCGGTGCGCTCCGCCTCGTCCGGGCCGAGCAGGATCAGCTCCTCCAGCCCGACGACGCCGACGAGGTCGTCGACGCTCTCGCCCACGACGGGATAGCGGGAGTGCCCGGTGGCGGAGATCACGTCGCTCAGCTCGGCGGCCCGCGCGGTCGCCGGGACGGTCACCACGTCCACCCGCGGGACCATGACCTCCTCGGCGTCCCGCTCGGAGAACACCAGCGCCCGCTCCAGCAGGTCGGCGTGCCCCGCCTGCAGCTTCTCGCCGGACTCGCCGATGATGTGCCCGAGCTCCTGCAGCGTCGCGCCGTGGTGCAGCTCCTCCACCGGCTCGATCCCGGCCGCGCGGACGAGCCGGTTCGCCGCCGCGTCGAACAGCCTGATCAGCGGGCCCGCCACCGCCAGGTAGACGAGCGTGGACGCGGCGAGCACCCGCGCCATCGGCTCCGCCCTGACCAGCGCCAGGTTCTTCGGGAACAGCTCGCCCAGGATCATCTGGACCACGGTGGCGAGGCCGAACCCGAGCGCCACCGCGACCCCGCCGGACGCCGCGTCCGGCACCCCGCCCGCCCGCAGCGCCGGGTCGATCAGGTCGGCCAGCGCGGGCTTGGCGATGAACCCGACGACGAGCGCGGTGACCGTGATGCCGAGCTGCGCGCCGGACAGCATGAACGACAGCCGCCGCATCACCCGCACCGCCCGCGCGGACGCCCGGTCGCCGTCCGCGGCCCGCTGGTCGAGCAGCGCCCGGTCGGCGGTGACGAACGCGAACTCCTGAGCCACGAAGTAGCCCGTCGCGGCCGTCAGCACGAGGACGGCCAGCAGCCCGAGCGCGGCGTTCAACCGGTCTCCCTCCGTCGCGCGGCACGTGCAAGATCCCCTTACCCGCCCGGCGGGCTTCTCCCCACACAGAGCCTTTGGACGGTTATCGACCGCTCTGTGTGGAATGAACGTTCAGACGAGGAGGGGCCGCGGCCACGAGTTCGAGAGGGGCGCCCATGCCCAGACCGTTCGCGTCGTCCGCAGATCTGGGCGACAAGACGCAGACGCTGGAAGTCCTGGCCGACGGAGTTTACGCGCTCACCGCCGAGGGCGACCCGAACGTCGGGGCCGTCGAGGGGGCGGACTTCCTCGTCTGCTTCGAGGCGCTCGCGACACCGGCCGCGGCCCGCGACTGGCTCGCCGTCCTGCGCGCGCACACCGACAAGCCGATCCGCTACCTGGTGCTGTCGCACTACCACGCCGTCCGGACCCTCGGCGCGAGCGCGTTCGGCGCCCCGGTGATCATCGCGCACGACCTGACCCGCGCGCTGATCGCCGAGCGAGGCAAGGAGGACTGGGAGTCGGAGTACGGCCGGATGCCCCGGCTGTTCAAGGACCCGGACGGCATCCCCGGCCTCACCTGGCCGACCGTGACGTTCTCCCGCACGCTCACCATCGACCTCGGCGGCGATCGCGGCGACCTCGACCTGGCGTACTGCGGGCGCGGCCACACCGAGGGCGACCTCGTCGCCTGGCTGCCCCGGCACCGGATCCTGTTCGCGGGCGACCTCGTCGAGACGCAGGCCGCGCTCTACACCGGCGACGCGTTCCACCGCGACTGGGCGTCCGGCACGCTCGACCACGTCGCCTCCTTCGGCGCCGAGACGCTCGTCGGCGGGCGCGGCGCCGTCGCCCACGGCCGGGACGCCGCCGACGCCGCCATCGGGCAGACCCGCGACTTCCTGGACACGATGATGCGCGAGACGAGCAAGGTCCGGGTGCGCGGCGGGACGCTCAAGGACGCGTTCGGCGCCGTCCACGCCGCGCTCGAGCCCGCCTACGGCCGCTGGCCGATCTTCGAGCACTGCCTCCCGTTCGACGTCGCCCGCCTCTGGGACGAGCTGGACGGCGTCGAACGCCCCCGCATCTGGACCGCCGACCGCGACCGCGAAGTCTGGTCCCGCCTGCAGGACTAAGGGCCGCCTGCGGGACTTACCGGGCAAGGACGGTCTGACGCTCACGTCAAGGACCGATGTCCGGATCTCGTGACAATCTGGAGAGAGCCGATCCCGCGTGAAAGGGTCGGAACCAGCCCCGGCACCCGACACGTGCGGGGGGCGCCCCCCTCGCACCCGCCGGTTCGCTTCGCTCGACACACAGGTTTCCCTGACGCGGTGGGGAGTGCCGATGAAAGAGGAAAGCCGCCCCCGTCCGGTGTTCGACCCCGGTATCCCCGACGACGACCGCGCCGTCCTCGCCGCCGCCCCCGAGCGGCTCGTCGCGGCGTGCATGCCGGAGCCGCCGCGCCCGCGGCTCCGCCCCGCCACCGTCGCGGCGCGGCTGGTGTGGATCCCGGCGTTCGCGTTCTTCTACGGCGTCCTGCCCGGCGGCTGGCTCCGGGTCTTCTTCCTCGCCTCCCTCGACGGGGACGAGCTCGTCGGCGGCGCGGCGCGCTGGGGACGGCTGCCCGTCGCCGCGATGATGCTCACCCCGGCCCTGCAGGTCCTCCTGCTGCTGCTGGGCCAGACCGAGGCCGCCGCCGTCCTCGCGGCGGTGAGCTTCACCGCGTGGGCCGCCGGGGCGCTGCGGCACGTCCGCGAACCGGCCGCCGCCCGCGCCGCCCGCGAGCACCACGGCTCCTACCTGCTGCCGGGCGACTTCGACCGGCCCGCCGCGCGGCTCCTCATCCGCGCCCAGCGGGCCATCGACGCCGTCCTCGGGTCGCAGACGCACGGCGCCGGGCTGCTGGACGACGTCAACAACGCGGTCGTCCTGCCGCGGCAGGAATGGGCGATCGCGGCCGCGCTCGCCGAGCACACGCGGCTGCGCCGGGAGCGCCGCGCCCAGCAGCCCGAGCGGCTCTCCCCGCCGGTCCGGGCCATGCTCGAACCGCAGGACCGGGCACTGCGGCTGTCGGTCCGCTCGGTCACCCGGCGGATCGAGGCGCTGGAGGCGTACGCGCGCCGGGCGGACGAGGCCGACGACGCCTACCACGAGTCGCTGGTGCTGCAGGACCTGCCCGAGCAGAACGCCCGCTACCGGGAACTGCTCGCGAACACCGTCGGGGACGAGATGGCGGGCGCGGAGATCCGCGGCATGGCCGAGGACGCGCACCGCGCGGAGCGGGCGCTGCGCGAGCGCGTCACGAGCGCCCTGCGCGCCGGCCACGAGCTGAGGCTCCCCGCCGAGTAAGGGCCTGCCGCAGGGGCTGAGCGCCCATTGTGTTGTCCCGCACCATTCCCGGCGAATACGGTCCGGAAAAGGCGATTTGCCCGTTGCGCACGCAAGGGCCGGGGTGCTGGATATCCACCACCCCGGCCCCACGGTGCGTGCCGAAACGATGCCCGGCGACGCGGCGGCCGCGCTAGTGCGCGGCCTCGTACTGCTCGATCACATTGGCGGGGATACGGCCCCGCTCATTGACCTTGATGCCGCGGCTCTTCGCCCACTCGCGAATCTCGGCGGAACGTTCGCGGCTGCCCGCGGTCCGCGCGGCGCGGCCGCCGCGACCGGCGGGCTTGCGCGCCTTGCGGGCGCCGGCCACGAACGGCTCCAGACCGTTGCGCAGCTTGCTGGCGTTCTTCTTGCTCAGGTCGATCTCGTATGCGGTGCCATCGAGGGAAAAGCTGACGGTCTCGTCAGCCTCTCCGCCGTCGATGTCATCCACGAGAAGGACTTCGACCTTCTGTGCCATGCGGGGACTCCCTCTTGCTATGCGTCCGGCCTCGCGTCCGGATGTGCGTCGATGAATGCAGCATAGACCTCATCCGATATCTTGCCACGTTCAGAGACTTCGATGTTACTTCGCAATGCCCACTCGCGGACATCGCCGTTCGTGTAGCCCTTGATCTTCGCGGTGCGGGACTTGCGGCCCTTCCCGGCGGGCTTCACCTCGGCGGCGTTCTCGATGAAGGGCGCGAGCGCGTCCAGCATCTCGTTCAGCCGCTTGAAGTTGTCGTCGCTCAAGTCGATCGTGAACGTCCGGCCCAGGACTTCGAAGTCCCGCTTTGCGACATCGGCTCCTTCGGAGCCGTCGATGTCGTCCACCCGAATGACCTTCTCGGCCATGTAGTCAGTGTTCCTTCCCCTCGCCTGCGCGGCGCCCCCGACCGTAGCGGATCAAGGGACCGGGCACGTCGCCGGGACGCGCCGGAGGAGGCGGAACGCCCGGAAGGCGGACGCGCGTGTCGGGTCGGCGCGCCTCGCCTAAGTTCCGGTCAAAGGGTGCATGTCCGGTGGATCGGGGGGTAGCGGGCACAACCAGTGGGCCAATTCGCCGCGAAGGAGTTGAAACATGGTCAATCCCGCCGACCGGGAGGACCGGAAGCAGGAGCAGCTGGAGCGCCGGCGGGTGAGCCCGGAAGACACGAGGCTCACCACGGATCAGGGAATCAGGGTCGACGACACCGACAACTCGCTGTCGGCGGGCGAACGCGGCCCGTCCCTGATGGACGACTTCCACCTCCGTGAGAAAATCACCCATTTCGACCATGAGCGGATCCCGGAACGGGTCGTGCACGCGCGCGGCGCGGGCGCCTACGGCCATTTTCGGCTGCACGAGTCGCTCGCCGCCTACACCACCGCCGAATTCCTGTGCGACACGTCGCTGACGACGCCGGTTTTCGTGCGGTTCTCGACGGTCGCGGGATCGCGCGGTTCGGCCGACACCGTCCGGGACGTCCGCGGCTTCGCGACGAAGTTCTACACGCGGCAGGGCAACTTCGACCTCGTCGGGAACAACATGCCCGTTTTCTTCATCCAGGACGGCATCAAGTTCCCCGACTTCGTGCACGCGGTGAAGCCCGAGCCGCCGAACGAGATCCCGCAGGCGTCGTCCGCGCACGACACCCTCTGGGACTTCGTGCAACTGCAGCCCGAGACCATGCACATGATGATGTGGCTGATGTCGGACCGGGCGCTTCCGCGCAGTTTCGCGATGATGCAGGGATTCGGCGTCCACACGTTCCGGCTCGTGAACGCCGAGGGCCGTCCGACGTTCGTGAAGTTCCACTGGAAGCCGCGGCTCGGCACCCACTCGCTCGCGTGGGACGAGACCCAGAAGATCGCCGGGAAGGACCCGGACTTCAACCGCCGCGACCTGTGGGACCGGATCGAGGCCGGCGACTTCCCCGAGTACGAGTTCGGCGTGCAGCTCGTCCCGGCCGAGGACGAGCACCGGTTCGGCTTCGACCTGCTCGACCCGACCAAGATCATCCCGGAGGAGGAGGTGCCGGTGCGGCCGGTCGGCACGCTGACCCTGGACCGCAACCCCGACAACTTCTTCGCCGAGACCGAGCAGGTCGCCTTCCACATCGCCAACGTCGTGCCCGGCATCGACTTCACCAACGACCCGCTGCTGCAGGCGCGGCTGTTCTCCTACCTGGACACGCAGCTGATCCGGCTCGGCGGGCCGAACTTCCCGCAGCTGCCCGTCAACCGGCCGGTCGCCGAGGTGCGCAACCACCACCGCGACGGCTACCACCAGACCGACGTCCACCAGGGGCAGGCGAGCTACCACAAGAACTCGCTGTCGGGCGGCTGCCCGGCGGTCGGCGGCGAGGGCTCGTTCACGCACTACCAGGAGCGGGTGGACGGCGCCAAGATCCGCAAGCGGAGCGAGAGCTTCGCCGACCACTACTCGCAGGCGACGCTGTTCTGGAACAGCATGGCGGACTGGGAGAAGGAGCACATCGTCGGCGCGTTCCGCTTCGAGCTGGGCAAATGCGAGCACAAGCACATCCGGGAGGGCGTCGTGGAGCGGCTCAACCACGTCGACCACGAGCTGGCCGTCCAGGTCGCGGACGGCGTCGGGGTGGAGCCGCCGAAGGCGCCCATGTCGGCCAACCACGGGCGCGGCTCGCCCGCGCTGAGCCAGGCGAACGCGCCGGGCTCCGTCCAGGGCCGCAAGATCGCGATCCTGGCGGCGGACGGCGTCGACTCGGCCGCCGTGGCCGCGGTCGGGGACGCGCTCAAGGACGCCGGCGCGGTCTGCGAGATCCTCGCCGCGAAGGACGGGTTCGTCCAGGCCGCCAACGGGGGCCAGGTCGAGGTCACGCGCGCGATGCCGACCGTGGCGTCCGTCCTGTACGACGCGGTGCTCGTGCCCGGCGGCGAGGAGAGCGTGCGGACGCTCGCGGGGGACGGCGACGCCGTTCATTTCGTCGCGGAGGCGTTCGTTCACTGCAAGGCGATCGGCGCCCTCGACGCGGGCATCGGGCTGCTGGAGCGTGCCGGTATCACAGGCGTTCAGTTCGCCGACAGCGGCACGGTGAGCGACACCGGGGTCGTCACGGGCCGAGGGCCGGGTGGCGGCTTCTCCGCCAAGCTGATCGACGCGGTCAAGGCGCACCGGCACTGGACGCGCGACAAGGCGCACGTGCCCGCCTGACCCGCCTGCCCGTCCGGACCCGGGGAGCCGGGGAGAAGGGGCCCGGTGCGGCGGACGCTCACGCGAGCCGCCGCGCCGGGCCCCGCCGCGTCCGGACCTGCCGCGTGGCCGTATACTGCCAATTAATTGTGGGCAACGTCACAGCGCGAGCGGTTTTCGGCACGCTTGAACAATAATTTGAAAATATACCTTGTACAACCGGTGGGCTAAAAACCGCCAGGGATACCGGGGAAACGTTCGCCGATCGGTCCCGGCGCGGCCGGTGACGTGCGCGCTCGGCCCGGGCGCCCGCCGGACCGCTCGTAGCAAGTGGTCGCTGACATGCGCTTTCCGGGCCCGGCGGCTCCGGCGCGGCGAGCGTCCGGACGGCGCCGTGTTGCCGGTCTGGGCAGCCCCACCCGGCCCGGACTGCCCAGCAGTGCAGTTCAGCCGTACGCATTTCTGTAGCAAGATAATGGCCGTCCGGCCGCTTATCCGCCCGCCCCGATAAGGGCGTCCGGCGCCGTTTTCGGGTGCGTGCCGGCAAGCGCCCGAGACCGAAATGCAGGAGCGTGCGGCGGTTCTCCCTCGTGATCGCCGCCGTACCGCCGGCGCCCCCGCACACCCCGCAGCTCAGAGGAGTGGACACACGTGTACGAAGGACTGTTCGGCAAAGCCGCCCAGGAGCGGGCGATCGCCGAGGTCGAGGCGGAGATGGCGCGGCTGTGCGAGCTGCTCGCCGAGGGCCTGGGAATGGGCCTGGACGCGGGCCGGGAGATGGTCGGCGGCGCCATGTCGGGGTTCCTCGCGGAGTTCTTCGACCTCCTCCCGGGCAAGGGCGCGGGACCTGGCATGGACGTCGCGATCACCCTGCCGCTGCTGGTGCACGGCGTGGAGACCGGGGAGCCCGGCCCGGCCCGTCCGATCGCGGTGATCCATCTGCTGTGGTGGGCGGCGGCGCGGCGGCTCGACGACCTCGGCAATGACCTCAGCGGTGCCCCGGGCGGGCAGGCGCTCACCGCGCTGGCCGTGGGCGGTCACCTGCCCGCGCGGCTCGTCGCCGACCTGCCCGTCACCGGCGCGGTCCGCGCCGCGCTCCACGACGAGCTGTCGCGGGCATGGCTGGACGCCGTGGACGCCCGGCTCCGCGACCTGGCCGAGGAGCCGTCGGCGGCGACCCCCGAGTCGGTGCTGCGCCGGTACGAGGGCCGGACAGGCGCGCCCTACGGGATGGCGGCCGCGTCGGCCGCGCGCCTGGCCGGAGCGGGCCCCCGGTGCGCCGGCTGGCGCGCGTTCGGCCGGACGCTCGGCGTGCTGCGCATGCTCGCCGACGACCAGCGCGACCTCGCGTCCGGGCGCTGCGAGCACCTCGCCGCGGGGACGGCGACGTACCTGCTCGCCCACCTGCTGGACTCGCTCCCGGCGCGGCGGCGGGAGGAGGTGCTCGACCTGTTCGCCGCCGCCCGCGTTCCGGGAGCGGGAACGGGCCAGGGGTCGGCGCGGGCGGAGCTGGCCGCGCGGATGCTGGACGACGACGTCCTCGACTCCTACGCCGCGGCCGTCGCTCCCCTGGTCGAGCGGGCGCACAGCCTCGTGGACGTTCTCGGCGGCGACCCGGGCTGCGTCCGGGAACTGCACGGGCTGGTCGACGAGACCGCCGGCGGCACGCCCGGGTTCCGCCTGGCCGTGGCGTGAGGGGAGGACCGGCGATGACCGTTCCCGGCGGACTCCCGAACATCCTCACGGCGCAGCGCCCGCGGCTCGACGCGGCGATCGGCGAGGCCCTGCACGGCCATCCCGCCTACCTGCCGCTCAGGCGCGCGGCGGGCCCGATGTTCGGGGGGCGCGGCGAGACCACCGCGCGGCTGCTCGCCCTCGTCCTCGCGGGCGACCCCATGCCGGCGGGCGACCTGGCCCGGTTCCGCGACCTCGGCATGCTGGCGGCGCGGCAGGCGATCCCGCTGCCGGTGCTGTCGGAGGCGTGGGATCTGGCGCTCGCCGCGGCGGCGCGGACGTGCTGGGCGATCGTGCCCGCGGGCCGCTTCGCCGAGATGGCCGAGTTCACGGCGCGGGCCGCACGGCTCGCTGACCGGGCCCGGGAGGCGTGCATCAGGGGTTACGCCGAGGCGCCCTGCGAGGGGACGCGGTCGCGCCCGCTGCGCCGCCTGCTCGCCGAGACGCTGATCGACGGCGCGCCCGCGGGCGTCATCGCCGACGCGGCGGACGTCCGGCTGGCGCCCGCGTACCTCGTCCTGCGCTGCGAGGCGCCCGCGGCGGCGGCCTCGCACTGGGAGCGGGCGAGCGAGCTTCTGGAGACGTGGGACGGCGTCCTGTACTCGGGCGACCTCGCCGGGCTCGCCGTGCTGTTCCCGGCCGGCGACCCGCTGCGCGCCGAGGATCTGGCGGGCGAGTTCACGGCCCGGCTCGCCTCCTGGACGCACGGCCCCGTGCACGCCGCAGCGTCCCTGCACAGCGGCCTCACCGGCATTCCCGCCGCGGTGCGGGAGGCCGCGCAGGTCCTGACGGTCGTCAAGGCCATCCCGGACGCCGAGGACCGCCCCTACCGGGCCGACGAGCTGCTGGTGGAGCTGGCGATCCTCGGCCAGCCCGCGATCCGCAGGCGGCTGGCCGCCGTCCTGTCGCCGCTGGACGCCGGCACCGACCTGCGGCGGACGCTGGAGGTCCTGCTCGCCTGCAACCTCGACCGGGAGCGCGCCGCGCGGGAGCTGTGGATCCACCGCCGCACCCTGCACTACCGCCTGGACCGCATCAAGGACCTGTCGGGCATCGACCCGAGCTCGGCGCGGGGCATCCAGCTGTTCCGCGCGGCGCTGACGTCGGCGCGCCTGACCCGCCTGGAACGCGAAGGGCACCGCGCCGAGGAGGCCTCACTGCCGCCGCCGGGCGCCCCACCGGATGTCAGGCGAGCCCCAGCTCACGTTTGACGGCCTCGAACTCGACCGCCATCGCCTCGGACAGCGCGCGGGCGCCCGACAGCGGCCGGACCATGACGCAGAACTCGTCGATCAGCCCGTCGTCGTCATGGTGCAGGAAGTCGCAGCCGTGGACCTCCAGGTCGCCGACCCGCGCCTTGAAGACCAGCGCGTGGTCGCGGCCGCCGCCGATCTCACGGACGTAGCGGAAGTCGGTGAGCACCCGGGTCACCGCGCGCAGGATCGCCGAGACCGCCGCCCGTCCCCGGTACGGCGCGTACGCGACCGGGCTGAGGAACGTGACGTCCTCGGCCAGCAGCGCCGGGAGGGCCGCGAGGTCGCCCTCCTCGACGGCCGCGCGGAACGGGTGCATCGGGCCACCTCCATGCTCGCCCGGGGGAGTCGCGGGCAAGCCTAGAGGGAGCGGGCCCGGTCCGCGATCATCGCCGGTGGCACGGGCCGGGCGGTGGCGGCGGCCCCGCGCCGGTCAGGCGGCGGGCCTGCGCGGGTCGGGCCGCGGGTTTGCGACAGTCAGGCGGTCGGCTCGGGCTGCAGCAGCACCTTGATCGCGCCGTCCTGCTTCTTCTGGAAGATCTCGTAGGCGAGCGGCGCCTTCTCCAGCGGCCAGCGGTGCGTCGCGAGGTCCATCACGCCGAGCGGGTCGGCGTCGCCGGAGACCAGCGGCAGCAGGTCGCCGATCCACTTCTTGACGTGCGCCTGACCCATGCGGAGCCCGATGCCCTTGTCGAACATCCGCATCATCGGCAGCGGGTCCGTCATGCCGCCGTAGACGCCGATGACGGAGATCGTCCCGCCGCGCCGGACGATCTCGATCGCGGTCGTGAGCGCGGCGAGCCGGTCCACGCCGACGCGCGACATCAGCGGCGCGGCCGAGTTGCCCGGCATCAGCCCGGTGAGCGTCTGCGCGAACTTGGCGCCGGGCGAGCCGTGCGCCTCCATCCCGACCGCTTCGATCACCGAGTCGGGGCCGCGGCCGCCGGTGATCTGCCGGACCGCGTCCGGGACGTCGTCGGCGTCGTCCGCGTCGATCACCTCGACGCCGTGCCGACGCGCCATCTCCAGCCGCTCCGGCACGAAGTCGATCGCGATCACCCGGTGGCCGCGGTGGCGGGCGATGCGGGACGCCATCTGCCCGATCGGCCCGAGGCCGAGGACCGCGACCGTCCCGCCGTCCGGGATCTCGGCCCACTCGACGGCCTGCCACGCGGTCGGCAGCACGTCGGACAGGTACACGAACCGCTCGTCCGGCGGGCCCTCCGGCACCTTGATCGGCCCGAAGTGGGCCTGCGGCACGCGGAGGTACTCGGCCTGCCCGCCCGGCACCTGCCCGTACAGCTTGGTGTAGCCGAACAGCGCGGCACCGGTGCCCTGGTCGCGGACCTGCGTCGTCTCGCACTGGGCGTACAGCTGCATCCCGCACATGTGGCAGCGGCCGCACGAGATGTTGAACGGGATGACCACGCGGTCGCCGGGCTTGACATGGGTGACGTCGGGGCCGGTCTCCTCGACGATCCCCATCGGCTCGTGGCCGAGGACGTCGCCCTCGCTCAGGAACGGCCCGAGCACCTCGTACAGGTGCAGGTCCGAGCCGCAGATCCCGGACGAGGTCACCCTGATGATCGCGTCGTCCGGCTCCTTGAGCTCCGGGTCGGGCACCTCCTCGACGCGGACGTCGCGCTTGCCGTGCCAGGTGACAGCCTTCATCGTGTCCCTCCAAGAACCTGAGACCCCGCCCTGTCAGCCGCCCTACCCGGCGGTCCCGCGCAAAACGTCGTCAGCGGGCGTAGGTGCCGACGAGGGACGCGGACGCGAGCACGTTGTCGTCCTTCAGGTACGCGCGCAGGTCGTCCGCCGAGAACCCGGACGTCAGGCCGGACGGGTTCCGCAGCGCGTACAGGGTGAAGACGTAGCGGTGCGGCGGGTCGCCCACGGGCGGCTGCGGCCCGCCGTAGCCGTTGTCGCCGTAGTCGTTGCGGCCGCGGGCGATACGCGGGCGCTCCTCGCCCGCCGCGAGGCCGTCGCGCTCGGGCGGGATCCCGCCGAGCATCCAGTGCACGAACGTGCCGCCGGGCGCGTCCGGGTCCACGCACGTCAGGACGAGCTCCAGGCACGCGGCCGGAACCCCCGACCAGCGCAGCTCGGGGGAGAGATCACCCGACTCGTGCGAGTACGTCGGCGGGATCGGACCGTGGTCGGCGAACGCGGGGCTCCGCAGCGAGATCTCCTCCATGCCGCCGTCCTGCCCGGTGGCCGCGTTTGAAACGGGGCCGCGTTTGAAACGGGCTCGCGCGGCAAGTGCCCCGGTGGGTGCGGAGGCGGAGGGGAGGCGCGCCGGATGACGGCCGTGCAGGGCAGGGACGACACCAGCGTCGCCGACGCGCTCGCGCGGCACCGCAAGGGCACGAGGATCAGCCACGTCCTGGCGACGACCGACCACAAGATGGTCGGCTACCTGTACCTGACGACCTCGTTCGCGATGTTCCTGATCGCCGGGCTGATGGCGATGCTGATGCGGGCCGAGCTGCTGGAGCCCGGCAAGCAGGTGATGGGCAACCAGCAGTACAACGAGCTGTTCACCATCCACGGCACGATCATGATGCTGCTGTTCGCGACCCCGCTGTTCCTCGGGTTCGCGAACGTGATCGTCCCGCTGCAGATCGGCGCGCCGGACGTGGCGTTCCCGCGGCTGAACGCGCTCACCTACTACCTGTTCCTGTTCGGCTCGCTGATCGTCCTCGCCGGGTTCCTGATGCCGGGCGGCGCGGCGGCCTTCGGCTGGTTCGCCTACGCGCCGCTGACGTCCGAGACCTTCTCGCCCGGCCGCGGCGCCGACCTGTGGATCATGGGTCTGATCATCTCCGGGGTCGGCACGACGCTGACCGCGGTCAACCTGATCACCACGATCATCGGGATGCGCGCCCCCGGCATGGTGATGTTCCGGATGCCGATCTTCTGCTGGAACACGCTGCTCACCGGCCTGATGGTGATCATCGCGTTCCCGGTGCTGGCCGCCGCGCTGTTCGCGCTGGAGGCCGACCGCAGGCTCGGCGCGCACATCTACGACGGCGCGCACGGCGGCGGGCTGCTGTGGCAGCACCTGTTCTGGTTCTTCGGCCATCCCGAGGTCTACATCGTGGCGCTGCCCTTCTTCGGCATCATCACCGAGATCCTCCCGGTGTTCGCGCGCAAGCCGCTGTTCGGCTACCTCGGCATGGTCGGCGCCACCATCGCGATCACCGGGCTGTCCATGACGGTGTGGGCGCACCACATGTTCGCCACCGGCCAGGTCCTGCTGCCGTTCTTCTCGATCACCTCGTTCATGATCGCCGTCCCGACCGGCATCAAGTTCTTCAACTGGGTCGGGACGCTGTGGAAGGGGCACCTGACGTTCGAGACGCCGATGCTGTTCGCGCTGGGGTTCCTGACGACGTTCCTGTTCGGCGGGCTGACCGGCGTGATCCTGGCGTCCCCGGCGCTGGACTTCCACCTCACCGACTCGTTCTTCGTCATCGGGCACCTGCACTACGTCCTGTTCGGGACCGTCGTGTTCGCCATGTTCGGCGGGTTCTACTTCTGGTGGCCGAAGATGACCGGCCGGATGCTGGACGAGACCTGGGGCAAGATCCACTTCTGGACGCTGTTCGCGGGGTTCCACACGACGTTCCTCGTCCAGCACTGGCTCGGCGCGGAGGGCATGCCGCGCCGCTACGCAGACTACCCCGACCAGTTCGCGACGCTGAACTTCATCTCGTCGGTCGGGTCGTTCGTGCTGGGGGCGTCGACGTTCGCGTTCCTGTGGAACGTGCTGCGCACCTGGCGGCGGGGCGAGAAGGTCGGCGTGGACGACCCGTGGGGGACCGGCGGCTCGCTGGAATGGGCGACGTCCTGCCCGCCGCCGCGGCACAACTTCACGTCGATGCCGCGGATCCGCTCGATCCGTCCCGCGTTCGACCTGCGCTTCCCGCCGAAGGAGCCGCCCCAGGAGG
>NZ_SMKT01000159.1 GCF_004348735.1 Actinomadura sp. KC06
GCCCGCGGCACCGCCACCACCCGCGGGACCGCCACCACCCGTGAGGACCCGCGGCCCCGTTCGCTGGACCCCGACCGTCCGACGATCAAGGCGGACGCCACCGCGCTGCCCTACAGGGACAACACGTTCTCCCTGGTGACGGCCCGGTTCTCGCTCTACAACCTGGGCGATCCCGATCATGTGCTGCGCGAGCTGCTGCGGGTGTGCCGCCCCGGCGGACGGGTGGTCATCGCCGATCTGGTCCGCGGCAACCTCGCCGCCCCCGACCGGGACCGCATCGAGCGGCTCCGCGACCCCGACCATCCCGGCACCCCGTCCATCGCCCGGCTCACCGAGATGATCACTTCGGCGGGCGGGAGCATCCGCCGCCTGGACGTGTTCACCGTGGAGCGTCCGGTGGAGCCGTGGCTCGCGGGGGCGTGCGACGAAGCGACGGCGGAGCGCATCCGCACGGCCCTCGTGGACGAGGTGGACGGCGGCCCGAAGACCGGCGCGAAACCCCGCATCATCGGTGGCGAACTCTGGTTCACCCAGTCGTGGGCGCACGTCGCCGCCGAACCGATCCCCTGACCCGACCCGATCAAGGAACCAGGACGGCGGCGCCCGTGAAGCGGTCGGCCGCGAGGTCGCCGAGGGCGCGGTCGGCGTCGTCCAGCGCGTATTCGCGGGTCGTGACCGCGACGTCCAGGCGGGCGGCCAGCGTCAGGAACTCCTCGCCGTCCGCGCGGGTGTTCGCCGTCACCGACCGGACCTGGCGCTCCTGGAACAGGTGCCGCTGGTAGTCCAGGGACGGGACGTCGCTCAGATGGATGCCCGCGATGGCACACGTCCCGCCGCGGTCGAGGCGTTCCAGCGCGGCCGGGACCAGCTCCCCCGCGGGCGCGAAGACGATCGCCGAGTCGAGCGGGACGGGCGCGGCGTCGAACGAGTCGCCCGCCCAGGACGCGCCGAGCTCGCGCGCCAGCTCGCGGGCCGCGGGGCTGCGGGTGAAGATGTGCACGTCCGCGCCCTCAGCGATCGCGATCTGCGCGGCGAGGTGGGCGGACCCGCCGAACCCCCAGATGCCGAGCCGCCCGCCGGGCGGGAGGCCGGCGCGGCGCAGCGCCCGGTAGCCGATGATGCCCGCGCACAGCAGCGGCGCCGCGCGGACGTCGTCCAGCTCGGACGGCAGCGCGTAGGCGTAGGCGTCGACGGCCAGGGCGTATTCGGCGTATCCGCCGTGCGCGTCCCACCCGGTGTAGACGGACGACGGGCACAGGTTCTCGGCGCCGCGCCGGCAGAACCGGCACGCTCCGCACGTCCCGCGCAGCCACGCCACGCCGACGCGGTCTCCGGCCCCGTGCAGGGCACCGGCGCCGACGGCGACGACCTCACCGACGATCTCGTGGCCCGGTGTCACGCCCGGCAGGTGGACGGGCAGGTCACCCTCGGCGACGTGCAGGTCCGTCCGGCAGACGCCGCAGGCCAGGACGCGCACCAGCAGCTCACCCGGCCCGGGGGACGGCACGTCGCGGTCGGCGCGCCGAAGCGGGCCCGCCGAGATCGGAGCAGGACTCTCGACCGCCCAGGCCCGCATGAGATCAGGGCGTCAGCGGGAGCTCGAACCAGACGGCCTTGCCGTCGGACGTCGGCCGCGCCCCCCAGCGGGTGGCGAGCTGGTCGACGAGGTAGAGCCCGCGGCCGCCCTCGTCGGTCTCGCCCGCGCTGCGGATGCGCGGCAGCCGCATGTCGGAGTCGAACACCTCGACCCAGATCGCGTCCGCGCCGCGCCGCAGCCGGAGCCGGAACTCCTTGGTGGACGGCTCGCGGCGGCCGAGATCGGCGCCGAGGTTCCAGTCGTCCTCGTCGAACGCCCCGCCGTCGAACGCGCCCCCGTCGTATGTCGCGCCGTCGAACGAGCGACCCTCGAACGGGCCGCCGTCAAGGGGGTCCGCGGCGAAGTCGGTTTTGAACTGGACGGCGGGCGGCGCGCTCAGCGGCTCCCCGCCGCGCCCCGGCTGCCCGGCCGGGACCGGGACGACCATCTCGCGGCGCGGCGCGGGCGTGGCGGTGGCGTGCAGGACGACGTTCGTGACGACCTCGGAGACGAGGAGGCAGGCGAGCTCGGACTGCTCGTCCAGCATCCCCCAGGACGCGAACGCGTCGGCGGCCATCCGGCGGGCCTCCGACACCATGATCGGCTCGGCGGTGAAGGTGCGCTCCTCGACGGCCAGCTCGTCGCCGGCGGTGCGGATCACGACGATCGCGACGTCGTCGTCGACGTCGCCGGGGACGGCCTCGTAGGCGGCGTTCGCGATCGTCTCGACGCCGCTCCGCGCGACCTTTGCGACGGCCGCGCGGACCCTCTCCCGCGACTCCTCGCGGGTGTAGTGCTCGCCGTCCTCCCTGGGCCTGCGGTCGATGAGGCCGTCGGTGTAGAGGACGAGCGTGGAGCCCGGCTTCAGCTCCGTCGTCTCCTCGTTGAACAGGATCTCGCCGCCCATGCCGGGGGCGCGGAGGCCGAGCATGCCGCCCTGGCTCTCGAACGTCAGCTCGCTGACCTCGCCGTCCACGATCAGCATCGGCGGGTCGTGCCCGGCGTTGGCGAACTCCAGCACCCGCGACCACGCGTCGTACACGAAGTAGGTGCAGGACACGAGCGGCGGGCGGACGAGGTCGTCGCTGTTCCAGCCGGACCGCATCCGCTCGGGCCGCGTCATCGTGCGGACCCACTCGTCCAGCTTGCGAAGGATGTCCGCCGGCGGCTTGTCGTCCTGCGCGAAGGCGCGCAGCGCGGCGCGGAGCTGGCCCATCACGGCGGCGGCGCGGGCGCCGCGGCCCTCGACGTCGCCGATCACGAGGCCGACGCGGCCCGCCGACAGCGGGATGACGTCGTACCAGTCGCCGCCGACCTGGGTCTGGATGCCGTGCCCGTGCGACTCCAGCGGGCGGGCCGGCTCGTACCGCCAGGCGATCTGGAGGCCGTCCAGCCGGGGCGGCCGGTCGCCGGGCAGCAGGTGCTTCTGGAACGCCAGCGCGGTGTCGCGCTCCTCCTCGAACAGCAGCGCGTTGTCGACGGCGAGCGCGACGCGGCTGGCGATGGCGCCGAGCAGGTCGCGGTCGAAGCCGTCGTAGTGCGGGTCGGGCCGCTTGGACAGGTTCGACAGCGCGAGGCTCATCACGCCGAGCAGCTCGCCGCGCACCAGCAGCGGCGCGGAGATCACCGAGGTGATGCCCATGGCGTCGCCGAGCCGCCTGGACGACTCGTTGGGCGCGGAGAACCGGTGCTGGAGCATGTCCTCGACGAGGACGGCGTCGCGGCGGCTCATCGCCTTCTCGCTGAAATGCCCGGGCGGGTAGTGGACGGGCTCGCCGACCTCCGCCCACGTCCCGGGCGGCGGCTCCCACCCGCCCGCGTGCCGCGACACGCGCCGGTAGAGCCGGTCGCCGCTGTAGAGGTCGATGAAGCAGTGGTCGGCGAACTGCGGGACGAGGGTGTCGGCGACGCGGCGGAGCGTGCTCTCCAGCTCCAGGGACCCGGCGAGCCGCTCCCCGATGCGCTCCATCAGGCCGTAGCGGTCCTGCTCGCGCTGGTTGGAGCGGAGCGCCTCGCGCGCGAAGATGACGACGCCGTCGACCGCGCCGGACGGGTGGCGCAGCGGGACGGCGTGCGCGCGGGTGTAGACGGTGGTGCCGTCCACGCGCAGGTTGCAGAACGTGCCCTCCCACACGCCGCCCTTGAGGACGTGCTTGGCCAGCTCGGTCGCCTGCTCGTGGTCTTCTTCGGCGATGCCCAGGGAGAGGATGGAGTGGCCGATGATCTCGTCGCCGCCGAACCCGAACAGCTGGCGGGCGAACGCGTTGCCGTAGATGACGTTGCTGAAGCGGTCGCAGACGATGACCGCCATCTCCATCTGGTTGAGGACGGTCTCGGGCGGCAGATGCGCCTCGTCAGGCGCTTCCCCCCAGTGATTCATCTCCCCATCCCGATAACAGTAGCGGGCCCGCCGGTGACCGCTTTCTCCCGGCACGGCCACCCGCCGCCACCCGAATCGATGATCACCGGGCGTCGCGGCGCGGCTGCCGCGTGTACCTCTTCCGTCGTATTGAACGACGAACCCGCCGCCGGGATACGCCCGAAAGGCCCGCTGCTATGGAGATCTTCGGTATAGACCGTCGAGACGGCACCCCGTGCGCCCGCCGCAACGGCCGCCCATACGCCCGCACGCACCCCGGCAGAACGCACCCCCGCAGAACGCACGCCCGCGGTGTCAGCGCCTGCTGACGAAGACGTGTTCGGCGATGTCGCGCGGCAGTTCCGTCGCGGGACTGTCGGCCTCGTCGTCACTGATCACCTGCACCCCGTCATCGGTCGCCCGAAGCGTCACCTCTCGTCCCGGTTGTATCCCTATTTGCTTGAGTCTAAGCATCAGGTCGCTGTCGCTCTGCACCTGCTCGCTGATACGCCGGATCACGGCCCCGGCGCCGCCGGGGCTGGCGACGGCGGTCATCACGGAAAGCGGTGCGGAGTCGGCGTCGTCCCCGTGCCCGCCCAGTTCGTCCAGGCCGGGGATGGGGTTGCCGTGCGGGCAGGTGGTCGGGTTGTCGAGCAGGGAGACCAGGCGGCGCTCCACGTCCTCCGACATCACGTGCTCCCAGCGGCACGCCTCGATGTGGACGTCCTCCCAGGGCAGCCCGATCACGTTGACCAGCAGGCATTCGGCGAGCCTGTGCTTGCGCATCACGCGAGTGGCGAGACCGCGGCCGTTCTCGGTCAGTTCGAGATGCCGATCGCCCTCGACCCGCAGCAGCCCGTCGCGCTCCATCCGCGCGACCGTCTGGCTCACCGTCGGGCCGCTCTGGGAGAGCCGTTCCGCGATGCGCGCGCGAAGAGGGATGATCCCCTCTTCTTCGAGCTCGAAAACCGTCCGGAGATACATCTCCGTGGTATCGATCAGGCCGTGTGAGGTCACAGCTCCCTCCAGTCTTATGTTCGGGAGTCTACTTGCTCGGACCTCGCGACGCCGGGCCCGGCGAATATCCCCCTGATGCCGGGTAAGGGGAACGCACGATGAACGCGAGAACTTCCCAGGACGCCGGACCCTTCCTCCCGGACACGGCCGAGGGGCGGTCCGATCTCGACGAGCTGCGCCGCGCGGCGGCCGACTGCCGGGGCTGCGGCCTTTACGAGAACGCCACGCAGACCGTCTTCGGCGAGGGCTCGCCGGGCGGGCGGGTCATGTTCGTCGGCGAGCAGCCCGGCGACCAGGAGGACCGCAAGGGGCAGCCGTTCGTCGGCCCGGCCGGACGCGTCCTCGACCGGGCGCTCGCGGAGGCGGGGATCGAGCGCGGCGACGTCTACGTCACCAACGCCGTCAAGCACTTCAAGTTCAAGCGGCAGGAGGGCGGCGGGAAGCGGCGCATCCACGAGCCGCCGAGCGCGGCCGAGGTCCGCGCGTGCCGTCCCTGGCTGCTGGCGGAGATGCGGCTCCTGGACCCGGACGTCGTGGTCGTGCTCGGCGCCACGGCGGGCAAGGCGCTGTTCGGCTCGTCGTTCCGCGTGACCAAGCAGCGCGGACGGCTCCTCCCGCTCCCCGACCTGGAGAAGATCGGCACTCCTGCCGCGGGGCGCGAGCTCGGAGAGGAGCCGCCCGAGCAGGCGGACACGCAGATCGTCGCGACGATCCACCCGTCCGCCGTGCTGCGCGCCGAGGACCGCGACGCGATGTACGCCGGATTCGTCGACGACCTCAAGGTGGTGGCCTCAGCGCTCGGTTAAGGGGCCTTCCGCTGTGCGGGTGTCGTAGCGGAGCAGCGCCGGGACGGCGAACGCCGCCACGACGACCAGGACGGCGCAAGCCAGCCCGCCGCCCACCCAGGACGCGGTGGCCCCGGTGACGCTGGCGGTCGCGCCCGCGCGGACGTCCCCGAGCCGCGGCCCGCCCGCGACCACGACGGTGAAGACGCCCTGGAGCCGGCCGCGCATCTCGTCCGGCGCGTACGTCTGGAGCATCGACTGGCGGAACACCGCCGACACCAGGTCGGCCGCCCCGCCGACGGCGAGGAGCGCCACCGCGAGCCATAGCCGTCCGGTCAGCCCGGCCGCGGCCACCGCGAGGCCCCAGACCACGATGGAAATGACGAGCGCGATGCCCTGCTTGCGGACGCGCCCGATCCACCCGGACGACAGCCCGCCGAGGAACGCGCCGATCGCGATCGCGGCGAACAGGTACCCGACCGCGCCCTCCCCGCCGTACCGCGTCTCGGCCACCTCGGGGAACAGGGCGCGCGGCATCGCGACCGCCATGGCGATGATGTCCACGACGAACGACATCATCAGCACCGGCTGCCCGGCCAGGTAGCGCAGGCCGTCGAACACCGACCGCAGGCCGGGCGCGCCGACGACGTCGCCGAGCGGCGGAATCGGCGGCAGGCGGAGCGCCGCGTACAGGGCCAGGGTGAACAGCACGGCGTCGAGCGCGTAGGCCGCCGCGTAGTTCCAGCGGGCCAGCAGCACCCCGGCGAACAGCGGGCCCGCCAGCATCCCGAACGTGCTGGCGGTGAAGGCGAGCGTGTTGGCGGCGGGGACGAGCGGCCGGTCGATCAGCCGGGGGATGATCGCGCTGCGGGTCGGCGAGGACACCGCGAACCCGACGGCCTGGACCGCCACCACCGCCATGATCAGCGTGAGGCTGCCGAGGCCGAGGAGCGCCTGCGCCAGCAGGAGCAGGGTCGCCACCCACATCACGCAGGACGACGCGAACAGCAGCCTGCGCCGGTCCATGTGGTCGGCGACCGCGCCGCCCCACAGGCCGAACACGATCAGCGGGACGAGGTTGACGAAGCCGAGCACGCCGACCCAGAGCGACGACCTGGTCATGTCGTACACCTGGACCGGCACGGCGACGGCGGTGACCTGGAACCCGACGAACGACATGCCCTGCCCGAGCCACAGCCGCCGGAACGCGGGGTAGGCCAGCGGGCGGGTGTCGATCGCCAGGCTCCGCAGCCTGCCGCGCCGCGTACTCCTGTCATCACGCGGCGCCGGGGTCACGGAGACAGTCTCTCCATCACCCACTCCCCCTGCTCGTCCAGGGTTCCCCGTCGGTAGCGGATGCGGTCGTGGAGGCGGTCGCGGCGGCCCTGCCAGAACTCGATCGACTCCGGGACGAGGCGGTACCCGCCCCAGAAGTCCGGCAGCGGGATGGAGCCCTCCAGCGGCGCGGGCGCGTCCGGCGGCTCCTCGGGCCAGCGTTCGGCCAGCTCGGCGAAGCGGCGCTCCAGGACCTCCCGTCCCGGGATGACGCCCGACTGCCGCTCACTCGCCCACGCGCCGAGCCGCGAACCGTGCGGGCGCGTCCGGAAGTAGGCGGCCGACTCGTCCCTCGACAGCTCCTCCACCGGGCCCGCGACGCGGACCTGCCGGTGCATCGCGTGCCAGGGGAACACGAGCGCCGCGCGCGGGTTCTCCGCGAGGTCGCGGCCCTTCCGCGACGTCAGGTTCGTGAAGAAGCGGAACCCCTGCGGCCCGTACCCCTTCAGCAGGACGGTCCGCGCGCTCGGGACCCCGTCAGCGGACGCCGTCGCGAGCACCATCGCGTTCGGCTCGGGCAGCCCGAACGCGTGCACGTCGGCGAACCAGCCGGCGAACAGCGCGAGCGGATCGGCGGGGAGCGCCGACTCGGACAATTCGCCCCCCTCGTACGATCGGCGGAGCCGTGCCGGGTCGGGCGTTGGGAGATCCACAGCGTCTGAGCCTCTCACCTGGGCCTGGTGCAACTCGCACGACCCCTGGGTACTGGTCGGTAAAACCGACAGGGTTCAATGGCACGGCACCGCCTTATCACTCTTGGAGACGAAAGGCAGGACGACATGTCCGACTTCAAACCTGGTCTCGAGGGGGTCGTGGCCTTCGAGACCGAGATCGCCGAACCGGACAAGGAGGGCGGAGCCCTCCGCTACCGGGGCGTCGACATCGAGGAACTCGTCGGCCGCGTCTCCTTCGGCGACGCGTGGGGTCTCCTCGTGGACGACAGCTTCGACCCGGGACTCACCCCCGCCGAACCGCACGTCCTGCCGGTCACGTCCGGCGACGTGCGGGTGGACGTGCAGAGCGCCCTCCCCACCCTCGCCCCCGCCTACGGGATGCGGCCGCTCCTCGACATCTCCGACGACGAGGCCCGCGCCGACCTCGCCCGGGTCTCGGTGACCGCGCTGTCGTTCGTCGCCCAGTCGGCGCGCGGCATCGGCGTCCCGATGGTCCCGCAGGAGCGGATCAACGCCGCCGGGACGATCACCGAGCGGTTCATGGTCCGCTGGCGCGGTGAGCCCGATCCGAAGCACGTCCGGGCCATCGACGCGTACTGGGTCTCCGCCGCCGAGCACGGCATGAACGCCTCCACCTTCACCGCGCGTGTGATCGCCTCCACCGGCGCGGACGTCGCGGCCAGCATCTCCGGCGCGATCGGCGCGATGTCGGGCCCGCTGCACGGCGGCGCCCCGGCCCGCGTCCTGCCGATGATCGAGAAGGTGGAGCAGGTCGGCGACGCCCGCAAGGTCGTCACCGACATCCTCGACTCCGGCGAGCGGCTGATGGGCTTCGGCCACCGCGTCTACCGCGCCGAGGACCCGCGCGCCCGCGTGCTGCGCCGCACCGCCCGGGAGCTCGGCGCGCCGCGGTTCGAGGCCGCGAAGGCGCTGGAGGACGCCGCCCTGACCGTGCTGCGCGAGCGCCGTCCGGACCGTCCGATCGAGACGAACGTGGAGTTCTGGGCCGCGGTCGTCCTGGACTTCGCCGAGGTCCCGACGGCGATGATGCCCGCCATGTTCACCTGCGGCCGCACCGCCGGGTGGGCCGCGCACATCATGGAGCAGAAGCGCACGGGCCGTCTCGTCCGGCCGAGCGCGAAGTACACCGGCCCGGGAACCCGCTCCATCGACGACGTCGCCGGGGCCGCGGAGGTCCTCAAGCGTCACACCGGCTGATCCCCCGTCCCCATTCCCCCCGTCCTCCCGAACAGGCTTCGAGGCCCCCGGATCAGATCCGGGGGCCTTGCTCATTGCCGCTCGGTGCCGGATCGGCGGCTCATCGCGGCGGCGCGGCGGGCAGGCGGTCTCCCGGCGGGCAGTCGGCCTTGCCCTGGGGGCCGGTGATCAGGCGGCCGCAGAGCTGCGTGACCTCCGTCCTCCCGTCCGGCGTGATCCTCGCGAGGATCACCGGCTTGTCCAGCACCTGGTGGCCGGTGGAGCGCGGGCCGAACCGGATGACGCCGCTCGCGCCGTTGCGCAGGACGTCGTCGTCCGGGTCGTCCAGCGCCGCGAACACCGATCCCGCCGACGGCAGCGCCTTCTCCCGCCAGTACACGGTGCGCGCCACGGTCGCGACGAGGGTGGCCGCGTCGTAGGCGACGGCGGCGCGGGTGATCGACGGCCACTGGACCGAGTCGCCGTCCTGGACGGTCATCTCCCGCGCGACGGGGTCGTAGTCCGAGTAGAACGTCTGCGGCGACTGGTCGCCGACCCACCGCCGCTGCCACGCCTCGCGCGCCGCCAGCGGCGTGAAGTACAGCTCGAAGGTGCTCTTGCGGCCCAGCTCCGCGGCGTTGTCGCTGACGTACTTGGCGATCTCGTCGTCCGTCAGGACCAGCCGGGGCTCCGGGCAGGACAGCTCCAGGACGTTCGCGAAGGAGCGGAACTCGTCCGACCGGCCGGCGTAGTAGAACATGTCGGGCTTGTCCCGGCACGCCTCCCGGACGGACTTGTTCAGGTCCCCCGCGTTCCGGTACGGCCGCATGCGCGTCACACCAGGACGGAACGACTTCTGGAACTCAAGGGCGAGGTCCTTGCTGTAGAGATCGTTGGGGTCGCCGTCGTAGATGACGACCGCGTCGTCCGCCTTGGTGCCGCCGACGTGCCCGTTGCGGGCCCAGTGCGCGGCGTGCCTGGCGGTCCGCGCGTTCGGCGACGCCAGCCGGAAGTAGTACGGCGAGTAGCCCGCCTCGCCGTCGAGCATGGCCGTCCCGCCGAAGCTGTTGGCGGTGCTGACCAGCGGCAGCGCCGACTTGGCCAGCAGCCGGATCGCCTCCTGGGTCTGCCGGCGGCTCTGCTCGAAGCCGACCACCGCGACGATGCTGCGGTCCTCCAGCGCCCGCTCGCGGATCTGCCCGGCGACGTGCTCGGCGTAGCGGAACTTGGCGCCCGCGTTCGCGATCAGCACGCGCAGCCGCAGGTCCTCGCCCTCGGCGGCGTCGTTGAACCGCTTCTGCGCGATCGACAGGCCGATCAGCTCGCCCTGGACGCCCGCGAGCAGCTCGATCCGCCGGTTCTTGATCGACGGGTCGGCGGTCACCGGGCCGAGGTAGACGACCGTCGCGTACGGCTTGCCGGACTCCTTGACGTGGTCGTTCTGCGACTCGATCTCGTCCAGGACCTTGCTCAGCCGGCCGTCGTTGTTCTTGCCGCCGGAGTTCTCCCCGAAGGAGAACGAGCCGTCGGTGATGCCGATGCACTCGCCGTTCTCCATCCGCCTGATGTCGACCGGCGAGCAGTACTTCTGCACCTGGACGGAGATCACCGCGACGGACGCCGCCGCGATCGCGACCATCGCGATCCACGGCAGCGCCGGATGCGCGAACCGTGGGCGGCGCCGCACCGGCCGGACGGGCGGCAGGTCGCCGCCCGGGTCGCGGGTGATGTCGACGCGCAGCTCCCGGCGCGAGCCGAGCGCGCCGATGCGCCGCTGCTCGCGGGCGTACCGGTCCCAGAGCCCGCGCGCGGCGATGACGCTCTGCGGCTCGCCCGCCGACATGTCGACCCGGACGGCCTGCGCGATCCGGTCGACGAGCTTCGGCCCGGCTGGCGCGGACGGGTCGTCCTCGGCGGGCGCGTTCGGGTCGACGCCGGCGACGACGACGAGCGGGTCGAAGGACGGGAGCCGTCCGCCCGCCTGGCTGTCGGCGCGGACCCGCTCGGCCAGCTCCACGAACGCCACCCCGGGATGTCCGGCCGACAGCTCCTCGAAGATCAGCACCGGGAAGCGGACCCGCGCCCACGCGGCCCGCCGGTAGTCGCGCCGGTAGCAGCGCCGCAGGTCCTCCAGGAACGCGGCGACCAGCAGCAGGTCGAGCTGCTCGCCGTGGCCGTCCGGCTCGACCGGACGCGGGTCGAACACGCCCAGCGCGAAGCCGAGGAACCCGGTGGAGTCGCGGTCGACGTACGGCTGCCGGAGGAACCAGCCGAACTGGCGGACCCCGTACCAGCCGCGCGTCCGCGCCACGAGCTGGACGGTCACGAACGCCACGCCGATGATCGCGGCGAACACGGCGGCCGCGAGGTCGAGGGCCGCCGCCGTCCCGGCGCTGATCAGCGCGACCACCGCGATCCCGATCGGGAAGATCTGCTCCAGGAACGCCAGGAACGTCGCGGGCCGGCCGCGCGGCCCCTCCAGGTCGCGCAGGACGTCCCGGCCGCGCCTGCGGATGACCCGGTTCAGCTCGCGGCGGCGCGCGTTCTCGTTGTCCCCGACGGGCGGGTGCGTCAGCCGCCGGACCAGCTGGTGGTTCTCCCGCTCGGCCGACGACGCGCCGCGCGGCGCCGGACGGTCCCCCGCCAGCCGGATCTCCCGCAGGTCGCGCAGCCACAGCGCCATCTCCAGCAGCGGGAACCGCAGCGGCGGCTCGCCCCGGGCATGGCTGCTCGGCTGCGACAGCTCCCGCTTGGCCTCCCGCAGGACGCCCGCGACATCGGTGGCGGGCGTTTCGGCGGCGATGTGCGACACCGGGGCGCGCTCGTCCTCGCACCGCGTCTTCAGGATCTCCGCGACATGGGAGGTGGCGCGGCCGGGGCCGAGCAGCAGGAGGAGCGGTCTCAGCCGCGCCCGCCAGCGCGGCCGCTCCCGCAGCCGTTCGAAGAGGTCGAGCACTCCGCGCAGCCGATCCTCGGTCGGGATCCGGTCGCCGTCGCCCGCCATGGGTCATGCCTCACTTCCGCATCGTCCAGTTGCTGGCCGCTCCCCCGGCTGGTACTCCCACCGCCCTTATCGGCATTGGACGCGGCGGACCGCGAAAAGGATCGAAACTTTCCAATCGTCGTGCGTCCGTGCGCGAAACTCAGCCACTTTGTCATCATTGGCGCCATGGGTGACGACCGCGACGAGCCGCTGGACGGCGACATAGGCCCGTCCGCGTCCGCGTCCCGTCCCACCTCTTCGCCGGACACGGCCTCCCCGGGGACGGCCTCGCGGGACACGGCCGAGGAGTTGCGCCGGTACGAGGCGGAGCGGGAGGAGCGGCGCCGCAGCGCCAACGCCGTATCGGGACGGATCGCCGTCGTGATCGCCGCGCTCTTCCTGACGTTCCTGATCTACGATTCCGTCACCACCGCCGTGGAGGCCCATGACCGGGGCGACGACTGGATCTACCCGCCCGCGGTGATCGCCGCCGTCTGCGCGATCGCGCTGGTGGCCCTGGTTGCCTGGGCCGTGCGGAGGGTGAAGTAGCCTTTGGCGAGTGACCGAAAGCGCTAATCCAGCCATTGTCATTCCCGCCGATCTGAAGCCCGCCGACGGCCGCTTCGGATGCGGTCCGTCGAAGGTCCGCCCGGAGCAGCTCGCGGCGCTCGCGGAGTCCGGCTCGACGTACATGGGGACCTCGCACCGGCAGAAGCCGGTGAAGTCGCTCGTCGGGCGCGTCCGGGAGGGTCTCGGCCAGCTGTTCTCGCTGCCCGAGGGGTACGAGGTCGTGCTCGGCAACGGCGGCACCACCGCGTTCTGGGACGCCGCCGCGTTCGGGCTCGTCCGGCAGCGGTCGCAGCACCTGACGTTCGGCGAGTTCTCCAGCAAGTTCGCCAAGGTCACCACGAGCGCGCCGTGGCTGGGCGACCCGACCGTCATCACCGGCCCGCCCGGGACGCACCCGGAGGCGTCGGCCGAGGAGGACGCGGACGTCTACGCCCTCACCCACAACGAGACCTCGACCGGCGTCGCGATGAAGATCCGGCGCCCGGCGGGCACGATCGCACGCGACGGGCTCGTGCTGGTGGACGCCACGTCCGGCGCGGGCGGCCTCCCCGTGGACGTGACCGAAACGGACGTCTACTACTTCGCGCCGCAGAAGTGCTTCGCCGCGGACGGCGGCCTCTGGATCGCGCTCGCGTCCCCGGCCGCGCTGGAGCGGATCGACGAGATCGCCGGCTCCGATCGGTACGTCCCTGAGTTCCTCAACCTGAAGACGGCCGTCGACAACTCCGCCAAGGACCAGACCTACAACACCCCGGCCGTGGCGACGCTGCTGCTGCTCGCCGAGCAGATCGAGTGGATGAACGGCCAGGGCGGCCTGGCGTGGACGACGTCCCGCACGGCCGACTCGTCCCAGCGGCTCTACACGTGGGCGGAGAAGACCTCGTACACGACGCCGTTCGTCGTGGACCCGGCGCAGCGCTCGCAGGTGGTCGGGACGATCGACTTCAACGACGACGTGGACGCGGCGGCCGTCGCCAAGACGCTGCGCGCCAACGGCATCGTGGACACCGAGCCGTACCGGAAGCTCGGCCGCAACCAGCTCCGCATCGGCATGTTCCCGGCGATCGACCCGGCCGACGTCGAGGCGCTCACCGCCTGCGTCGACTACATCGTCGAGCGCCTCTAGCCTCCGCGGGCCCCGGCCCTCGGGGGCGCCACGCCGCACCCCCGAGGGCCTGTCTTAGAGGGCGGACGGACGGTTCAGGCGACGGACAGCAGGCCGTCCGTGCCACCGAGCCGCTCCGCCACGCGGTGGCGCAGCCCGGCGCGGTCGCATTCCTCGTCGGCGCTGGTGAAGCCCGTCCAGACGCGGGGATCCATGTCGGTGTCGCGGGCTGTGGGCTGGAAGGTGGCCGTCGCGAGCACCTCGGGCAGGTCGCGGCGTCCTGGACGGCGCTCCATGCCGACCTTCAGGTAGGTGCCCTCGCGGAGCATGACCACGGTCGCGAACTCCACGCGCGTGTGCCGTTCGGCCTCGCGGAACCAGCGCGGGTTCGACGCCCAGTAGATGTTCTGCTCGGTGTCCACGGCCACGGTCAGCGGGCTGAGCGCGGCGCGGGCCAGATGCACCTCGGTCGGGCGGTCGCGGTGGACCCAGACCAGCGCGGCCCGTCCGACCAGGGCCTCCAGGACGCCCGTCACGCCGGACGTGCCGTCGCGGCCCGCGAGGAGCTGGAAGATCGGCTCGCTGTCGGTCGTCCCGGACGCGGGCGGCAGCGCGAACCGCGACCGCAGCCCGGCGGCGTCGACGTCGCCGTTGTGGGTGGCGACGACGCCGGCGGACGGGCCGCCCGCCGCGGCCGTCCCGGGGACGACCATCGGGCTGGCGTTGTCCGCCTCGGCGGGCGAGCCCTGCGTCGCCCAGCGGGTGTGCCCGAGGACGACCGGCGCGCGGTCGAGCTCGGGGAGGAACTCGGGGCGCCAGATCGCCGAGAAGCGGCCGAGCCCCTTCACGACACGGCTGCCCACCGCGACGCCACCGCCGCTCTCCGGCCCGCCGGGGGCCGGGCACCCGCCGAGGCCCGGCCAGCCGCCGAGGAGCGCCAGCCCCGCCGAGTCCGTGCCGCGCTCCTCCGCGAGCGCGCCCAGCGTGATGAACACGTCCGAGGCGGGCCCCGGGTCGTCGGCGAACGGCGAGCGCACCATCCCGAACAATCCGCACATGCAGGATGAGATGCATTTCATGGGCGGACGGTTCGAGTCGCTCATGGCGCCGAATAGGCTCGGACCGTGAACCGCGCGCCCCGCTGGCTGCTTCCCACCGTGCTGACCGCGCTCGTCCTGGCCGTGGTCCTCGGTGCGCTGCTGAACTGACGCGGGCCGTATGATCGACGGGGCGCGGAACGGGGATGATCAAGGCATGTCGCTCAGCCGCGCCGCCCGCGCCGGTGCCGTGATGATCCGCGCCGGCGCCGCCCTCGTCCTCGCCGGGACGTCCGTCTGCGTACTGGCCCCCGCCGCGTCCGGCGCTTCCGGCGCGGCACGGGACGACCAGGTCGCCTTCACGATCTCCGATCCGCGGATCAACGAGTCCAGCGGCCTCGCGGCCAGCAGGCGGCACCCGGGCATCGTCTACACGCACAACGACTCGGGCGGCGTTCCGAAGATCTACGCGCTGGACGCGGGCGGGCGCGTCCGGGCGGTGCTGACGCTCGGCGGCGCGGGCGCCCGCGACTGGGAGGGCATCGCGCTCGGCAAGGACGGGCGCGGCCGTCCGGCGATCTTCGTGGCGGACATCGGCGACAATCTCGGCGGCGCGTGGCCCTACGTGACGGTTTACCGGATCAGAGAGCCGTCCCAGGTCAGGAGCCAGACGCTTCCGGCGACCGCCTTCAGGGTCAAGTACCCGGACGGGCCGCGCAACGCCGAGACCCTCATGATCAACCCGCGGACGAACCGGCTCTACATCGCCAGCAAGCTGTTCGGCGGCAAGGTGTACGAGGCCCCGGCGAAGCTCCGGACCAGTGGGTTCAACGTGATGCGCAAGGTCGCGGACGCCCCGGCGATGGCGACCGACGGCGCGTTCTCTCCTGATGGGCGCACCTGTGTCATCCGTTCCTACTTCGGTGCGCGTCTCTATTCGGTAGGGCCGGACGGACGTCCGGGCAAGACGATGAAATCGCTCGGCATCCCGATGCAGTCGCAGGGCGAGTCGCTGACCTACACGGCTGACGGCACGTCCCTGCTGGTGGGGTCGGAGGGCAATGACCAGGCGGTCTACCGGGTGCCGCTGCCGGACGAGGCGCGGCCGTCGCCGTCCGGCGGGAAGGAGGCGAAGAACGCGGGAACGGCGGGCGACGTCGAGGGCCAGGCCGCCGACACCCGGAACACCAGGATGGGGCTGTTCCTGGCGCTCGCCATCGCCGCGGCCGTCGGCTTCGGGCTGCTGCGCAGGCGCGGAGGCTCGACGGGAGGCGGATGACCAGCGGCAGGCGGACGACCAGCGACAGGCGGACGGGGCGGAAAGGCCGACCTGACCGGCACGATGGAAGTCGGTTTCGGACGGCGACGGGATCGTGGAAGGGGGCGACGGGCCCGCGGGGACCCGTGTGAGGATGCGGACTGTGGAGCATGAGCTCGTGGGCCTCGCGGGGCCCGGCGGACGGTGGCGTCCCGTCGCCGCCGGACCGTTCGCCCTGCTCGCGGTGGCGCTGGCGCTGCTGCCGATCCGTCCGGTGTGGCTGTGGGCCGCGCTGATCGGCGTCGTCGCCGCGGTCCCGTGGCTGCTCGGAGCGGCCCCGGAGGCGCGGCGCCGCCGCCCGCGGCCGTACTGGCGGCTGTCCGCGGACGGTCTCGAGAAGGTCGGGCCGGGCGGCCTGAGCATGGTCTCCTACGAACGGTCCCGGATCGACGGGCTGGCCATCACGACCGGCGACGGCATGCTGACCGTGTTCCACCGGTTCGGCCGTACCGCCGTGGGCGGGATGACCGCGATGGGCCTGGAGCCGCTCACCGTCTTCGTGACGGCGAGGCGCCTCGGCATACCCATGCACGTCCTGGACGGCGAGGCGACCGACCTGCTCGACCCCGCGCTGGACGACGCCCTGCGCATCCCGACGATCGACGACGACGTCCCGGGAGGCGGCCCGCTGCCCCGCGACCACGCGGCGGAGAAGCGGCTGCTGGACCAGGAGGCGGCCCTCCTGGCCGCGGCCCACGAACCGTCCCCGCCGAAGCCCGACGAACGCCCCGGCAGAAGCAGAACGCGCAGGCAGGCGGGCAATGAGGCAGACAGGGAGCAGCGGCTGGACACGCCCGAGCCACTGCCCAGCCGCCGCCGCGTCGTGCTCCTCGGGGTGCTCACCGCCCTGCTCGGCACCGTCATGATCGTCAGGATCGCGGTGGACGGCACGGGCGAGTTCGGCGCCCGGCTCGCGGCCGGCTGCTGGGCGCTCGCCGCGATCGCGGGCGTCCTCGCGGCGCGCCGGCGGCTGCTGCGGGCCGCGCAGGTCCGCTGGACGATCAACGCGGAGCGGCTGCGGGTGCGGGCCCGTCCCGGCCGCCGCCGCGAGGTGCAGGACCTGCGGGCCGGGGACGTCGCCGCGGTCGTCGTCGGTCCCGGCCTGCGGCTGGACCCCGTGAGCGGCGAGCCGCGCCGCGCCGACCTCGCCGCGCTCGCGTTCGGGCACCGGCTCGAACTCGTCGCCCGGCTGCCCGCGCACGGCCTGGACGGCTTCCAGCTCGCGCACGCTCTCGACGACCACGGCTACCGGGTGATCACGCCGGGCGCGCGGGCGCCGCGCCGCCCGCAGTACGGCCTGGAGGGGCTGCCGGAGATCTTCGCGCAGGTCCCCGGCGGGCGGCTGGTCGTCGCGGACGGCGGCCTCGGCTGGGCCGACGCCGCCGGCGACGTCGTGCTGAAGATGCCGGAGGACCGCATCGGCGGCATCGAGCTGCTGACCATCGCCGGGCACGCCTGGGTCCGGCTCTACGACACCGACGGCGACGAGTTCTTCGCCGCGCCGCTGTCGGCGCTGCGGATCTCCCGCACCGATTTGCGCGACTCGGCCCGCCGCGCCGGGCTGCCGGTCAACGACGCCGAGTACGACGCCTACCTCAGCGCCGCGTTCCACTCCGCCGTCTCGACGCTGACCGGCTCCGAACCGGCGACCGCGTCCGTGCCCTCGCAGAGCGCCGCCGGACAGGACGCCGCCCAGGACGCCGGGGAGCAGTCCGGCGAGACGGCCGCGTCCCCCCGGCCGGGCCCCCTGGACGAGCACGACCTCACGTTCACCGTCTCCCCACCGCCCGACCCCATCACCGCGCCGGGCACGCTCCTGGACGCGACCCGCCGCTCCCGTCTCGGGACGTACGGAATGAGCGTCCTGCTGTGCGAGGCCGTGGCGCTGCTGGGCGCGGTGTGGCTCGGGCCCGAGCTGGGCGGGTTCAACGCCACCGCGTCCTGGTCGGTGCCCGCTGGGCTGCTCATCGGCCTCGTCGGCTACTGGCTGTATGACCGCAACCGTCCGCAGCTTCGCGTGTCGTCCGCCGGGGTCGCGGTCGTCACCCGGCGCGGCAAGGTCGAATGGGACCTGGCCCGCGACCGCGTCGGCGGCGTCGGCATCGACGAGGCGACCGAGCGGATGCCGCGCCTGGTGGTGTGGAGCCCGTCCGGGCGGGTGCTGCGGCAGGTGACGTTCCCGCCCGACCTGGACGAGCTGCGCCGCGCCTGCGAGCGCTACGGCCTGCCCTGGGGGCCGCCGGACGCCGACCGTCCCGCGCCCCCGCCGCCCGAGCTCTGACGCAGCGACCACGTCTTCAGCGACTCGTACGTCAGCTGGCTGTAGTCCTTGCCCGGCAGGTGGCTGAGCATCAGGTGGACGGAACCGGCCGTCCACGCCGCCCCGGCGAACGCCGACAGCGACTCCATGAGCGGGCGCACGTCCACCGGGCTTCTGGACCGCGCCAACGTGAGATGCGGGCGGAAGCCCCGGTGCTTGTCGGGCAGTGTTCCGACGCGGCGTCCGGCGGCCGTGGTGGACGCGGCGAGCCGGGCCACCCCGCGACGGTCGCCGTACAGGCCCGTCCACAGGACGCGGGCGTGCGTGCCGCTGCCGGGGAACGCCCCCGCGCCCGCCAGCGACAGCGACATCCGCTCGTGCCGGCCGACGGCGCGCTCCAGCCTGGGAAGCAGCCGGTCCAGCGTGCGGTCGTCCACCTCGCCGAGGAACGTCAGCGTGACGTGGAGCAGCTCGCGCCGCACCCATTTCAGCTCGGGCACCGCCTCACGGTGCGGCAGGACGGCCTCCTCGAGCTCGTCCAGAATGTCCGGTGGCGGCACGAGCGCCACGAAAAGCCTCATGGGAGCGTCCGGAGGGCCACCAGGTCAGCATTTCAGCAGATGGCACCCCTTGTCACGCCGTCACGCCGAACCACCCGAACCGGTCGCGGCGCCCGAAGCGGCGGTGGGCGCCGTGGTCGATGCGGGCCGCCGCCGGATCCGGTCGAGCGCCGGCCGGATCGCCCCCTCCTCGTCCGGCGCGCCCCGCGCGGCCACCACGCCGACGGCGGCCGCGGCGACGACGGAGATCAGCCCGCCGCCGACGAGGCCCGTCCGCGCGCCGAAGTTGTCGGCCAGCCAGCCGATCGTGGGCGCGCCCACAGGGTTCGTCCCGAGGAACACGAGCATGTAGAGGCCCATCACGCGGCCGCGCATCTCCGGCGCGACGCTGAGCTGCATGGTCGCGTTCGCCGCCGTCATGATCGTCATCATCGCGATGCCGGTCGGGACGAGCAGCGCCAGGAACGTCCAGTACGTCGGCATAAGGCCGGTGGCGACCTCCAGCGCGCCGAACACCAGGCCCACCGCCACCAGGAACCTCAGCCGCGGCTTGGTCACGCGCCGCGCCGCCAGCAGGGCGCCGCTGAGCGCGCCGAGCGCGAGCATGCTGGACGCGAGCCCGAACGCGGACGCGTCGGTGTGGAAGACCTCCTTGGCGACGAGCGCGACCGTGGTGGCGAAGTTCATGCCGAACATGGCGAGGAACCCGATGAGGATCAGGACCAGCATCAGGTCGCGGCGCCCGCGGACGTAGCGCAGGCCCTCACGGAGCTGCCCCTTGGCGCGCTTGACCGGGTCGGCCGGGTGCAGCTCGTCCGCCCGCATCGCGTAGAGGCCGAACAGGACGGCGCCGAACGACGCCGCGTTCACCAGGAACACCGGGCCCGTGCCGATCAGCGCGATCAGCACGCCGGCGACGGCCGGGCCGAGGAGCCTGGCGCCGTTGAACGAGGCGCTGTTCAGCGCGATCGCGTTCGGCAGATCACGCCTGCCGACCATCTCGACGACGAACGACTGCCGGGTCGGGTTGTCGACGACGGTCGCGAGCCCGAGCCCGAACGCCAGCACGTACACGTGCCACACCTGCGCGGCGCCGGTCACGGCGAGCAGGCCGAGGATGAGCGCGAGCACGCCCATGGCCGCCTGCGCGAGCATCATGACGCGGCGCTTGGGATACCGGTCGGCGATGACACCGCCCCACAGGCCGAACAGCAGCATCGGCAGGAACTGCAGGCCGGTGGTGATGCCGAGCGCCGTGCCGCTGCCGTGCGCCAGCTCCAGGACGAGCCAGTCCTGCGCGATCCGCTGCATCCACGTCCCGGTGTTGGACACGACCTGCCCCGCCGCATACAACCGGTAGTTGCGGTTCCGCAACGACCGGAACATGCCCCCAGCACGCACGTCGTCAGCCTCGCCCCCCTCACGCCCTTCAAACGACTCGCCAAGCTCATCGGGGCCGCGGGGCCCGGCAGGCTCGAGGGGCTCCTCGGACTCGTCACGGTCACCGGACTCGTCACGGTCACGGGGCTGGTCGCGGTCGCCGGGCTCGTCGCGGTCGCTGGAGTCGCGGGGCGCGGCGGGCTCGAGGGG
>NZ_SMKT01000015.1 GCF_004348735.1 Actinomadura sp. KC06
CCCCCCATGCCCCCCGAGGAGCCCTCCGATGCCTGCCCACCTCCTGGACGACGATCCGCGCGCGGTCGGCCGCTATCGCCTCATCGGCCGCCTCGGCGAGGGCGGCCAGGGCGTCGTGTACCTCGGTGAGAGCCCGTCCGGAGAGCGCGTCGCCGTCAAGGTGCTCAAGACCGCCGACGCCGCGGCCCGCGGCCGTTTCGCACGCGAGATGCGGGCCGCGCAGCAGGTCGCGCCGTTCTGCACGGCCGCCGTCCTCGACTCGTCGGCGGACGGCGAGACGCCCTACGTCGTCAGCGAGTTCATCGACGGGCCGTCCCTCCAGCAGCGCGTCCTCGCCCGGGGTCCGCTGCGGGGCGGGGAGCTGCAGCGGCTCGCGGTGAACATGGCGAGCGCGCTGGCCGCGATCCACGGCGCGGGCATCGTCCACCGCGACCTCAAGCCCGCCAACGTCCTCCTCGGGCCGGACGGCCCGCGCGTCGTCGACTTCGGCATCGCCCGCGCCGTCGACGCCGAGACCCACACCCAGCTCGTCGGCACCCCCGCCTACTTCGCCCCCGAATGGCTGGAAGGGCACCCGCCGACGGACAGGTCGGACGTGTTCGCGTGGGCGGGCACCATCGTGTACGCGGCCACCGGGCGCCCGCCGTTCGGCCCGGCCACCAGCATCCCGGCCACCATGCACCGCATCGCCAACGGCGAGCCCGATCTCGCCGGGGTGCCGGAGGCGCTGCTCCCGCTGCTCACCGAATGCCTCGCCAAGGACCCGGCGCGCCGCCCCAGCGCCCGCGACCTGATGGTCCGCCTCGTCGACCCGTCCGCGAACACCGGCCCGGCCCTCGCGAACACGAGTCCTGGCGCCAGCGCGGACACCGGGCCCGGGGCCCCGCCGCGGCGCCGCAGGGGGCTCGCCGCCGGGCTGGCCGCGGGCGCGGCGGCCATCGCGATCGTCGCGGTCGCCGCAACGGTCGCCGTCCTGACGCACGGCCCGGACGACCCTTCCCCGGAAACCGGTCGGACCGGCACCGCCAAGGGGTCGGGGAACACGGCGCAGTCCACGCCGACGACCCAGGCGGGAGGCTCTGGCCCCGCCGCGCGGGTGCCCGCCGGATTCGGCGGCACCTGGACCGGCACGGTGACGCAGCGGGACGGGCTCACCCTGGGCGACAGCAGCACGCGAGTGACGATCAAGCTCACGGAAGGCGCGACGGACGGCACCTCCGACTACGACGACTGGGGCTGCCACGACACGCTGATCATCAAGCAGGCCTCCCCGACGCTCGCCGAGTTCCAGGAGACGCCCAAGAACGCGAACGGGAAGTTGGGGTTCTGCGTCGGCGGCACGCTGCTGCTCAGGAAGGTCGCGGACGGCCTGGAGTACACGTCCCCGGGCATCGGCACCACGAGCGGGATCCTGCGCCGCAGCGGCTGACGTCCGTGACGAACGGCACAGGCCCGCCCCGCTGATCACCGAATAGCATTCCAGAGGTCGACCCGATCTGAGGGAGCGAAGTTGAGCGTCGAGGCGGGCCCCGAGGCCCACCGGCGGGCCGCCGAGCTGTGGAACACGCTGTCGGGCGCGGAGCTGATCCAGGCCATGGCGGACGGCGAATTCCCCGAGATCTCCGACATCAACCAGCACATCGGGCAGGTCATCACCTCCGCCGAGCCGGGCCGGATCGTCATCTCCTGGACGCCGTCCGAGCAGCTCTGCAACCCCGGAGGGACCGTCCACGGCGGCTACATCGCCATGATCCTCGACAACGCGGTCTGCCTCGCGGCCACCAGCACCTGCGAGCACTTCATGCCGATGCTGACGCTGAACCTGAACGTCGACTACCTGCGCGCCGTCCGGACGGGCGAGACGTTCACGGTCACCGGGACGTGCGTGCACGCCGGCGGCACCCGCATGGTGTCCAACGCGGCGATCGCCGACGCGCGCGGGCGCACGCTGGCGCAGGCGTCCGCGAGCGTGATCCCGAACAAGGCCTTCGCGCGCTGACGGACCGCCCGGCCGGACGCCGGGCGCGGGAAGGCCCCGCGTCCGAGCGCATAGGCTGGGCGCATGGTTGATCCCGGCAACGTCGTCAACGTGATCAAACAGGCCCGCGACCGGCGGACGGCCCCGCTGATCCTCGAACTCGACCTCACCGAGGGCATCGTCGAGGTCGCGCCGTCCGACCCGATCTCCGCGATCCTGTCCATGCGCCGGACGAGCCTGCGGGACGTCCTGGACGGCCTGCGCCGCGCCCGCTCCGACACCCGCGTGCGCGCCCTCGTCGTGAAGGTCTCCGGCGGCATCGGGCTGGCGCTCGTCCAGGAGCTGCGCGAGGCCGTCCAGGCACTGCGGGACGCGGGCAAGCACACCGTCGCGTGGGCGGAGACGTTCGGTGAGGGCGGGCACGGAACCGTGCCGTTCTACCTGGCCACCGTCTTCGACAAGGTGTACCTGCAGCCCACCGGCCAGGTCGGGCTGACCGGCATCGCGATCGAGGAGCCGTTCCTCGCGGGCGCGCTGGAGAAGGCGGGCGTGCAGCCGAGGTTCGCCAAGCGGCACGAGTACAAGACCATGGCGAACACGTTCATGGAGAAGGCGTACACGCCGGAGCACGAGGAGTCGTCGCGCCGCCTGGTCGACTCGCTCGGGGAGCAGATCACCGCCGGGATCGCCGCCGGGCGCGGCCTGCCGGAGGACAAGGTCCGCGAGCTCACCGACCGCGGCCCCCTCCTCGCCGACGAGGCCCTGGAGGAGAACCTCGTCGACCGGCTCGGCTACCGCGACGAGGTGTACGCCGACCTGCGCGCGGAGTTCGGCGAGGAGGCGCAGCTGCGCTACGTCGCCCGCTACAACCGCGCGCACGGCCTGGCGAGCCGGCTCCCGCAGCCCGGCCGGCAGGACGCCGTCGCGCTGATCAACGGGCACGGCCCGATCCGGCTCGGCCGCAGCGGGCGCGGCGGCCCGCTCCCGAACTCCGGCCCCGCGATGGGCTCGGACACCATCGGCGCCGCGTTCCGCGCCGCCGTCAAGGACGACCGGATCAAGGCGATCGTGTTCCGCGTCAACAGCCCCGGCGGCTCCGCGGTCGCGTCCGACGCGATCTGGCGGGAGGTGGTGCTGGCCCGCCGCGCCGGCAAGCCCGTGATCGTGTCGATGGGCAACGTCGCGGCGTCCGGCGGCTACTACGTGGCGGCGGCCGCCGACACGATCGTCGCGCAGCCCGGCACCCTCACCGGCTCGATCGGCGTCGCCACCGGGAAGGCGCTGGTGAACGGGCTCCTCGACCGGATCGGCATCGGCCTCGGCAGCGTCGCGGTCGGCGAGCACTCCCGCATGTCCAGCGCCACGAAGGACTTCAGCGACTCCGAGTGGGAGCGCGTCAACGCGTCCCTCGACAAGATCTACGACGACTTCACCTCGCGGGTCGCCGAGGGGCGCGGGCTGTCCCGCGAGCGCGTCCACGAGGTGGCCAGGGGCCGCGTCTGGACGGGCGCCGACGCCAAGGAGCGCGGCCTCGTCGACGAGCTCGGCGGCATCGACCTCGCCCTCGACATGGCCCGCAAGAAGTCGGGCCTTGCCGCCGACGCCCCGATCCGCGTGTATCCGCACACGTCGCCGCTGGAGCGGCTCCGCCCGCCGGAGTCCAGCGAGGACCGCGCCGCCGCGTCCGCCCGCTTCGACGCCTGGGGCTCGCTCGGCGGCCTCGCCGCCCGGCTCGGCCTGCCCGCCGCCGGCCCGCTGACGCTCCCGGGCACCTGGGAGATCCGCTGACCGCCACGGCCGACTTCGTCGAGGCCGTCGCGGGCTTCGCCACGGGCGTGGCGGTGCTGACCGTCCGCGACGGCCGCGACGACCTCGGCACGACGGTGACCTCGTTCATGTCGGTGTCGCTCGAACCGCCGATGGTCGCCGCGGGCGTCGCGACGTCGTCGTACCTGACGGAGGTCCTGAAACGGCGGGACCGCTGGGCCGCGACCGTCCTGTCGTCCGGGCAGCGCGCCCTGGCAGGACGCTTCGCGGCGGAGGGCCGCCCGAGCGCTCGCATCCTCCTTGCGAGCGCCCCGCACCACCGCGGCACCCACTCGGACGCCCTCATCCCGGAAGCGGGCGTGTCCGCCCTCGAATGCGAGACCCGCCAGACCGTCGCCGCAGGCGACCACACCCTGTTCGTCGCCGAAGTCCTCGCCGCCGACTACATCGCCCGCGACGAGAACCCCCTGATCAGAGCCAACCGCCGCTACCTCACCTGAGCGCCGGCCCTCCAGACGGCGGCGGTCTGGGGGACGCCGGGGCGGTAGGCGAGGTGGATGTAAGACGGGGCGTCCAGGACGTGCACGTCCGCGCGGGCGCCGACGCCCAGGTGACCGACGTCCGTGCGGCGGAGGGCGCGGGCGCCGCCGGCGGTCGCGGACCAGACGGCCTCGGCGGGTGTCATGTGCATGTCCCGGACGGCGACGGCGATGCAGAACGCCATGCTGGAGCTGTAGCAGGAGCCGGGGTTGCAGTCGCAGGCGAGGGCGACGGTCGCGCCCGCGTCGAGGAGGCGGCGGGCGTCGGGGTAGGGCTGGCGGGTGGAGAACTCGACGCCCGGCAGGAGGGTCGCGACCGTCCGGGACGACGCCAGCGCGTCCACGTCGGCGTCACTGAGGAACGTGCAGTGGTCGGCGGACGCGGCGTCCACCTCGACGGCGACCTGCACGCCCGGGCCCTCGGTGAGCTGGTTCGCGTGCACGCGGGGGCGGAGGCCCGCCGCGACGCCCGCTTTCAGGATCTCGCGGGCCTGGTCGGCGTCGAAGGCGCCCTGCTCGCAGAAGACGTCCACCCAGCGGGCGTGCGGGGCGCAGACCGCCAGCATGTCCGTGGCGGCGAGGCGCGCGTAGCCCGCGGTGTCGCCCTTGTACTCGGTGGGGACGACGTGCGCCCCGAGGTAGGTGACCTCGTCGGCGAACTCCGCGGCGATGCGGACGGCGCGCTCCTCCTGCTCGACCGTCAGGCCGTACCCGGATTTGCATTCGACCGTCGTCGTGCCCTGGCGGGCCATCTCGCCGATGAGGCGGCGGACGTTGGCCCGGAGGTCGTCGTCGGACGCCACCCGGGTGCGTTCCACGGTCGTCCGGATGCCGCCGCCGTCGTACTTCTGGCCGCTCATCCGCGCGGCGAACTCCTCGGCGCGCTCACCGGCGAAGACGAGGTGCGCGTGGGAGTCGACGAAGCCGGGGAGGACGGCGCGTCCGGCGGCGTCGAAGGACTCGTCGGCGGCGGGGGCGCCGGACGCCGGGCCCGTCCACGCGATCCTGCCGTCCTCGATCACCAGCGCGGCATCGCGGAGGATGCCCAGGCCGGAGCCGGTGGCGGGGTCGTTGGTGACCAGTTCGCCGATGTTGGTGATGACTGTGGTGCCTGTGCCGGTGCTCATCTTCGGCAGGATCTCACGCATCGTCCGCGTCATTCCGGCTCGGGTGCGGTGACGGCGGCGATGGCCTCGTCGAGCGCGCCCGGGACGTCGTCGATCAGCAGGTGGCGCCCGTCGTGGACGATCTGCCGCCCGGACACCACCACATGCCGGACGTCGGCGGCCGTAGCGGCGAACACGGCCGCCTCGGCGGCGTAGTCGGCGGTGGCCCCGGCGGTGCGGACGGAGTCGAGCGCGACGGTGACGAGGTCCGCATACGCGCCGGGCTCCAGCCGTCCCGCCTCCGGCCAGCCGAGCCCGTAGTGTCCGTTGGACGTGGCCGCGGCGAGCAGTTCCCCGGCCGTCCAGTGGCCCCGGACGCGGGTGCGGAGACGCTCGTCCAGCTCGACCGCGCGGGCCTCCTCGAACAGGTCGACGACGGCGTGCTGGTCGGAGCCGAGGCAGACCGGCGAGCCCGCGTCCGCCAGGTCGCGGGCCGGGCCGATGCCGTCGGCGAGGTCCCGTTCGGTGGTCGGGCACATGCAGACGCCGGTCATCGTCGTCCCGAGGAGGCCGATGTCGTCGCCGGTGAGATGCGTCGCGTGGACGGCCGTGGTCAGCGCGCCCAGCGCCCCCGATTCGGCGAGCAGGCGGGTCGGGGTCATGTCGTAGGCGTCCAGGCACGCCTCGTTCTCGGCGGGCTGCTCGGACAGGTGGACGTGCAGCGGCGCACGGTGCTCCTTCGCCCACGACGCGACCGCGCTGAGCTGCTCGCGCGGCACGGCCCGGACGGAATGGATCGCGGCGCCGACACGGGCGTGGAGCCGTCCGGCCTTGCCGGTCTCCTCGTGCAGGCTGCCGACGCGGCGCGCCCAGTTGCCCGCGGTGCCGTCGCCGAAGCGCAGTTGCGGGCCCTTGAGCGGCTCGCCGATGCCGCCGGCGAGGTAGCAGGCGTCGAGGAGGGTGATCCGGATGCCCGCGTCCGCCGCGGCGGCGATCAGCGCCTCGCCCATCGCGTTCGGCTCGTCGTACGGGGCGCCGCCCGGACGGTGGTGCAGGTAGTGGAACTCGCCGACGCAGCTGATCCCGGCCAGGGCCATCTCCGCGTACACGGCGGCGGCGAGCGCGCGGTACGAATCGGGGTCGAGGCGGTCGGCGACCTTGTACATCGTGTCGCGCCACGTCCAGAAATTCCCGGAATGGGCCTGGACGCGGGAGCGGAGCGCCCGGTGGAAGGCGTGCGAGTGCGCGTTGGCCAGCCCCGGCAGCGTCAGGCCGGGCAGCCGCTGGGCGTTCTCCGGCGCGGGGACGCCGGGCGCGACGCGCGTGATCCGCTCGCCGTCGGCCTCGATGAGCACATCGGCCGCCACGCCGTCTCCGAGCCAGGCCAGTTGTGCATGCCACTGCATACCGAAATCCTTACCCGCACGCCCTGGCACTACAAGCAAGGTCGTCCAGTACCGCCGTGAGGGCCTCGACCCCGGCCAGGCAGTCCGCGGGTTCGGCGCACTCGGCGGGCGCGTGCGAGACCCCGGTCGGGTTGCGGACGAACAGCATCGCCGTCGGCAGCCGCGCCGAGAGGACGCCCGCGTCGTGCCCCGCACCGGTCGGCAGGACGGGAACGCCGCCCAGCGTCGCGCCGATCCGGTCACGCAGGGCGTGGTTGAAGTCGACGATCTCCGAATAGGACTCCTCGGCGAGATCGACGCTCACCCGATGCGGGCGAGCGGCGACCCGGGCCGCCTCGTCGATCTCCGCGACCGTCCGCCGGACGGCCTCGTCCCGCGGTCCCCGGGCGTCCAGCCAGCCGGTCACGGACGAGGCGATCGCGTTCACCCCGCCCGGCACGACCCGCACCTTCCCCACGGTCGCGACGGTTCCGTTGCGTTCGGCCGCCTCCCGCGCGGCGATGACCATGGCGGCGAAGGGCAGCATGGGGTCGCGCCGGTCGGGCAGCCCGGTCGTCCCGGCGTGGTTTCCCTCGCCGCCGAAGTCGAACCGCCACCGCCCGTGCGGGACGATCGCGCTCGCCACCCCGACCGGCTCCCGCAGCGCCCGCCCCTGCTCGACGTGCAGCTCGACCAGGCATCCGATGCGTCCGAGCAGGCCGTCGTCGGGGCCGATCGCCGCGGGGTCGAACCCGGCGTTGTGCATGACCTCGGCGAACGTGTGACCGTCCGCGTCGGTGAGGCCGCGGGCCCGCGCCGGGTCGATCGCCCCGGCCAGTAGCCGCGACCCCAGGCACGCGACCCCGAACCGCGCGCCCTCTTCCTCGGCGAACGCCGCGATCCCGATCGGGCGTCGCAGCGCGGTGCCCCGCTCGCGGAGCAGATCGACGGCGGCGAAGGCGGACACGATGCCGAGGGGCCCGTCGAACGCGCCGCCCCCCGGCACCGAGTCCAGGTGGCTCCCGGTCAGAACGGCATCGCCGCGCGAGCCGTCGGCCGGGAGCCACCAGGCGATCATGTTGCCGTTCGCGTCGTGCTCGACGTCCAGGTCGCGGCGGCGTGCCTCGTCCAGGAACCAGGCGCGGCATTCCAGCTCGGGCGGCGTCCACGCGAACCGGTGGTAGCCGCCGGTCGCCTCGTCCCGGCCGACCGGCAGCAGCGCCGCCCACATCTCCTCGAAGCTCATGCGCGCTCCCGGCGTCTCGGTTCGCTGGCGTTTCGTTCGCTCACGCTTGCATCGGGATGCGGACGCCCCGCTCGTCGGCGACCTCGGCGGCGCGCTCGTAGCCCGCGTCGACGTGCCGCATGACGCCCGTCCCCGGGTCGTTGGTCAGGACGCGCCGCAGCTTCTCGCCGGCGAGGGCCGTCCCGTCCGCGACGCAGACCTGGCCCGCGTGGATGGACCGGCCGATGCCGACGCCGCCGCCGTGGTGGATCGACACCCACGTCGCGCCGGACGAGGCGTTCAGCATCGCGTTCAGCAGCGGCCAGTCGGCGATCGCGTCCGATCCGTCCTTCATGCCCTCCGTCTCCCGGTACGGGCTGGCGACCGACCCGCAGTCGAGGTGGTCGCGGCCGAGCACGATCGGCGCGCTGATCTCGCCGCGCGCCACGAGGTCGTTGAACGCCTCGCCGGCCTTGTCGCGCTCGCCGTAGCCGAGCCAGCAGATCCGGGACGGCAGGCCCTGGAAGTGCACCTTCTCCTGCGCCATCCTGATCCACCTGGTCAGCGGCTCGTTGTCCGGGAACAGGTCGAGGATGGCCTGGTCGGTGCGGGCGATGTCCGCCGGGTCTCCGGACAGCGCCGCCCACCGGAACGGCCCCTTGCCCTCGCAGAACAGCGGGCGGATGTAGGCGGGCACGAACCCGGGGAACTCGAACGCACGCGTGTATCCGGCGAGCTGCGCCTCACCGCGGATGGAGTTCCCGTAGTCGAAGACCTCGGCGCCCTCGTCCTGGAACCCGACCATCGCCTCGACGTGCGCGGCCATCGACGTCCGGGCCCGGTCGATGAACGCGGCCGGGTCCTTGTCGCGCTCGGCGGCCATGTCCTCGAACGCGACGCCGCGCGGAAGGTAGGTCAGCGGGTCGTGCGCGCTGGTCTGGTCGGTGACGATGTCGATCGGCGCGCCCCGGCGCAGCAGCTCCGGGACGATGTCGGCGGCGTTCCCCAGCAGCGCGATCGACAGCGCGCGCCGCTCCGCCTTCGCCTCCTCCGCGAGCCGCAGCGCCTCGTCCAGGCTCGCGGCCCGGACGTCGCAGTACCGGTGCTGGACGCGCCGCTCGATCCGGGACGGGTCGCACTCGACGCAGATCGCGACGCCGCCGTTCATCGTCACGGCGAGCGGCTGCGCGCCGCCCATCCCGCCGAGCCCGGCCGTCAACGTGATCGTCCCTGCGAGCGAGCCGCCGAACCGCTTCTCCGCGACGGTCGCGAACGTCTCGTAGGTGCCCTGCAGGATGCCCTGCGTCCCGATGTAGATCCACGACCCGGCGGTCATCTGCCCGAACATCGTCAGCCCGAGCGACTCAAGGCGGCGGAACTCCTCCCACGTCCCCCACTGCGGCACGAGGTTGGAGTTCGCGATCAGCACGCGCGGGGCCCACTCGTGCGTCCGGAAGATCCCGACCGGCTTGCCGGACTGGACGAGCAGCGTCTCGTCCCCCTCAAGGTCGGACAGCGACCTGATGATGCCGTCGAACGCGTCCCAACTCCGGGCCGCCTTCCCGGATCCGCCGTAGACGACCAGCTCGTCCGGGTGCTCGGCGACCTCGGGGTCGAGATTGTTCTGGATCATGCGCAGGGCGGCCTCCTGCGGCCAGCCCTTGGCGGCGGTCAGCGACGTGCCGCGCGGCGCGCGGACGGGACGTGGACCTGACATCTTCGGCTCCTTCGTGAGAGCGGGTTCAGAAGAGCTTTGGTTCGGGAGCTTTCAGGTGGGCGGGCTCAGGAGTGCGGGTTCAGGCGAGCGGGCCGGTGACGGCTTCGGCGGCGGCGACCAGGGATCCGTCCCGGACCATCTCGGTCGCCGCGGCGATCTCGGGCGCGAGGTAGCGGTCCGGGCCGGGCGGCGGGACGGCCTCGCGCAGCTTCGCGACGACCGCACCGGTCGCCGGCCCGGGACGCAGCGGTGTGCGCAGGTCGAGGGCCCGCGCGGCGGTGAGTATCTCGATGGCGATGACCTGCGCGAGCCCTTCCACGGACCTGCGCAGCTTGCGGGCCGAGTTCCAGCCCATCGACACATGGTCTTCCTGCATGGCCGAACTCGGAATGGAGTCGGCGCTCGCGGGCGCGGCGCGCCGCTTCAGATCCGACACGATCGCGGCCTGCGTGTACTGCGCGATCATGTGCCCGGAGTCGACGCCGGGGTCGTCGGCGAGAAAGGCGGGCAGCCCGTAGGACCGCCCCTTGTCGAGCATGCGGTCGGTACGGCGCTCCGACATCGATGCGACGTCCGCCGCGGGGACGGCAAGGAAGTCGAGCACATAAGCAATGGGAGCCCCATGGAAATTGCCATTTGACTCGACCCGTCCATCGGGCAGAACGACGGGATTGTCAATGGCGGACGCGAGTTCCCTGCCCGCCACGAGTTCCGCATGTTCCAGCGTGTCGCGAGCGGCCCCGTTGACCTGCGGGGCGCATCGCAGCGAGTAGGCGTCCTGCACCCGCGTGCAGTCGGGACCGCGATGCGACTCCATGATCTCCGAGTCGCCCAGCAGCGCCCGCAGGTTCGCCGCCGACGCCGCCTGACCTGGATGCGGCCGCAGTTCCTGCAGGTCGGCGGCGAAGACGCGGTCGGTGCCGAGCAGCGCCTCGACGGTCATCGCGGCCGCCACGTCCGCCGCCGTGAGGAGATTCCGCAGGTCCTCGATGGCCAGGACGAGCATGCCGAGCATCCCGTCCGTCCCGTTGAGGAGGGCGAGCCCCTCCTTCGCGCCCAGCGTGACCGGCGCGATCCCGGCCTCCTCCAACGCCTGCGCGGCCGGCTTGAGCTCCCCGCCGCCGTCCCTGACGGACCCTTCACCGATCAACGCGAGCGCCACATGCGCGAGCGGCGCGAGATCCCCGGAACACCCGAGGCTCCCGTGCTCGAAGACCTGGGGCGTGATGCCGGCGTTCAGGAGCGCGGCGAGCGTCCGCGCCGTGACGGGTTGGACGCCGGTGCGTCCCGTGGCGAGCGTCCGGAGCCTGAGGAGCATCAGCGCCCGGACGACCTCCCGCTCGACCTCCGGCCCCGTCCCCGCCGCATGCGACCGGACGATGTTCAGCTGCAACTGCGCCCGCATCTCCGGAGGGATGTGCCGTGTGGCCAGCGCCCCGAACCCGGTGGAAACACCGTAAACAGGCGTGGGACGCGCGGACAGCTCCTCGATGTGCGTCCGCGACTCCCCGATCAGCTTCAGTGCCTCGTCCGTCAGCGTGACCTTGGCTCCGCCCCGCGCCACGGCCACCACCTGCGCGAAGCTGAGCGTTTCCGGCCCGACCCGGACGCCGTTGCCCCCCATGTCAAAGCTCATACCCACCATTCCAGCGCCCTCGTCCGCCCCGCACGAGGGCCTGCCCGGCGAAGGTGTCTCAGATACCAGACAGTGCCGCGCGGTCGCCCCCCCGCGCGGTCGCCTTCCGCCGCGAGGGCGGTAGCCGATGCCGATCGAGCGGCTCGATCCCCCGCCTTGAACGCGATAATAGAAGAGATTTTCACCATTGCATCCGAATTCCAATGAAATTAATCTTGGTGAAGTTTCGACGCGGCGATATGACGCGGCCGCGCCGACCGGAGGAAATGCCCTGGCCACCCCCTCACCAGGAAGTCCGCCCATGTTGCGTCCCAGGACCAAGGCGATCGCGATACTGAGCGTCGCCACTGCGCCACTCGCCTTGACCTTCGCGCCCGCATCCGCGGCGCCGGCACCTCCCGCCCCCGTGATCGAGATCGCGACCCTCAACGGCTCCGGATGTCCACCCGGAACCGTCAAGGTCGCCCCCGACCCGGACGGTTTCACCATCAAATACAGCGGCTACACGGCCAGTGTCGGCGGTGACGCCAAACCGACGGACTCCCGCAAGAACTGCCAAGTCAGTCTGAAGGTCACCGTCCCGGAGGGACTCACCTACGCGGTGGAAAAGGTGGATTTCCGCGGCACCGGCGGCATGGAGCCCACGACGACCGGTGTTCTCAAATCCAATTTCTACTTCGCGGGCCATCCGTCGACCAGCTCGATCACGAGAGAGATCCCGGGCCCTGTCGCAGGCGACTGGCAGCGCAACGAGAGGTGGGTCGAGCTCCTCTGGCCGCAGTGCGGCGAACAGCGGAATCTCAATCTCAACACCGAACTGCGCGTGACAGCCTCTGACAAATCCAAGGCCAATTTCTTGTCCATGAACTCCGACCTCGGCACGTCCTACCACTTCAATTGGAAGACCTGCCCCTGACGGAAAGCCCGCGGACGTGACCGGCCTCCGTCCCCGCCCGTGGAGCGGGGGCGGGCCGACCTGGTCGTCTCAGATACGAGACGATGGGTCCCATGTCCCAGGTACCGGCCGCCCGCCGAGCCCTGGCGGTCCTGCGCCTGCTGGCCGCCGCGGCCGGCCCCCTGCCCGCGTCCTCGATCGCCCGGTCCCTCGACCTGCCCCGGTCGAGCACCTACCACCTCCTGACCGCGATGGCCGAGGACGGCTTCGTCACCTACGTCCCCGAGGAGCGCCGCTGGGGCCTGGGCGTCGCGGCCTTCGAGATCGGATCCGCCTACCTCCGCCACGAACCCCTCGAACGCCTGGCCCGACCCCTCCTCCGCCGCCTGGTCGACCGCGTCGGCGAGATCGTCCAGCTCGGCATCTTGCACGGCCCGGAGACCCTCTACCTCCTCAAGGAGCAGCCCGCCCGGCACGCGACCCTCGTCACCGACGTGGGCGTCCGGATGCCCGCCCATCTCACCGCGAGCGGCCGCTCGATGCTCGCGCACCTGCCTCCCGCGCAGGTCCGCGCCCTGTTCACCGTCCCCGTCGCCACCCGCGCGGCCCCCTTCATCAGCCGCACCGGCCGCGGCCCCACGACCCTCACCGACCTCCGCCGCACCCTCGCCGAGGACGCCCGCCGGGGCTGGTCGGTGGAGGACGGCCACGTCACCGAGGGCTTCGCGAGCATCGCCGCCTGCGCCTTCGACCACACGGCCCACCCCACGGCCGCCATCACCATCACGTTCCGCCGCGAAGACCATCCTGAAGAGACGTGGCCTCCGCTGGCCGACCAGGCCAGGGCCACCGCCGCCATCCTCACCACCCGCCTGAACGGCCGTCCCCCGCTCCCCTGACCACCGGGGATTCCTGACGAAAGTCAGGGGCGGCGGGTGGCGTTCGGTCAGTGTGCCGGTCACGCCCGGCCGCTTAGGTTCAACCTCGCCATGTTGGACGGCGGGGCGGGAGAACCCGAGTGATCACTTTGCGGGGACTGACGAAACGGTACGGGGACAAGACCGCGGTGGACGGGCTGTCACTGGAGGTCGCGGCCGGAAAGGTGACCGGATTCCTCGGCCCGAACGGGGCGGGGAAATCCACCACGATGCGCATGATCGTGGGCCTGGATCGCCCGAGCGCGGGCGAGGCCCTGGTCGGCGGCCGCGCGTACGCGGGAATGGCGCGTCCCATACGTGAGGTCGGGGCGCTGCTGGACGCGGGCTCGGTCCATCCCGGCCGTTCGGCGCGGGCGCATCTGCTGGCGATGGCGCGCAGCAACGGAATTCCGCGTCCGCGCGTGGACCAGGTTCTGGGCCTCGTCGGATTGGAGTCCGTCGCCGGGCGGCGGGTCGGCTCGTATTCGCTGGGAATGCGTCAGCGCCTGGGAATAGCGGGCGCGTTGCTGGGCGATCCCGCCGTCCTGATGTTCGACGAACCGGTGAACGGCCTCGACCCGGACGGAGTGCTGTGGGTGCGGCGGCTCATGCGCGGGCTCGCCGCGGAGGGCCGCACGGTGTTCGTGTCGTCGCACCTGATGAGCGAGATGCAATTGACGGCGGACCAGCTGGTTGTTCTCGGCCGCGGACGCCTGCTCGCCGACGCGCCGATGGCGGAGGTGATCGCGAACGGTTCCGGCAACGCCGTCCGGGTGCGCAGCCCCCGTGCCGCCGAGCTCGCGGGACGGCTCGCCGCCGTCGGCGCCGAAGTACGCCATGCGGACGAGGGCGAACTGCGGGTCACCGGCCTCCCGATAGACCGGGTCGGGCTCATGGCATACGAGGCGGGCGTTCCCGTGCTCGAACTGAGCGCCGTCGAAGCGTCGCTGGAAGAGGCGTACATGGATCTGACCGGGGCGAGCGTCGAATACGGCACCGGAATGCCGGGAGCGGAGGCACTGCGATGACCACGAAAACGGGACCGATCGGCATCGAAATCGGAAGCGCCTCCGGCACCGTGTCCGGCGGGGGCATGCCGGGCGCGTTGGCGGCCGAATGGACGAAGCTGTGGACGATACGTTCCACGTACTGGGGCCTGGCCGGTGCGCACCTGCTGATGGCGGCGCTGTGCTTGATCATGGCGCAGGTGACGGTGTCGAACAACACCGATGAGCGCGTGCAGGAGCACCCCGGAGTGGTCTCGGTCAGCGACATCGCCACCGGTTCGATGGACATGGTCCAGTTCGTGATCCTGGCCCTGGCCATCCTGATGATCACGGGTGAGTACGCGACGGGAAGCATTCACGCGACGCTCCAGTGGGTCCCGCCACGGGGTCGAATGCTGTCGGCGAAGGCGGCCATTGCCACGGCGGTCATTTTCCCGTCCGGAGTTCTCCTCGGCTTGGTGGGCACGGCCGTCGCGTACCCCGTCCTCGGAAGATGGGGGCGCCTGGACGCCGGCGACGTCGTCCACGACGCGCTGATGACGGGCGTGTACCTGACGGCGCTGAGCGTCATGATTCTCGGCGTCGGGGCCATGCTCCGCAGCACCGCGGCGACGCTGACCACCGCGTTCCTCTTCATCATGGTGCTGCCGGTAATGCTGGCCAACAGCCGGTCCGAGCTGCTCATGGACGTCGCGAACGGCATGCCGAGCAGCGCGGGCCGGCACCTCCTGAAAGGCGACGGCCCCTATCCGGCGGCAGTCGCCGGAGCGATTCTCGCGGCGTGGACGGCCGCGGCTCTGTGGGGCGGAATCACCGTCCTGCGCCGCCGCGACGCCTGATTCCTCAAGCCGGGCACGAAGTGCGTTCGTTGGGCTGGAGACGCTGGCTGAGGATGACGCCCTCCCATCTGCCCAGGGCGCCGTCCCGCCTGATCCGCCCCGACTGGACGAAGCCCGCTCGTTCGTAGTAGCGGACGAGGCCCTGGTCTCCACCCGCCCAGCACCTGAGCCTGAGCAGGCTGATTCCCCTGTCGGCGGCTTCGGCGCGGGCATGGTCCAGCAACGCCTTGCCGACGCCGAGCCCGGCGCACCGCCGGTCGATGACGAGAGCCTCCAGAAAAAGCTCCGGCTCCTGGACGGAAGGAATGAATTCAGGGGCAGGCCCCAGCCGCATGGCCCCTACGACGGCGCCTTCGTTCTCGGCGACGCGCAGTTCCCCCGACTCGGCGTAACGCCGAACCCTTCCGATGAGCCTCGGACTCTCCGACCACGGTTCCGTGCCCCACTGCCCCGACCGGCCGGAGCCGGCGAGCCATTCGACCGCCCGGTCGTAAAGCGCGAGAACGGCTGGAACGTCCTCCAAGTCTCCTGTCCGGATACGCACCGCTGCCTCCGCCATCCCCATGATCGAGAGCCCTCGTCCTGACGTTAGCCGGACCTCAGAAGTCCTGACTATGAGTGCGGTCACAGACGGCGGCCGACGGGCCGGATCGCGATCCGGGCTTCACTTCCGGGTCAGGTAGTCGGTGAGGACGGGGGCCAGGACGTCGGCCGCGACGATGTGACCCTGGTCGGGGAGGACGAGGTGCCGTCCGTTCGGCATGGCGGCGGCGATCTGCTCGGCCGTCTCGATCATCCAGGAGTGGCTGTCGCCGCCGCACAGCACGAGCGTGGGGACGGTCACCTCGCGCGCCTGCTCGACCGGTGTGCGTCCGCCCCGGCTGTCCTCGCTCACCATCGCGAAGGGGTCGATGGGCAGGGTACGGGCGCTCGCCTGGGTTCCGGGGTTCTGGCTCATGAAGTCGATGAGCTGCTGCGGCATCCCCGTGGGCGTCAGGAAGGCCGCGATCGCGTCGGCGGGACGATCCTGTGCGAGGTGCTCCTTGATGGTGCGGAGCAGTGCCTGCGACCTTTCGGGTTCCTCTGGGTCGTCCTCAAGGAGGAAAGGCGGCTCGTGGAGGACGAGTCCGGTGATGGGCAGCCCGGACGCCGCCGCGTGCAGCGCGAGAGCCGCCCCGGACGAGTGGCCGTACACCGCCGCCTCGCCTCCGGCCTCCGCGATGAGCGCGCCCAGGTCGTCGATCTCCTGCTGGACGGTGTCCGGGGCCTTGTCGCCGCTGTCGCCCCGGCCTCTGCGGTCGTAGCAGAACACGGTGAAGTTCCGTCCGAGCTCCGCGGCGAGCGGGTCGGTCGCCATGCGGTCGCACAGGGCCCCGGCCACGAGGACGACCGGCGGGCCGTCGCCGGTCCGCTCGAACGCGATGGAGGTTCCGTCCGCTGAGATCGCTTTGTTCATGGTCGTCCTCTCATGATCGGGTCAGTCAGGCTATCGGTGCGGCGCCCCCTTCACGACGACGATCGCGCCCCCGGCGCAGGTGACGGCGCCGCCCGTGAAGCGCCGTTGTCGAGCAGGCGCATCTGCAGCAGCGCGGCCACGGCGGCGCACGCGACGGTGCCGAGGAGGCTGGCGGCGCCCAGCTCTCCGCGCACCGCGTACGAGGCGACCGAGGCGGTGAAGACGCCGGTGCTCATCGCGAGCGCGAAGCCCAGCGCAGGCGCGGCGGACGGGCCGGGCAGCGCCGCCGCGGCCAGCAGCAGCGCGCACAGGATCAGGTCCGGCACGAGGAACAGGTTGTCGCCGCGCCAGGAGTCGTGCAGGAACAGAAAGGCGAACGTGGTCACGCTGATGAGGACCGCGAACGCGCGGGCGAAGCCGATGAGGTTCATGGTCCCATCAGAGCGGGGACGCGCGTCCGGGCGCATCGGCCGGCGCGCCGCGACATCGCGGCCACCTGGAGGAGGGCGGGCTCCTGCTCGCGGCGGAGGCCCCCGGCGGGCGGCGATTCTAGGATGAGAGCATGTTCGCCGACCAGGTGGAGAGCCTGCTCTCACGCTGGTTCGTCCCGCTGCGTGCGGGCCTTGGCGCCGTCCTGGCGGCCGGCGATCTCGCGCTCATGCACCGTCCGGAGCACGGCGCCGACTGGACGCTGGTGCTGGCGGCGTTCGGAACCTACACCGCTGCCGTACGGCTTCCGATGCCGGCCGTCGCCGGGCTGGCGGTGCTGCTGGGTCTCGCCGAGGCCACGGGCTCGGCCATGGTGATGCCGGTGAAGGGCATGCTCGCGATCGCCCTGTTCGAGCTGGCGGTGCGCCGCCCGGCACGGGAGCTGCTCGCCGGAGCGGCGGCGTTCGCGCTGGCGGTCGGCTGCGGATGGATCGGCGACCCGCTCCGGACGGTCCCGCCCGCGCTGTTCCGGGTCGCGGTCTTCCTCACCGTCCTGCTGCTGGCGGGCGCCTACATCCGCTCCGCGCGGGCGGCCGCGCGGGCGGCGCGGGAGCGGGCCGCCGCCGAGACGCGCGCGGCCCGCACCACCGAGCGCACCGCGATCGCCCGCGAGCTGCACGACCTGGTGGCGCACCACGTCTCGTCGATGGTCCTGCGCGTCGGCGTGGCCCGGCACGTCCTCCCGGACGCCGGGCCCGAAGTCGGGGAGGTCCTGGACGACCTGCACGCCACCGGGACCGCGGCGCTCGACGATCTCGGCCGCCTGGTGGCGGTGCTGCGCGACCCGTCCACCGTGCACGGCGAGCCGCCGCAGGTGGAGCCGGCCGCGCTGCCGGCCGCGCTGGAACGCGTCGTCGAGCGGCGCCGGTCGGCGGGGCTGGCGGCCGAGGCGTCGATCGACCCGGCCGTGACCCGGCTGGCCCCGCACCAGGGCGTCACGATCCTGCGGCTGGTCCAGGAAGGACTCGCCAACGCCGCCAAGCACGCCGGGCCGCACGCCACCGTCCGCCTGTCCGTCCGGATCGACGGTGACGCCGCCCGCCTGGTCATCGACGACGACGGCCACGGCGCGCCGGGCGCTCCCGGCCACGGGCTCATCGGCATGCGCGAACGGGTGGACCTGCTCGGCGGCACCTTCGAGGCGGGTCCGACCGGATCCGGGTGGAGGCTGTCGGCCGAGCTCCCCCTGCCCGCGGCCGTACGCCCATGACCGATCGGGATGCCGCCGTGATCCGCGTTCTTGTCGCCGACGACCAGCGGCTCGTCCGGATGGGCCTGCGCATGCTCTGCGAGGCCGCCGACGACGTGCGGGTCGTCGCCGAGGCGGCCGACGGCCACGAGGCGGTGACCCTGACCGGACGGCTCGTCCCCGACGTGGTCCTCATGGACCTGCGCATGCCCGGCCTGGACGGCACCGCCGCCACCGAGCGCATCATCGCGGCCCGTCCGGCCGCCCGGGTGCTGGCGCTGACGACCTTCGGCGACGACGACCACCTGTACCCCGCGCTCGCCGCCGGAGCCTGCGGATTCCTCCTCAAGAGCGCACCCCCGGGCGACCTGCTCGACGCCGTGCGCCGGGCGGCGGCGGGCGGCACGCCGTTCAGCCAGGAGGTGCTCGGACGCCTGGTCGAGCGGGCGGTGAGCGTCCCGGCCGCGGCCGACCCCGGCGACCTGACTCCGCGCGAGCGGGAGGTGCTGGTGCTGGTCGCCGCCGGGCTGTCCAACCGGGAGATCGCCGCACGGCTGCACGTCGGGGTGACCACGGTGAAGACGCACGTGGCCGCGCTGCTGGCCAAGACCGGCTGCCCGAACCGGATCCGGCTGGCCGTGTTCGCCGTCCGCGCGGGCCTGGCGTCAGGCTGACATGCGGCGGGCCCGCTCCGTGACGACAGAGCGGGCCCGAGCGGAGCGGACGAGGTCAGGCCAGGCCGGACTTCTTGAGCCACTCTTCGGCGACCTTTTCCTGGTCGTCCTTGTCGATGGCGATGCGCTTCATCATGTCCAGGAGGTCCTGGGTGGTGAGCTTGGCGGAGACGGCGTTGAGGGCCGCCCGCGCCGTGTCGTTCACGGCCTTCTTGTGCACCAGCGGCGTCACGTTCTGGGCGCTGAAGACGTTCTTCGGGTCTTCGAGGACGACGAGCTTGTTCTGCTCGATGGTGGGGTCGGTGGTGAACAGGTCGGCGGCCTGGATCTTGTTCTCGACGAGGAGTTTCACCAGGGTGGCCTGGGCGCCGGCGTCGAACGGCTGGAACTTCTTGAACTCGAGGCCGTAGGCGCTCTTGAGGCCGACGAGCCCCTGCTGCCGCGTCTTGAACTCGGACGGGCCCGCGATGGTGAGCTCCCCGGCGACCGGCTTCAGGTCGGCGATGGACTTGAGGTTGTACTTCGCGGCGGTCTGCGGGTTGACGGTGACGGAGTCCTTGTCCTCGGCCTGGGCGGAGTTCAGGATCTCGACCTCGGCGGGCAGCTTGGCCTTCAGGGCCGCGTTGATCTCCTCGGTGGTCGCGGCCGTGCTGCTCTTGTCGACAGACGTGGTCAGCAGCGCGCCGTTGTACTCGGGCATGACGCTGATGCCGCCCTTGACGACCTGGTCGTAGTAGACCTCGCGGGCGCCGATGTTGAACTTGCGGGTGACCTTGACGCCCTTCGCCTCCAGGGCCTGGGCGTAGAGCTCGCCGAGCAGGTTGCTCTCGGGGAAGTTGGCGCCGCCGACGGTGACGGTGCCGCTGTCGCCGCCACCGGCGAGCGGGTTGTCGTCGCCGGAGTCTCCGCCGCCGCAGGCGGACAGGGTCAGGGCGGCCACCAGGCCGACGACCGCGCCACGGATGAGTTTCTTCATTGTTCTGTTCCTTCGGTCAGGATGAACGGGCGGAGCCGAGCAGGCCCGGCGAGACGATGAGGCGGCGCAGGCCCGCGAAGATCAGCTGGACGATCAGCGCGAGCAGCACCACCAGGACGGTGCCCCCGATGACGAGCTGGTAGTCGTTGCGGGCCAGGCCGTCGATGATGTAGCGGCCGAGGCCGCCGAAGCCCGGGTAGGCGGCGATGGTGGCGGTGGCGACGACCTGGATCGCGGACGTCCGCAGCCCGAGCAGGATCAGCGGCAGCGCGATCGGCAGCTCGGCCCGCCACAGCACGCCCCAGCCGGTCATGCCCATGCCGCGGGCGGCGTCCTTGGCGTCGGCGTCGACGGCCCGGACGCCCTCGAAGGTGTTGACGAGGATCGGCGGGACGGCCAGCGCGACCAGCGCGACCAGGACCGGCGTGATGCTGTACTCGATGACGACGACGAACAGCACCAGGCCGAACGTGGGGATCGCGCGGGCGACGTTGGCGAGGCTGATGGCGAGGAACCCGCCGCGCCCGGTGTGGCCGACGATGAGGCCGAGCGTCAGCCCGATCACGGCGGCGCAGAGCAGCGACACCCCGCTGTAGTAGACGTGCTGGAGCAGGCGGTGCGGGATCCCGTCGGCGCCCTGCCATTGGGAGGACGCGGTCAGCCACGTCCAGAACAGGTCGATCTGGTTCCACAGGTCGTTCACGACGCCGCCTTCCCTCGCGCCCGCGCCCACGGGGTGAGCAGCCGCTGGACGGTGACCAGGAGCGCGTCGGTGACGAGCGCCAGCAGCACGATCAGGACGGTCGCGGCGACGATCTGCGTCTGGAACTGGAGCTGGTAGCCGCGGATGATGTCGTAGCCGAGCCCGCCCTGGCCGATCAGCTGCCCGACCGCGACGAGGCTGATGGACGACACCGCGGCGACCCGCGTCCCGGCGATGACGATGGGCACGGCGATCGGCAGCTCGACCTGCATGAGGCGGCGCAGCGTCCCGAACCCCATGGCGGTGGCGGCCTGCCGCACCGGCTCGGACACCGACGCGAGCCCGTCCACCACGTTGGGGATGAGCACCGACAGGCTGTAGAGCGTCAGCGGGATCATGACGGTGGCGGCGGTGAGCCCCGTGTACTGGATGAAGATCATGAACAGGGCGAGCGACGGGACCGCGTACAGGACGTTCGCGATCGTCAGCGTCGGCGGGTAGAGCCAGCCCCAGCGGCGGCACAGCACGCCGAGCGGCAGCGAGATCAGCAGCCCGAACAGCACCGGCAGCAGCGCCAGCCTGAGATGGATCAGCGCGTGCTCGGTGAGCGTGTCCCTGTGGTCGGCGATCCAGGACCAGTCGATGTCCATCAGCCCGCGCCCCCGCCGTCGGCACGGCCGTCGTCGTCCTGCACGTCGTCCGCCGTGGCGTGGTCGGCGGCGCCGTGGGTGGGGACGGCCAGCAGGTCGGTCCCGGCGGCGGTGCCGATCACCGCGCCCGCCTCGTCGACGCCGACCGCCAGGCCCGCCGGGGACAGGACGGCCGCGTCCAGCGCGACGCGGACGGAGTCGGCGCCGACGCGGAACGTGGCGCCGACCGGTGACAGCGGCGCCTCCGACAGGGCTCCGGCGACCTGGGTGGGACGTGTCCAGCCCAGCGGGCGGCGGCCCTCGTCCACGACGAGGACCCAGTCGAGACCGGCGGCCTCCGCGGCGTCCGCGGTCGCGGGGCGGACGGCGTCGTCGCTCAGCCGCAGGTCGCCCGTCCCGGCGAAGGACAGGGTGCGGATACCGCGGTTCTGGCCGATGAAACCGGCGACGAAGTCGTCGGCCGGGTGGGCCAGGAGGTTTTCGGGGCTGTCGACCTGGACCAGCTTCCCGCCCGTCTGGAACACGGCGATCTTGTCGCCGAGCTTGATCGCCTCGTCGATGTCGTGGGTGACGAACACGATCGTCTTGTGCAGCTCGTCCTGGAGGCGGAGGAACTCGTCCTGCAGCTCGGCGCGGACGACGGGGTCGACGGCGCTGAACGGCTCGTCCATCAGCATGATCGGCGGGTCGGCGGCGAGGGCGCGGGCGACGCCGACGCGCTGCTGCTGGCCGCCGGACAGCTGGAACGGGTACCGCTTGGCCATCGAGTGCTCGAGCCCGACCCGCTCCATCAGCTCCAGGGCCCGCTCCCGCGCCTTCTTCTTGTTCCAGCGCAGCAGGTACGGGACGGTGGCGATGTTGTCCTCGATGGTGCGGTGCGGGAACAGCCCGGCGTGCTGGATCACGTAGCCGATGCCGCGCCGCAGCTCGGCGGGCCGCTGCTCGCGGACGTCCCGCCCGTCGATGAGGACGCGTCCGGACGTGGGCTCGACCATCCGGTTGATGGTGCGCAGCGCCGTGGTCTTGCCGCCGCCGGACGTGCCGACGAACACGGTGATCCGCCCCGCGGGGCAGTCGAGGCTCACATCGTCGAGCGCGACGGTGCCGCCCGGGTAGCGCTTGGTGACGCCCTCAAAGGTGATCAACGATTCACTCCTCGCAGGGCGCCCTCGACGCCGACCATCGACTCCGGCTTCTGCCTGCCGTAACTCGCTTCTACCCAACCGTAACCAATGGGTACGGTCAGCATGATGTCCCGGCGTGTCCGGAACTTCGGATCCTGAGCATAACGACCTGAAATGCAGGGAAAGTAGCGTTGCGCCGTGGAGGACAGCCGAATCGTTATCGACGGGACGGCGCTGAGCTGCGCGCAGGTGGTAAGAGCGGCCCGCGACGATGTGACGGTCGCCATAGCGCCGGACGGCGTCGACCGGGCCCGGGCGGCCTGGCGGACGGCCGCCGAGGTCGCCGCGTCGCAGCCGGTGTACGGGCGGACGACCGGCGTCGGCGCGAACCGCGCCGTCGACGTGGAGTGGGAGGACTCCGACGCCCACGGGCTGCGGCTGCTGCGCAGCCACGCGGCGGGCGCGGGTCCGCTGGTCGCGCCGGAGATCGTCCGGGCGATGCTGACGGTGCGGCTGAACCAGATCGCGGCGGGCGGCTCAGGCGTCGAGCCCGGCGTGCTCCAGGCGCTGGCGGACGTCCTCAACCTGGGCCTCCTTCCTCCGGTGCCGGTCTACGGCGCGATCGGGACGGGCGACCTGACCGCGCTGGCCTCGACGGCGCTGTGCCTGCTGGGCGAGCGGCCCTGGCGGCCGGGGCCGGACGGCGCGGCCGAGCGCGGCCCCGGCTACCGGCTGCGGTCGGCCGACGCGCTGGCGTTCATCAGCTCGAACGCGGCGACGCTCGGCGAGGCGGCGCTCGCGGTGGCGGACCTGCGGGAGACGCTCGCCGCGTCCACGGTCGTCGCGGCGCTGTCGCATTTCGCCATCCGGGGGTCGGAGGAGCCGTACGCGCAGGCCGTGCAGGACGCGTGCCCCCACCTCGGCCAGCAGGACGTCGCGGCGGCGATGCGGACGCTGCTCGCGTTCGACCAGCCCACGCCCATGCGCATTCAGGACCCCTACGGCTACCGGGCGTTTCCGCAGGTGCACGGCCCCGCGCTGGAAACGGCCGCCTACGCCGAGCAGGTCGTCACCCGGGAGATCAACGCCGCCGCGGAGAACCCCCTGGTGGACGTCCCCGGCCGGACGGTCTGGCACAACGGCAACTTCCACACCGCCTACGTCGGCCTCGCGCTCGACTCCGCCCGCGCCGCGCTGTTCCAGACGATGGCGCTGGCCGCCGCCCGCCTCGGGACGCTCGCGGAACCGTCGTTCACCGGCCTCTACCCCTTCCAGGGCGCGACGGAGGCGTCGTCCGGGATCATGATCCTGGAGTATGTGGCGCACTCGTGCCTCGCGGACGTCCGCCGCCTCGCGACCCCGGCGGCGCTCGGCAGCGCGGTGCTGTCGCGCGGCGTCGAGGAGCACGCGGGCTTCTCCACCCAGTCGGCCCGCGCGAGCACGGACGCGGTCGCGGCCTACCGGCTCGGGCTCGGCTGCGAGCTGGTCGCGGCGGTGCGGGCGCTGCGGATGCAGGGCCGCGCGCCGTCCGGCGGGCCGCTCAGGTCGGCGCTCGACCTGGCGGCCGGCGTCCTGGACCCGCGCGTGGAGGACCGGCCGCTGGACGCCGACATCGCCGCCGCCGCGGACCTCCTCCCCCGCCTGGCCGGGCTCCACCCGTGACCCCTAGCCGGGGTGTTCGCCGGTCGAGGCGCGGACGCGCAGGGACGGTTCGCGGACGACGCGGCGCTTGCGCGGCTTGCCGTCGATGACGTCCACGACGAGGCGGACGGCGGAGTGCACGATGCCGTCGATGTCCCAGTCGACGGTGGTGAGCGGCGGGGTGAGCAGCGCGGACATCGGATGGTTGTCGTACCCGCAGACCGCGACGTCGCCGGGGACGGCCAGGCCCAGCTCGCGGGTGGCGGCGTAGACGCCGTAGGCGATCGAGTCGGCGAAGCAGAACACGGCGGACGGGCGGTCGGCGCCGCCGAGCACCCGCATGGCGACGTCGGTGGAGGCGGCGAGGGACTGCGGCACGACGACCACGTCCACCCGCAGGCCGAGCCGTTCGGCCTCGGCGTTCACGTGCACGTCGGCGGGGCGGTCGGGGGTGCTCGCGCCGGTCGGGGTGAACACGGTGACCCGCTGGTGCCCGAGGCCGCGGAGGTGCTCCAGCGCGAGCGTGACGCCGCGCCGGTTGTCGAACACGACCTCGCCCTGCGCCTGGCCGCCGTGCAGCGCGTCGCCGATGGACACGACCGGGATGGTGCCGGCGAGCTCCGTCCACAGCGCGGCGGACGGGTCGAGCGGCTGGACGATCAGGCCGTCCACCCGCTGGTCGCGCAGCCGCCGGGCGAGCGCCAGCTCCCGCTCGGGGTCGCCGCCCGCGTCCACGATCAGGGCGTAGCGGTCGCGGGCCAGCAGCGCCCGGCCGATGCCGACCGCGAGGGACTGCTGCCAGTAGTCCTCCAGCGAGCCGCACAGCAGCCCGACCTGGTCGGTGCGGCCGCGGGCCAGCGCCCGCGCGATCGGGTGGGCCTCGTAGCCGAGCTCGTCCGCCGCCGCGCGGACCCGCTCCTGCGTCTCCTCGGACGTCTGGATCCCGCGCAGCGCGTACGACACGGCCGCGGGCGACAGCCCCGTCGCCTGCGCCACTTCCCGGATGGTCGCGCGCTTGCGCTTCTCCGACATCCACCCAACCCTAATCGCCGCCACTGACACAACGGCGGACCCCACTTGACGGGACGATGTCTGAACCGATTCACTGAAACGGTTAACTGATGCGGTTCACTGATACGGTTCAGTGCCTGTGTGCAGCCCGTTCGCCATGACGCCCGACGCGTTCGGACGAACGGGCGACGACGAGCGATCGAGAGGAGCGAACCCGTGTCGTCCGAGGTCCTGTCCCGCCCCGCCGGCTTCGAGGGCCCGCCCGGCCGTCCGCTCGACAAGCGCGAGCTGCGCGCGCTGGTCGACGGCCTCGCGGAGCGCCCCGGGCTGTGGCGGCAGCACGTCGCCTTCCCCGGCGGCCGGCGCCACTACGCCTCGCTCTACCGGGACGAGCACGTGGACGTCTGGCTCCTGTGCTGGACGCCGGAGAACGACACCGGCTGGCACGACCACGACGTGTCGTCGGGCGCCGTCCGCGTCGTCGCCGGGGCGATCGAGGAGAACAACCCGCGGATCGGCGGCGACCCCATGCGCACGCTGGTCGGCGAGGGCCGGTCGTTCTGCTTCGGCCCCGACCACATCCACCGGCTGACGGGCGTGGACGACGCCAGCGTCTCCATCCACGCCTATTCGCCGCCGCTGACCCGTCTCGGCCAGTACACCATCGACGAATCGGGCGTCATGCGCCGCCTGACGGTCGACTACACGGAGGAGTTGCGGCCGCCGGAGGGTCCGTCCTGACGAGCCGCCCCGGGGGATGGAACCTCCGGTGGGCCCGACCGGGGGAGACGAGCCCACCGGAGGCGGTGCGCCCGGCCGAAGCCCGCTCACATCGGCCGGACGCCCACATTCCCTTCAGCGCCTGTCCCCGCCGACATGTCACACCGCCCGCGAAATTCTCACGCCACGACGCCTCCTGCTAACGCGCCCTCAGCGGCGCACCGCATCGGCCGGGGTGCGATCGTGAGGCTCACCGCCGTTGAGGCCATCGCCGCCGCGTCCACCCCGATCGCCATGACCGTTCAGCTTGGTCATGGGAGAGGGCGTGGAAGAACGGATCGGTTCCAGTGCGGCGTGCAGGCGGGTCCGCATCCATGCGGCGCCCGGACGTTCGACGAGACGGTGCACGGCATAGGCGGCGAGCAAGGACGCGCCTACCACCACCGCGAGCGCCGCCCATCTGTTGAGCCCTGGATAGATCGCGTCCAGCAGGGGAAGCGCCAGCTGCGAATGGACGAGATACAGCGGATACGTGAGCGCCCCAAGAACGGTCAGCCCCCGCCACCGCATCCATCGCAGCCGACCCGTCGCGACCAGGGCCATCACGATGAAGATTCCGGTGATGACGGCGCTGACCACGACCTCGTCCGCGTTCTTGAACGCGTTCTCGGCGCGCCAGGCGCCCCAGCGCAGCGCGAGCAGGTAGGAGGCGGCCACATATCCCCAGAGCAGGAGCGTCGGCCCGAATCTGTGGATGAGGAAGAACGCCATTCCGGCGATGAAGTACGGGCTCCATGTCGGGACCAGCATCACCTGGAGGAGCTTGTTGCCGGCCTCGTCGGCGAACAGGCCGCCCATCATCCAGGCCGCCATGAAGACCAGGCAGGAGCGGTAGGTGATGCCGATCGCCGCGAGGATCGCGGCGAGGACGTAGAAGTGGAGTTCGACCCAGAGCGTCCAGTAGACGGCGTCCACATTCCGCAGCCCTAGTCCGCCCTGGAGCATCGTCAGGTTCGGCAGCACTAGCCCGGGGACGCCGTTCCCCTGCCGGAAGACGCCGTAGATGACGGCGCCGAGCAGCACGCTCACCCAGTACGCGGGCATCAGCCGGACGAGCCGCGATATCCCGAACTCCCCCGGCCCGCGCCCCCACGCGCTCATCAGGATCACGAATCCGCTGATGACGAAGAACAGATCCACGCCGAGGTAACCGAACCGGGCGATCGGCGCGAGTTCCGGGAAGACGTCGCGTGCCGGTTCCGGCCACGCCCCCTCGCCCCAGAAACCGGTGAAGTGGAACAGCACCACCGCCAGTGCGGCCAGGAAGCGCAGGAGGTCGAGTTCGCGGAGCCGTTCCCGTCGAGTCACCGCGGAACCCTTTCGGCGCCAGGTTTCCCGCCCCGAGCCGGGAGATGAACGGCAGATGTAGGCGAGGCCGCGATTCCCCCACGCGCGCCCGCGGCGTGAGCCCGCCGCATCGGTCCGCCACGCCGTGCCAGACCCGTCACTATTCGTGCGCCGGATCAGTAGGATGCGGTGCAACCTCCGAGAACTTTGACGCTCCCCCGGACGACTGAATGTTCTTTGACAATCTGATGTGCTTGGAAGAATCGTCCCGGACGATGGGTGGCCCTCGATGACATCTCGCCGCGCCCGACGCGGCGCGGCGACTCTCGTGCTGTGCCTGAGCCTGGCGGCGGCCGTGTCCGCGTCGGGCTGCTCGGTGTTCCGGGGCTCGGTCCACCGGCAGGCGGCGGCCGACGGCCCGGGGCAGGGTGAGAGGCAGAAGCCCGCGAAGAGCCCGTCCGTGGTGATGTTCCTCGGCGACAGCTACACGGTCGGCGACCGGGGCGTCGAGCCGGAGGAGACGTTCGCGTCCGCGGCGGCGCGGCTGCTGGGCTGGCAGGTCGTCGTCGGCGGCCGCGCGGGCGCCGGGTTCGTCAAGACGAGCGCGGGCGCCGCCTACCTCGGCCTGTTCGAGAGCCAGCTCGGCTGGCGGCCCGCGCCCGACATGCTGATCGTGTCCGGCGGGCACAATGACTGGCGCATCCCGGCGCCGCAGGTCGCGGCGGCGGCGCATCTGCTGATCGAGCGGGCGCGGCAGCGCTGGCCCGGCACGCACGTCGTCCTGATGGGCCCGCTGTGGGGCTCGGAGACGCCGCTGCCGGGCGCGGTCGCCGTCCGGGACGCGCTGCGGAACCTCGCCGCGCAGCTCGGTGTCCCGTTCGTCGACCCCATCGGCGAACGGTGGATCACCGGGGACCGGACGGCGGGCACGGGCAACGCGGCCCAGTACATCAAGCGGGACCGCACCCATCCGAGCCCGGCGGGCCACCGCTACGTGGCGACCCGCCTGGTCTCGGACCTGACGCGGCTGGGCCTCGACCGCCCCGTCCGCAAGTCCTAGCGTCCGCGGGTCCTAGCCGGGAGTCGGACGGGCCAGGCCGAGGGAGAAGTCCCCCGCCGCGTCCGTCCAGAACTCGGCGAGTTCCATCCCGGCCGCGGCCAGCTCGGATTCGAGGCGTTCGCGCCGGAACTTGGCGGAGATCTCGGTGCGCATCTCCTCCCCGGCCGCGAACGACACCGCGAGGTCGAGGCCGCGGACGCGGACGTCCTGGTCGCGGACGGACCGCAGCCGCATCTCGATCCACTCCTCCGCCTCGTCCCAGACGGCGACGTGCTCGAACGCGTCCGGGTCGAAGTCGGCGTCCAGCTCCCGGTTGATGACGTGCAGGACGTTGCGATTGAACTCGGCGGTGATCCCGGCGGCGTCGTCGTAGGCGCGGACGAGCCGTCCCGCGTCCTTGACGAGGTCGGCGCCGAGCAGCAGGAAGTCGCCGTCGGCGAGGGCGGCGCGGACGCCGCCGAGGAACCCGATCCGCTCGGCGGGCGGCATGTTGCCGATCGTCCCGCCGAGGAAGGCGACGAGGCGCCGCTCGCCGCCGGGCAGCAGGTGCAGGTGCTGCTCGTAGTCGGCGACGACGGTCCGGACGGTGAGGCCCGGATGGTCGGCCGCGATGCCCGCCGCGGCGTCCTCCAGGAAGTCGCCGCTGACGTCCACCGGCACGTACGAGCGGAGCGTGCCGGAGAGGGCGTCGAGGAGCAGCCGGGTCTTCTCCCCCGACCCCGCGCCGAGCTCCAGGAGCGTCCGGGCGCAGGTGGCGGCGGCGATGTCGGGCGCCCGCGCGAGGAGGATCTCCCGCTCGCGGCGCGTCGGGTAGTACTCCTCCAGCTTCGTGATCTCCTCGAAGAGCGCGCTGCCGCGCTCGTCATAGAACCACTTGGGCGGCAGGGTCTTGGGCGTGCCGGCGAGCCCGTCCCGGACGTCCTGGCGGAGCGTCTTGGCGAGGTCGTCGGCGGTCAGGAACCGGTCCACGTGGTTCTCCTTCAGAGGGGAGCGATGGTGATGCCGGACGGGAGCCCGGCGGTGACGAGGGAGCGGTCGGGGACGGGCGTCCAGCGCGGGTCGCCGTCGAGCGGCTCGGAGGCGACGCGGATCTCGCCGTCGCCCTCGCGGACGAACAGCGAGTCGCCCCAGGTCGTGGCGGCCAGCGACGTCCCGTCGGAGGCGAGCAGGTTGTAGCGGCCGGGCGAGAGCGCGGCGACGGCCGCGACGACGGCGGCCAGCCCCTCGCCGAGCGGCATCCCCTCCCGCCAGTACCGGACGGCGAGCGCGAACAGCGGCGCGGAGTCGACCGGGGCGCGGGCGTCCGGGACGCCGGAGACGTCTCCGGTCAGGTCGCGGAGCTTGGACTCGACCGCGCCGTAGTCCTCGACCTTGCCGTTGTGGCTGAACAGCCACGTCCCGGCGCGGAACGGCTGCGCGCACGACTCGTCCACGGGGAACCCGACCGTCGCCGACCGGATGGCTGCGACCGCACACGACGCCCGGACGGCCCCGGCGATCTCGTGGAACGACTGGTCCGTCCAGAGCGGCTGGGCGCGGCGGAACCGGACGGCCGCACCGTCCTGGTACCAGCCGACGCCGAACCCGTCGGCGTTGAGCAGGTTCCCTTGAGTCATGCGCGGCGCGTACGCCTGGGTCTCCAGGGAGTACTCGCCGTCGTAGACGAGGGAGTGCAGCGTCCGGTCAGGCCCTAGGTAGCCAACGTGGCGGCACATTCAGGACCCTTCCCGTGGGGTCCGGGCACAGCGGAAACCGGAAAAGATCTGCCTGCGGATGGGGTAGTCCCAGTTGCGGAACGATCCGCGTACGGCGAGCGGGTGCGTCGCCCACGATCCGCCGCGCAGCACCTTGTATTCGGGGCCGAAGAAGACTTCCGAGTACTCCTTGTAGGGGAACGACCGGAAGCCGGGGTAGCCGTGGAAGTCGGACGACGTCCACTCCCACACGTCCCCCAGCATCCGCCTGACTCCGTACGCCGAGGCACCCGACGCGTACGCGCCGGTCTCGGACGGACGGAGCATCTGCTGCCCGAGGTTCGCGTGGCCGTCTGCGTAGTGCTCGCCCCACGGGAACGTGCGGGAGCGCTCTGCGATGGGGTCCCAGCGCGCGGCTTTCTCCCACTCGGCCTCTGTGGGGAGGCGCTTTCCGGCCCAGCGTGCGTAGGCGTCCGCCTCGTACCAGCACACGTGCTGGACGGGCTCGCCCGGCGGGACGGTTTCCGTCCGTCCGAACCGGCGCCGCAGCCACTGCCCGCCCTCGCGGGACCAGAACGCGGGGGCGCGTTTGCCGCTGCTGGTGCGCCACTCCCATCCGGCGGGGTCCCACCAGCGCGGGTCGTCGTATCCGCCGGCTTCGATGAACGCGATATAGGCGGCGTTGGTCACCGGCTCCACGTCGATGTAGTACGCGGGAACGTCCACCATGTGCGCCGGACGCTCATTGTCGTACGCCCACGGATGATCGGACGTTCCCATCTGGAATGGACCGGCCTCGATCAGCACCTCGTCCACTCCGGAGGCCCCGCCGCCGTTCTGGAGAGGCTCGGCCAATGGGTCGAGTAGCGCGGGGGTGCCTTTGCGTAGCTGGTGGGTGGCCAGCATGGTCTCGTCGTGCATGTGCTCGTGCTGGACGACCATCCCGTACACGAACCCGCCCGAAGTCAGCGGATTCGCCGTGTCGAACCGCACCGACGCCAGCGAGTCGAGCACCTTGGCGCGGACCGTCCCGATGTAGGAGCGCGCCTCCTCCGGCGGCAGCAGCGGCAGCGACGGCCGTTCGGCGCGCGGATGCTCGAACGCGTCGTACAGGTCATCGATCTCGGGACGCATCGCCTCGATGCCCGCCGCCGCGCGCAGCAGCCACAGTTCCTCGTAGTTGCCGACGTGCGCCAGGTCCCACACGAGCGGCGACATCAGCGGCGACACCTGGCCGGTGAGGTCGTCCCCGGCGAGGACGTCGGTGGTGAGGCCGAAGCTGCGGTCCCGCACCGCGCCGAGCTCAGCGGCGATCAGTTCTTTCAGTTCGTCTTCCGCGATCGAGCCGGGGGCGCTCATCGGGACCATGCGGAATCCTCCTCCTGGGACGGCCGGGGGGCCGGGGACGGCGGGTCGTCGGCGGGGGTGCGCCCGCGCTCGACGTACCGGCGGGCGTACTCCTCGACCGCCGGGACGAGCCCGGACGCGCCGAGCCGCGGCAGCGCGTCCAGCGCCGCGGCGAAGCAGGCCCGCGCGGCGGCGGCCAGGGGCGCGTCGGACAGCCCGCGGCGGGCGGCCTCCGCCCACCGGTCCGCCACCGGTTCCGCCGCGGCCTCCGCGGCGCGCGACGCGGCCGGGTCGTCCAGCAGCGCGGTCGCGACCGCGACGGGGACGGGCCAGAACGGCGGGGGCAGCGCGTCGATCATGCGCAGCTCCAGCCAGCCGCGCGGCCGGACGGGCGGGAACAGCGTGCTCAGGTGGTAGGTGAGGTCCTCCTCGCCGGGCTCGCCCTTGGCCAGCCACTCCAGGAACGACATCCCGGGATCGGTGACCCACTCGCCCTCCGCGGTGTGCAGGAGCATGACGCGGGCGTCGAGCGCGTACCGCGTCCACGCCTCGGCCGGGTCGCCGTCCACGCCGTCCCGCAGGACGGGCAGCGTGCGGCACGGGTCGAGCTCCGTCCAGATGCCCTGGCGCGACGAGCGCATCCCGGTGCGGCGGCCCGCGCGCAGCGGCGAGTTCGCGAACGCGGCGACCAGCACCGGGCCGAGCGCGTGCACGAGCCGCCAGCGCCGGGACGCGTCCGGGTCGTCGGCGCCGATGTCCAGGTTGACCTGGACGGACGCCGTCGAGCACATCATCGCCAGGCCCGCGTCGGTGAAGCCGCCGGAGCGGAAGTAGTCGCGCATGCAGGCGTAGCGCGGATGGTCGGCCTGGAAGAGCGGCCGCCGGACGGGGTCGACGCCGTGCCCGGCGAGGGCGAGGCCGTCCGGCGCGAGCGCGTCCCGCACGTGCGCGATGTCGCCGTCGAGGGCCGCGTGCAGGTCGCCGAGCTTGCCGAACGGCGCGGAGCTGAGCTCGACCTGCCCGCCCGGCTCGTAGGTCACCCTGCTCTCGCCGGGCGGCGGCCCGGCGTCCGCGACGAGGGCGCGCACCCGGTCGCCGGCCACGTGGGCGGCGGGATCGGCGGCGTCGACGACGAGCCACTCGGTCTCCGCGCCGACGAGCCCGGGCGGTCCGGTCTTGAAGCAGACGCCGCGAATGTGCTGGTAGACATCGTCAACGGTCATCCGGGCCACGATCACTCCCCGCATAATTCGATAACGGGTTCGAATCTTCCCTGCTTAACCGGATCAGGAATCCGAAGAATTTCGTGAACTTCCTTAAATCTCCGTGAACGTCACTGTCCGCATGCTTCTCCGTTACCTACCGTGCTAATCGACGTATCGCCCAATCCCTGACTTCTCAGGCATTGACCGGAAGCGCTAGAGTCCCGTCAGCCAGGTAGTGCGGACCGGGCGCGAACAGGAACAGGAGGCCGACATGCGCGGAGACATGGGCTCGCTCTACGACGCGCACGCCGACCGCCTGTACGCCTACTGCTGGTCGCTCGTCGGCGACCGGCTCGCGGCGGCCGCCGTCGGCGACACGTTCACCGCGGCCGTGCACCATCCGCCGCGCGGCGACCGGGTGCTGTGGCTGTACTCGCTGTCGCGGACGGCCTGCGCCGAGCGCGGCGCGTTCACCGGCGCCGGTCCCGCGGGCGGTCCGAGCGGCGCGGGCGGGGCACCGCTGTTCTCCGGTTCCGACCCGCTGCTGCGCGCCGCGGGCGGCCTGCGCTCCGACCACCGCGAGGTGCTGCTGCTGTGGGCGGGCGAGTGGCTCGAACCGCACGACATCGCCCTCGTCGTCGGCATCGCGCCCGACACGGTCGCACAGCTTCTCAACGCCGCCCGGACGCGCCTGGAGCGCTCCGTCCTCGACGCCCTCATGCGCGGGACGACCGAGCCGCGGCTCGACCTCATCTCCGCCTTCGAGAAGGGCCGGCTCCCGCAGCTCCTCGCCCGCCGCGCGCCGTCCGGCGCACCCGGCTGGCTGCGCGAGCGGGTCCTCGCCGTCTGCGAGGAGGAGGCCGTCCGGCCGCTGCCCAGCGTCGCCGCCCCGAGCCCGCTCGTGGTGATCGGCGCGGAGCGGGCCCGTCCCGGGGACGGCCGCCCGCGCGGCGCCGCGGACGGCCCGCGCCGCGGGCTGACCGGCGGCGTCTCCAAGGGCCTCGGCGCGGCGGCGGGCGTCGCCGCCTCTGCCGCGGCGGTCGCCGGCCTGCTCATCTCGTGGCCGTCGGCCAAGGAGAGCGGGTCCACCTCGCTCGTCCCGACGGCGAGCAACGCCCAGACGAACCCGGCGTCCGTGAGCACCGGCCCCGCCCCGCAGGACCCGGTGCCCGGCCTCACCGGAACCGAGCGGGTGCCGAGCGGGACGCCCGGCACCCCGCACCCGAACGCCGACCCCCGCCGGGACCGCGGCGTCCCGGGCGCGACGGCCTCCCCGTCGCCGACGCCGTCCCCGTCCGGGGAGCCCTCCCCCGGGGACAGGGAGCCCACCGGAACGCCGACGGACCCGACCACTCCCCCGGACCCGACGGACCCGCCGACCGACCCGCCCACGGACCCGCCGACGGATCCTCCGACCGACCCGCCGACGGACCCGCCCACGGATCCGCCGGCGGAGGACCCGGGAACGCCGAGCCCCAGCCCCACGACCAACCCGGCCCCGTCACCGAACACGGGCCAGGACTGACCCGCCCCGGCGTCCCGGCCGCTCGTCACACCGCGGCGGGGCCGTCGACCGGGGTGCTGCCGCGCCGGACGAGCAGCGCCGCGAGGATCGCGACGACCGCGACCGCGCCGGCCACCGTCAGGGCGTTCTGGAAGCCGTCCATGAACGCGAGGTGGCTGCCCGTGGTGATGGCCTCGGCGGCCGGACCGGACGTCCCCGGCGGGACGGGCGCGACGCCCTGCGAGACGATCCCGCCCTGGCCCGCGAGCTGCTCCGCGGCGGGTCCTGGCACGCCCGCGTCCGTCAGACGTCCGAACAGCACGTCGCCGACCTTGGTGGACAGCAGGACGCCCAGCACGGACGTGCCGAGCACGCCGCCGAGCTGCGCGGCGGTCTGCTGGAGCCCGCCCGCGACGCCGGCGAGGTGCGCGGGGGCGTTGCCGACGATGGCCTCGGTCCCGGCGACGATGACCATCCCGAACGCGAGCCCGACGAGCACGAACCACGGCCACAGCTCGATGTAGGGGGCCTCCACCCCGATGCGGGACAGCCCGAACATCGCGGCGGCGGTGAACCCCATGCCGAGCACGAGCGGCAGCCTCGGCCCGAACCGGCTGGTCAGCGCGCCCGCCAGCGGGGAGGCGACGATGAACACGCCGGTCATCGGCAGCATCCGGACGCCGGCGTCCACCGGGCTCATGCCGTGCACCTGCTGCAGGTAGAGGGTGATGAAGAAGACCGTCCCGAACATCCCGAAGAAGCCGAGGACGATGAGCCCGGTCGCGGCCGACAGCGACACCGAGCGGAACAGCCCGAGCGGCAGCAGCGGGCGCTCGACCCGCAGCTCGTTCCAGACGAACGCGGCGAACAGCACGACCGACACGGCGAACGACACCAGCGGGACCGCGTCGCCGAAGCCGTCCTCGCCGGCCTTGATCAGGCCCCAGACCAGCGCGAACAGCGCGCCGGTGAGCAGCGCGACGCCGGGCAGGTCGAACGAGCCCGCGGCCTCCTCGTCCTTGGACTCGCGGATCACCCACAGGCCGACGAGGAGCGCGACCAGGCCGAGCGGGGCGTTCAGGAAGAACACCGACTCCCAGTTGACGTTCTCGACCAGGACGCCGGCGACGATCGGGCCGCCCGCGATGGAGATGCCGACCGTGGAGCCCCAGACGCCGATGGCGGTGTTGAGCTTGTCGGCGGGGAAGGTGTTGCGCAGGATCGCGAGGCTGGCCGGTTGCAGGAGCGCCCCCGCGAAGCCCTGCACGACGCGCCAGAAGATGACCATCCCGAGGCCGCCGGACAGGCCGATCAGCACCGAGGAGACGGCGAAGCCGATCACGCCCGCCAGGAAGGTCCGCTTGCGTCCGAACCGGTCGGCGATCTTCCCGGCCGGGATCAGCGAGACGGCGAGCGCCAGCAGGTAGGCGTTGGTGACCCACTGCAGGCCGGACAGGCTCGCGCCGAGGTCCTTGGCGATCGCGGGGTTGGCGATGGCCACGACGGTCGCGTCCAGCCCGACCATCATCACGCCGAGCGCGACGGCGACGAGCGTGAGCCAGGGATGGCCGTGGCCGGATCGTGCGGGACGTCCGCGCGCGCGGTCGCGCGGCGGTGCGTGGACGGGTCCGGGTTCGAGCGTCTCGGCGCCCGTGGAGTGAGTCATCAGCGACCTTCCAGGTGGCATGTGGGCGAGCTTCGTTGTGACGCGCATCAAACTGTCACGAGATGACACTTGTCGTCAAACGCCGCTCGTCGCAGTGCGACATGATTCATCTCACGACATTGGTCACCTGGTGACGCTTGGCTCGGGATGACAACGTGGCTACACTTCGCACATGACCGCGACCGCCCCCGAGACCGGCACCCCCGGTCCCGGACCCCAGCCCCCGGGCCGGCGCGAACGCAAGAAGCAGCGCACCCGGGAGGCGCTCGTCGACGCCGCGTTCTCCCTCTTCGCCGAGAAGGGCTTCGACGCCACGACCGTCGAGGAGATCGCCGACGCCGTGGACGTCTCGTCCCGCACGTTCTTCCGCTACTTCGCCTCGAAAGAGGACGTCGCGCTCACCTTCCAGGAGGAGCAGACCCGGGCGGTCATGGACGCGCTGGCCGCCCGCCCCGCCGACGAGCCGATCATGACGGCGCTGCGCCACACCGTGGTGGAGATCGCCCGCGCCTGCGAGCGCGGCGAGCTCGGCTTCGACCCCGAGCGGTTCGAATGCATGTTCACCATGATGAGCGAGAGCCCAGCCCTCATGGCGGGCAGCCTGGAGCACGCGCAGAAGAAGCAGGCGCTGCTGACCGAGGTCGTCGGCGCGCGGCTCGGCCTCGACCCGGCCACCGACCTGCGCCCGCACGTCATCGCCGGCGCCGCGACCTGCGGCTTCCAGGCCGCCGCCGACGCCCTGCGCCGCCACCCCGGCACGTTCGGCACGATGTCCGAGGCGGTCGACCGGGCCTTCGACATCCTGGAGGGCGGCCTCAACGAGCCGCCGCGCGACTGACGCCTCCCGGCACCGTCCCGTGTGGGACGCGATGCGGCGGGTACCTCGTGCGCAGCCGGGGACGTCCCGGCCACGTGCCGAGGCGGAGGAGGTCGGCGGCATGGCACTCAAGCATCCCCGGCACGACGGGCACGGCGGCCGGGACCTGGAGGTCAACCCGGTCTTCAGCCGCGAGCCGCTGCGGATCCACCGGTACGCGCTTCCGGCCGGGGAGATGGAGCCGGGCACCGCGTACCAGATCGTCCACGACGAGCTGATGCTGGACGGGAACGCGCGGCTGAACCTGGCCACGTTCGTGTCGACGTGGGCGGAGCCGGAGGCGCTGCGGCTGATGGCCGAGTGCGCCGAGAAGAACATGATCGACAAGGACGAGTACCCGCGGACGGCCGAGCTGGAGCTGCGATGCGTCCACATGCTCGCCCGCCTCTGGCACGCCGAGGACCCGCGCCGCGCCGTCGGCTGCTCCACGACCGGGTCGAGCGAGGCGGCGATGCTCGGCGGGCTCGCCCTCAAGCGGCGCTGGCGGAAGCGCCGCCGCGACGCGGGCGAGCCGGCCGACCGGCCCAACCTGGTCATGGGCGTGAACGTGCAGATCTGCTGGGAGAAGTTCGCCGACTACTTCGAGGTCGAGCCCCGCTACGTGCCGATGGAGGGCGACCGGTTCCACCTCGGCGCGCGGGAGGCGGCCGAGCTGTGCGACGAGAACACGATCGGGGTCGTCGCCGTGCTCGGATCCACGTTCGACGGCAGCTACGAGCCCGTCGCCGAGATCGCCGCCGCGCTCGACGACCTGGAGCGGCGGACCGGCGTGGACGTCCCGATCCACGTGGACGGCGCGTCCGGCGCGATGATCGCCCCCTTCCTCGACCCGGACCTGCGGTGGGACTTCCTGCTGCCGAGGGTCGCCTCCATCAACACCTCCGGGCACAAGTACGGCCTCGTCATGCCCGGCGTCGGCTGGGTGCTGTGGCGCGACGAGGACGCGCTGCCCGACGACTTGGTCTTCCACGTCAACTACCTCGGCGGGGACATGCCGACGTTCGCGCTGAACTTCTCCCGTCCCGGCGCGCAGGTCGTCGCGCAGTACTACACCTTCCTCCGGCTCGGGTTCGAGGGGTTCCGGCGCGTCCAGCGGACGTGCCGCGACGTCGCCACCCGCCTCGCCGCCGAGATCGCCGGGCTCGGCCCGTTCGAGACGCTCACCGACGGCGGCGACCTCCCGGTGTTCGCGTTCCGGGTCAAGGACGACGCCGACCGGTTCACGGTGTTCGACGTGTCCGCGGCGCTGCGCGAGAGCGGCTGGCTGCTGCCCGCCTACACCTTCCCCGAGAACCGCACCGACCTGGCGGTGCTGCGCGTCGTGGTCCGCAACGGGTTCAGCCACGACCTCGCCGACCTGCTCCTGGACGACCTGCGCCGCGTCCTGCCCCGGCTGCGCGCGCAGGACGCGCCGCGCCGGCACGCCGCCGACCCCGACGGCGCGGGCTTCGCGCACGGCACCGAACCGAAGAAGGCCAGCGCGCCGAAGAAGGCCGGGTCAGCGCGGCGCCCTCGGCAGCCCTAGGCCGATCATCGCGATCAGCTCGCGCTGGATCTCGTTGACGCCGCCGCCGAACGTCAGCACAAGCGCGCCCTTGGCGAGCCGGTCGGTCGCCTCGACGAACGCCGCGGTCTCCGGGTCGCCCGGGTCGCCGTACCGGGCGAGGACGTCGCCGACGATCCGGCCGACCTCCTGCACCCGCTCCGAGGCGTAGATCTTGGTGGCGGACGCGTCCGGGGCGCCGAGCCAGCCGAGGTCCTGGTTCGCGGCGACCTGCCAGTTGAGCAGCTCGTTGACGCGCAGGTAGGCGTACACCCTCGCGACCGCGCGGCGGACGGCGGGCGTCTCGATCAGCGGCCGCCCGTCCGGCCCGGCGGTGGTGCGGGCCCAGCGCTCGAACCGGACGTGGACGTGCCCGATGTTCCCGGCCGGGCCGAGCGTGACCCGCTCGTGGTTGAGCTGGTTGACGATGAGGTCCCAGCCCTTGTTCTCCTCGCCGATCAGCATGTCCGCCGGGACGCGGACGTCCTGGAAGTACGTCGAGTTGGTGTGGTGGCGGCCGTCCATCGTGATGATCGGCGTCCAGGAGAAGCCGGGATCCTTGCAGTCGACGATGAACATCGAGATGCCCTTGTGCTTCTTCGCGTCCGGGTCGGTGCGGGCCGCGAGCCACACGTAGTCGGCGGTGTGCGCGGCCGACGTGAAGATCTTCTGGCCGTTGACGACGTAGTGGTCGCCGTCCCGGACGGCGGTGGTGCGCAGCGCGGCGAGGTCGGTGCCCGCGCCGGGCTCGCTGTAGCCGACCGCGAAGTGGCACTCCCCGGCGAGGATGCGCGGGATGAAGAACTCCTTCTGCGCGTCCGTCCCGTACTGCAGGATCGTCGGCGCGACGGAGTTCAGCGTGATGAGCGGGTAGGTGACCTCCGCGCGGGCGATCTCGTTGGCGAAGATCGTCTGCTCGACCGGGCCGTAGCCGCGGCCGCCGTACGCCTTCGGCAGCGCGACGCCGAGCATCCCGTCGCGGCCGAGGCGGCGGCAGTGCTCCAGGAAGGCGGGGCCGAACGGGTCGTCCAGGATGGCGGCGCGCTGGTCCTCGTCGAGGCAGTTCTCGAAGTACTCGCGCAGTTCGGCGCGGAGCTTCTTCTGCTCGTCGGTCAGGTCGATGAACATCACGCCTCCTGTGGGAGCGGCTCGCCCCGGGCGAGAAGCTCGCCTAGCGCGTCGAGGCTGTCGTCGGCGCCGCCGAGCAGGTGCGCGTACTGCCTGCCCCAGGCGAAGTAGCGGTGCAGCGGATACGTGACGTCCAGGCCGATGCCGCCGTGCAGGTGCTGGCAGGTGTAGAGCGCCTCCACGACGGGGCCGCAGGCGTTGTAGGAGGCGACGGCGAGGACCTCGTCGGTGTCGGCGGCGCCTTCCGCGAGACGCCACGCGCCCGCCCAGACGGCCACGTCCAGTGCGCGCTTGGCGATGTAGACGTCGCCGATCTGCATGGTGACCGCCTGGAACTGCGCGAGGACGCGGTCGAACTGCTCGCGCGTCTTGACGTACTCCTTGGTCAGCTCCAGCGCGCCTTCGATGACGCCGGACGCGACGGCCACCGCTCCGGCGACGGCCGTGCGGCGCAGGGTGTCCCAGGCGGCGCCGTCGGCGGTTCCGCCGAGCAGGGCGTCCGAGCCGACCCGGACGCCGTCGAGCGCGACGCGTGACAGCGGCTCGGTGGTCGCCGAAGGCTGCCGCGTGATCGTCACGGCGGCCGGCTCCACGAGGAAGACGCCGATGCCGTCACCCTCGACACGGGCGGGGATAAGGATGCGTGATGCCTCGCGCGCGTACGGCACGAACGTTTTCACACCGTCGAGGACGAATCCGTCGCCATCCCGCCGCGCCGTCGCCGTGACCTCACCGGGCGGGCCGGTCTCGCGGTACGCGCCCGTCAGGACGGTCTCTCCTTCGGCCAGCGGCCCGAGCAGGGCGCGTTGTGCGGCGGTGCCGTACCGTCCGATCGGGACGGCCGCCAGCGCGAGCGACGCGTACACCGGGACGGGAGCCGTCCTGGCGCCGACCTCCCGCAGGAGGACGGCGAGCCCGACCGGCCCGAGTCCTGCGCCGCCGGCCTCCTCCGGCAGGACGGCCCCGAGCAGCCCGGCCCGGGCGAGGGCGGTCCAGGTCGCGGCGTCGTACGGGGCGCCGTCCCGCTCGGACGCCTCCAGCCGCTCGCGCGCCGCCTCGCGGCCGAGCACGCCCGCCGCGAGCCCCTGGAGCTCCCGCCGGGTCTCATCGAGGTTGAAGTCCACCCATCCGCTCCCTTCCGGACAACGCGAAAGTAGAACAGATTCTAGTCTGTGTCCAGGGGCGGTATCTGGCCACACAACCGTGGTCGGCCGATTTGATAACACGTTCTTGTGCGGGCTGTATCCTTGGGGGGACGCGCCGGGTGACCGACCGACCGCAGAGAAGGGATCGACCGTGACCGCAGAGCCGACAGTGACCGGGGACGAGACCCGGGGGCAGGCGGCCGGCCCCGCACGGCAGACGGGCGTGCGCTCCCGGAGCCAGCACCAGCGGCGCAAGCGTATCGTCCAGGCGGCCGCGGCGCTCGCGTCCCGCGGCGGTATCGAGGCCATGCAGATGCGCACCGTCTCCGAGCGGGCCGGGGTCGCGCTCGGCACCCTCTACCGCTACTTCCCGTCCAAGATGGACCTGGTCGTCGCCGTCGTCAGCGAGGAGCTCGACCTCCTCGAAGGCAGCATCGAGCGGCGCCCGCCGCGCGCCGGCGACCCGCCGCAGCGCGCGGTCGAGGTGCTGATGCGCGCCACCCGCGGGCTGATGCGCGAGCCCGAGCTGGCGGAGGCGCTGATCCGCTCGCTGCTGCTGTCGGACGTCAAGACCGACTTCGGCGAGCGGATGACCGGGCTGCTCCTGCGCGCCGCGTCCGGCACCCCGGAGACCGCGCCCAGCTCCCAGGAGACCGCGTCCGGCTCCGCGGAGACCGCGCCCGGCGACATCCCGGCCGACGACCCGCGCCGCCTCGTCGCGCGCGCCCTCGCCGGCATCTGGACGATGGAGATGATCGAGATGCTGCGCGGCAACGCCACCGCCGAGGAGATCCAGGCCCGGCTGGAGATCTCCGCCGCGCGCCTGCTCATCGACGCCTGAAAAACGCCCGGTGACGGACGGCCACCGTCCGTCCCGGCGCCTTCGACTCGTATCGAATCAACATTGAAATACCACTTGGAAGCGATTTATTGCTGCGGGTTATACGCCGCCTTACAGTCCCGGCATTGGGCGCCCACCTCTCCCAACCCCCACCCCCACACAGGAGAGTTCACATGGCCCGCAAACACCTGCTGCTGGGCATCACGGTCGGGACCTGCCTGGCCGCAGCGCTGGCGACCCCGGCGCTCGCGGACACGGCATCCCCGGCCACGCAAGCACAGGCCGCGGCAAAGACGCCGCGTCCCATCGGTCCCGTAGGAAAGACCGCCGCCATTCAGAAGAACCTCCGGATGTCCCTCGGATCCGAGTTCGGAGGCGCCTGGGTGAAGAACGGCTCCCAGGTCGTCGTCGCCACCACGGACGCCTCGACCGCCGCCGCGATCACGGCGGCCGGCGCCAAGCCGAAGGTGGTGAAGTACAGCGAACGGCAGCTCGGCGGCGAGCTGGCGAAGCTGAACAAGCACTCCAGGTCGGCGGCGAAGTCCGTGACCTCGTGGTACGTCGACGCCGAGAGCAACACCGTCGTCGTCAACGCGTCCAGCACGGCCGCCGCGAAGCGCTTCGTGAAGGCCAGCGGCGTGAACGCGTCGGCCGTCCGCATCGTCCGCTCGACGGAGAAGCCCCGCCTCGTCTACGACATCATCGGCGGCGAGCGGTACTGGACGACCCAGTACGGCTGCTCCGTCGCGTTCGCCGTCACGGGCGGGTACATGACCGCCGGGCACTGCGGCGACACCGGAGAGGCGACGCAGGGCGCCAACCGGGTCGCGCAGGGCACGTTCGGCGGCTCCTCGTTCCCCGGCAACGACTACGCGTGGGTCGACACCAACAGCCAGTGGACGCCCACCCCCAAGGTCAACAAGTACGACGGGAGCTACGAGACGATCCTCGGCGCGACCGAGGCCCCCGTCGGCACCCAGGTGTGCCGGTCGGGCGGCACGACCAACACGCGGATCTGGTGCGGCCCCATCCAGCAGCGGAACGCGACCGTCAACTACCCCGAGGGCACCGTCACCGGCCTGATCCGCGCCAACGTCTGCGCCGACCCCGGCGACTCCGGCGGCGCGCTGTTCACCCAGACGGGCGGGCAGGCGCAGGGCATCACGTCCGGGACGTCCGGGAGCTGCAACAACGGCCAGGACAGCAGCGACCAGACCTGGTTCAACCCGGTCGGCGAGGTCCTGCAGATCCTCGCGCAGGACGGCCGTGAGCTCATCACCGAGGACGGCGGCCCCGGCCCCGGCACCTGCGACGGCCACGAGACCCGCGTGACGGACTCGCTGACGTCCGGCGCCAGCGACTACCAGCCGAGCGGCAACTACACGACGACGACGTCCGGCGCGCACACCGCGTGCCTCGACGGCCCCGACGGCGTCGACTTCGACGTCTACCTGCAGAAGCTGAACGGGACCACCTGGCAGACCGTCGCGCACTCGATCAGCCCGACGCCCGACGAGAGCATCAACTACAACGGCGCCGCGGGCACCTACCGGTACCGCGTCCACGCCTACAGCGGAAACGGCGAGTACACGTTCGCCTTCAGCAAGCCGTAATACGCAGTAGCAGGGCACGAGAAACTTCCCCGGCCGCCTCTCCCCTTTTGGGCGGCCGGGGATGCTTTTCAAGTGCCGTCCACCCCTTCCCCAGTAGCCTGGGCGTCGAAATGCGCCCGGCCCGAGCCGGCCGGCGCCGGGACGAACCGGCCGGATCCAGGATGAGAAGGTGTGCCAGTGACCGAGCAGGAACCGATCCTCAGCGACGGGGTCATCATCGAGTTCGTCGATGGCAAGGACGTCCCCGTCCAGCACAAGGACTTCGGTGAGCGGGCCGTCGTCATGCGCGACGCGAAGAACCCGGAGGGCCCGATCCTCTACTTCACCGAGGCCGAGTGGGACGCCTTCATCGCGGGCGTCAAGGACGGCGAGTTCGACGACCTCCTGGAAGACCCCACCGAGGCTTCCTGACCAGGATGAGCATGCCCCCGGCGACGCGTCGCCGGGGGCATGCTCATGCGCGGGATGCCTAGGGACGGGTGAGCGCGTCCCAGCGGGAGCTGAGGTCCTGCTCGGCGTCCGGGGCGAGGTCTCCGAGGAGGCGGAGCCGGGCGATGCCGCCGTCCGGGAAGATGTCGAGCCGGACGCTGGTGACCTCGGGCGAGGAGAGCCGGAAGCGGTGCCGGGTGTCGGGCTGAAGGCGGGTCCGCGGAAGGAGCGTCCAGGACGGGGCCGGAGTGCGCCGGTCGTCGAAGCCGGTCAGCGCGAACTCCGCCGGGGCGTTGAACTTCAGGTTCGTGGTGTCGATCTCGGCCAGCCTGATGACGCCCGGGGCGGCGAGCCGGATCAGGGCCCAGTCGTGGCCGCTGTTGCGCCGCCTGGCCGTCTCCCAACCCTCGGCCTGATTGCGGGCCAGTCCGGGATGCAGCATGTTGTCCGGAGACGAGTAGAACATGTCGGAGCATTCGACCACGCGGGCGCCGTTCTCCAGGGCGGCCAGGTCGACGGTCAGCCCGGTCAGGTACTCGGGGTCCGGGACGACGTGGCCGTGGACGCGGAGCCGCGCGATGCCGCCGTCCGGGAACATCGCGAGCCGGACATGGGTGAACACGCGTCCGGTCTCGGCGGCGGCGAACTCGTGGACGGTGTCGCCTTCCAACGGGCTCTTGGGGACGATCTCGACCCAGTCGGCGTCCAGCAGTTCGGCGGGCGACGGATGGCCGTCCGCGAAGCACGCCTCGACGGACGCGTGCGGCGGGAAGTTGCCCTTGAACCAGGCGGTGTCGATGACGACGCCGATGATCCTGCCCGGGAGGCCGAGGCGGATCAGCGCCCGGTCGTGGCCGCCGTCACGCCGCCGGGCGGTCTCCCAGCCGTCGTACTCCTGCCCTTTCGGGCCGAACGTCTCCGGGCGGAAGGCGGGCGCCCACGGGTTGAGGAGGTTCTCCTTCGCCGCGAACGACTCGTCGCTCGCGGCCATCACCGAGCCCCCGAGGGTGCGGACGGCCAGGTCGGGCAGCGAGCTGAAACCGGTCATGGCGCTTCCGCTGCTTCCGGCCGACTGAGCAGGCGTCCGAGCGGCGCGTCCGACACCGGAACGCCGCGGAGCCATGTGGACTGGACGACCCCGGTCAGCGTCCGGCCCTCGTAGGGGGTGACGGGATGGCGGTGGCGGAGGGCGGCGGGATCGACGGTGAAGGTCTCGTCCGCGGCGAACGCGACGAGGTCGGCGTCGTTCCCCACGACGATCCCGCCCTTGCCGGGGACGCCCGCGAGCGCCGCCGGGCCTTCGGACATCCAGCGGACGACGTCGTGCAGGGTGTGGCCGCGTGCGCGCGCCGCCGTCCAGACGGCGGGCAGCCCCAGCTGGAGGGACGAGATCCCGCCCCACGCCGTGGCGAAATCGCCGCGCTTCAACTCCGGCGTGCAGGGTGAATGGTCGGTGACGACGCAGGAGACGACGCCCGAGGCCAGGCCCTGCCAGAGCAGTTCGCGGTTGGCGGCGTCGCGGATGGGCGGGCAGCATTTGTGCGCCGGGCCGCGGGCGTCGTCCGCGCAGAAGGTGAGGTAGTGCGGGCAGGTCTCGGCGGTGACGGGCAGCCCGTCCGCCTGGGCCTTCGCGAGGACGTCCAGGCAGTCGGCGGCGGACAGGTGCAGGATGTGGGCGCGGACGCCCGTCTCCTCCGCCAGCCGTACGACCTGCTCCACCGCGAGCCGCTCGGCGGACGCCGGACGGGACGCCAGGAACTCCGCGTACCCGCCGCCCGACGGCGACGTCAGCGACGCCGGATCCTCCGCGTGGACGATGACGAGCCCGCCGAACGAGGCGATCTCCCGGAACGCAGCCCGCATCTCCTCGAACGCGAGCGGCGGGAACTCCGGGACGCCGGAGTCGGACGTGAAGCACTTGAAACCGAACACGCCGAGGTCGTGCAGCGGGCGCAGCGCGGCGAGGTTGCCGGGGACCGCGCCGCCCCAGAACCCGACGTCGACCGCGCACGCGCCCTCCGCCGCCTCGCGTTTCGCCGCCAGCGCCGCCGGGTCGACGGTCGGCGGGAGCGCGTTGAGCGGCATGTCGACCAGCGCGGTGACGCCGCCGGACGCGGCGGCGCGGGTCGCGGTCGCGAAGCCCTCCCATTCGGTGCGGCCCGGCTCGTTGACGTGCACGTGCGTGTCGACCAGGCCGGGCAGCAGCGCGACGTCCCCCAGATCGATCCCGGTGCCGGTGTAGGGACCGATCGCGGAGATGCGGCCGTCGCGGACGGACACGGCGGCGGGACGCTCACCGTCCGGCAGGACGGCCCGGCGCGACCTGATCACGAGATCGTCCACGTCAGTCCCCCTGGACGATGTGCTCCGGCCGGACGGGCACGCGGGCCAGCGCCCGGCCCGTCGCGGCGCGGATCGCGGCGACGATCGCGGGCGTGGACGACAGCGTCGGCGGCTCGCCCGCCCCGCGCAGCCCGTAGGGCGCCTCCGGATCGGGGTTCTCCAGGATGTCGAGCCGCATCGGCGGCATGTCGAGGATCGTGGGGATCAGGTAGTCGGTGAAGGACGGGTTCCGGACGACGCCGTCCGACACGACGATCTCCTCCATCACCGCGAGCCCGAGGCCCTGCGCGGACCCGCCGTGGATCTGCCCTTCGACGCCCGTCCGGTTGATGATCTTGCCGACGTCCTGGACGGCGGCCAGCTCGATCACCTTGACGAGCCCGAGGTCGGCGTCCACGTCCACGACGGCGCGGTGGACGCACAGGGCGAGCTGCGTGTGGCTGCGCCCCTGCCCGGTGACCGGGTCCATCGCGGTGGTGGGACGGTGGTGGTACTCGCGGGTCTCCTCGATCACGGCGTCGCCGAGGACGTCCTCGACCGTGCCGAGCACGCCGTCCGCCCGCGAGACGATCTTCCCGCCGACGACCGCGAGGTCGGCGCGGCCGAGGCGGCGGGCGGCGAGCGCGAGGAGCCCGGCGCGGACCGCCTCGCAGGCCGCCTTCACAGCGCCGCCCGACATGTACGACTGGCGGGACGCGCTGGACGAGCCCGCGTCGCCCACCCGGTTGTCGGCGGGCGCGATCGTGACCCGCTGGACGCCCAGCTCCGTCCGCGCGATCTGCGCCTGGATCGTGACGAGGCCCTGCCCGACCTCCGCCGCAGCCGTGTGCACGAGCGCGGTCGCCTCGCCGCCGATGACCTCCAGCCGGACGCGGGCCGTGGAGTAGTCGTCGAAGCCCTCCGAGAAGCAGATGTTCTTGATGCCGACGCCGTATCCGACGCCCCGCACGACGCCCTCGCCGTGCGTCGTCTGCGACACCCCGCCCGGCAGGTTCCGCAGGTCGGACGGGTCGAGCGGTGGCGGCAGCGGCATCGCCTCCAGCCGGGTCAGCATGTCCGCGAGCGGCGCCGGGGACTCGATGACCTGCCCGGTCGCGAGCTTCGAGCCGCGCGAGACGGCGTTGCGGCGGCGGATCTCGACCGGGCCCAGCCCGCAGGCCGCGCCGAGCCTGTCCATCATCGACTCGTAGGCGAAGCACGCCTGGACCGCCCCGAACCCCCGCATCGCGCCGCACGGCGGGTTGTTGGTGTAGACGCCGTACGCGTCGATCCTGATGTTGGGGATCTCGTACGGGCCGACGCCGAGGGACGCCGCGTTCCCGACGACGTTCTTCGTGGACGAGGTGTACGCGCCGCCGTCCAGGACGATCTCGACGTCGGCGTAGAGGAGGCGTCCGTCCGCCGTGGCGCCGTACTCGTACCGCATCAGCGCGGGATGCCGGTGGACGTGCCCGAAGAACGACTCGTACCGGTTGTAGGACATCTTCACCGGCTTGCCGGTGTGCAGCGCCAGCATCGCGGCGTGGATCTGCATCGACAGGTCTTCGCGTCCGCCGAACGCGCCGCCCACCCCGGCGAGCGTCATGTGGACCTGCTCCTCGGCGAGGCCGAGGCACGGCGCGATCTGCTTGACGTCGTTGTGGATCCACTGCGTCGACACGTACAGGTCGACGCCGCCGTCGTCGGACGGTATCGCCAGCCCGGACTCCGGCCCGAGGAACGCCTGGTCCTGGATGCCGACCTCGTACTCGCCCGCGACGACGACCTCGGCTCCGGCCTTCGCCGCGTCCACGTCTCCGACGCGGACGGGCTGGTGCCGGGTGATGCCGCCGAGGTCCTGGACCTTCAGGCCCTCCGGGTCGGCGATCACGGCGCGCGGGTCGGTGATCGGCTCCAGTACCTCGTACCCGACGACGATCTTCTCCATCGCGCGGCGGGCCGTCTCGGGGTGGTCGGCGGCCACCAGCGCGACCGGCTCGCCCTGGTGCCTGACCTGGTCGATCGCCAGGACGGGCTGGTCCTCGACGTGGTCGATGCCGAACATCTTCCGGCCCGGGACGTCCTCGTGGGTGAGGACGGCGCGGACGCCGGGCAGCGCGAGCGCCGGGCCGATGTCGATCGACCTGATCAGCGCCCGGGGGTGCGGGCTGCGGAGCGTCGCGCCCCACAGCATCCCGTCCATCCACAGGTCGGACGCGTACGCGAACTCGCCGGCGACCTTGAGGGTCCCGTCCGGGCGGAGCGGGCTCTCCCCCACGCCGCCCAATCCGGGAGCCGCCACATGCCCCGGGCTCTTCACTGGGGACGCCATCAGAGCACCTCCTCCGCGAGCTTCATCAGGCGGCGATGGGCGGCGGCGCCGCGGCGTGCGGCCTCGTCCTGCGGGACGGTGACGAGCATGTCGTCGTCGACGACCGTCCGCCCGCCGACGAGGAGGCGCTGCAGCGGCGGCGTCCGCCCGAACGCGAACGCGACGACCGGGTCGTCGACGGCGGCGTGGAAACCGTCCACCCGCCACAGCGCGATGTCGGCGAGCTTGCCCGGTTCGAGGGTGCCGAGCTCGTCGTCGCGGCCGAGGCAGCGGGCCCCGCCGAGCGTCGCCATCTCCAGCGCCTGCCGGGCGGTCAGCGAGGTCGGCCCGTACCGGGCGCGCTGCAGGTAGATCGCCTGGCGCAGCTCCCCGGCCAGCGGGACGAGCTCCGCCGACGCCGGCCCGTCCACGCCCAGGCCGACCGCCGCGCCCTCCGCGAGCAGGTGCGACACGCGGGCGATCCCGGCGCCGAGGCGGGCGTTTGAGCTGGGGCAGTGCGCCGTGCCGGTGCGGGTCTCGGCGAGCCGCTTGACGTCGGCGTCGTGCAGGTGGACGCAGTGCGCGAGCCACACGTCCGGGCCGAGCCAGCCGATCGATTCCATGTACTCGGCCGGGGTCATGCCGAACTGCTCTCTCGTGTGCTCCTCCTCGTCCAGCGTCTCCGCCAGGTGGGTGTGGAGCCTCACCCCTTTGCCGCGCGCCAGTTCCGCCGATCTCAGCATCAGCTCTTTGGTGACGGTGAACGGGGAGCAGGGCGCGACGGCCACGCGCAGCATGGAGCCGGGCGACGGGTCGTGGTTCCGGTCGATCGCGGCCTCGGTCTCGGCGAGGATCGTGTCGATGTCCTCGACCACCTCGTCCGGCGGCAGGCCGCCCTGCGACTCGCCCCGGTCCATCGAGCCGCGGCACGGGTGGAACCGGACGCCGATCTCCCGCGCCGCCTCGACCTCCGCGGCGAACAGGTCGCCGCGCCCCTTCGGGAACAGGTAGTGGTGGTCGGTGGACGTGGTGCAGCCCGACTTGGCGAGCCAGCCGAGGCCCGCGCTCGCCGCACCGGCCACGACCTCGGCGTCCATCTTCGACCACGGCTTGTAGAGCGTCGTCAGCCACTCGAACAGGGTGCTGTCGACGGCCATGCCCTGGCTCGCCCACTGGTAGAGGTGGTGGTGTGTGTTGATCAGGCCGGGGGTGGCGAGGCATCCGCCGCCGTCGATCCTCTCGCCGTCCTGCGCGGGTGCCTTGCCAGGGCCGACGGCCGTGATCCGGTCGCCGTCGATGACGATGTGGCCGTTCGCGTACTCGTCGCCGGAGACGGTGACGACGTGCGCGTTCTCGATGATCATCGCGCGGCCGCCTTCCGCTCCGCCGCCAGGCGCACCGCGTCCAGGATCTTCTCGTAGCCGGTGCAGCGGCACAGGTTGCCCGCGAGGGCCTCGCGGATCTCGGCGTCGGCCGGAGCGGGGTTCCGTTCGATCAGGTCGTGCGCCTGGACGATCAGCCCCGGCGTGCAGAACCCGCACTGGACGGCCCCCGCCTCCAGGAACGCCTCCTGGACGACGTCGAGCCGCTCGTCGCCAGGCGGACCCTCCGCCAGGCCCTCGACCGTGCGGACGTCCCGTCCCTCCGCCTGGCCGGCCGCGACCAGGCACGCGCAGGCCGGAACACCGTCGAGATAGACGGTGCAGGAGCCGCATTCGCCCTGCTCACAGGCGTTCTTGGAGCCCGGCAGGCCCATCCGCTCGCGCAGCATGTAGAGCAGGCTCTCGCCCTCCCACACGTCGTCCACGACCTCGTGCGAGCCGTTGACCGTGACGTTCACGCGCATCACGAAGCCTCCCTTCCGGTGGTCGCGGCCATGTGGTCGTTCCAGGCCCAGGCCAGGGTGCGGCGGGCCAGCACCGAGAGGGCGTGCCTGCGGTAGTCGCCCGTCCCGCGGACGTCGTCGATCGGCGACGCCGCGTCGGCGACCAGCGCTCCGAACCGGCGCGCCGCCGATTCCCGGAGCGGGCCACGGCCGTCCCAGTCCAGTTCCTGTCCGATGAATTCCTCGGCGGCCGGGGCGCGGAGCGGTGTCGGCGCGGCTGAGCCGAGGCCCGTGCCGACGCGGCGCTCCGCCGGATGCAGCGCGATCGCGAACGAGCACACGGCGATCACCATCGCGTTCCGGGTGCCGATCTTGGCGAAGTACTGCGGGCCGGACGCGGGCGCCGTCCAGAACGCGCGGATCAGCTCGTCCGGTTCGAGGGCACTCCGCTTCACGCCGGTGAAGAACTCCGCGACCGGGATCATCCGGACGCCGCGCGCCGCCGACTCCGCCTCGATCACCGCGCCGGCGGCGAGCAGCGGCGGATGGCCGTCCCCGGCGGGCGACGCGGCGCCGAGGTTGCCGCCGACCGTGCCGCGGTTGCGGATCTGCGGCGAGCCCACCGTCCGGGACGCCTGGGCCAGGCCGGGCAGGCGCGCGCCGAGCTCCGTGATCAGGCGGGTGTACGGGACGGCGGCGCCCACGCGGAGCCGTCCGTCCGCCATGTCCCATTCGGCGAGCTCGCGGACCCTCGTCAGGTCGAGCAGCGCCTCCGGCCTCCGCGCGTCGAAGTTGATCTCGACCATGACGTCGGTGCCGCCTTGAAGGGGCAGCGCGCCCGGAAGTTCGGCCTTCGCGTCGAGCGCTTCTCTCAACGTCGCCGGTCGCAGGAATTCCATCGCTCTCAGTTCCCTACTCCCAGGCGGACGCCGCGTGCGGCGCGTCGTCGTTGAGGACGGTGCCCTCGATCAGCCCGTACGGGCGGTCCGCCGCGAAGTACACCTCGTTGTCGTTGTCCATTCCGAACGGCTCCAGATCGACCAGGAAATGATGCTTGTTGGGCATCGACAGCCGTATCTCGCAAAGCTCGTCTCGTTCGTCCAGTACCCGGCGGCCCATCTGGAACAGCGTCTGCTGGAGCGACAGGCTGTGCGTTTCGGCGAACGCGTGCAGCATGTGGTGGCGGGCCGCGCGGTAAGAGTCGTCCCAGTCGCCGGTTTCGGTGCCGCGGTGGCGCCATCGGGCGGTGACGGCGGTCGCGAGGACGCGGTCGTCGGTCGGGGCGAGCGTCGTGTACTCGTCCTGGATGAATCCGTGGAATTCGCTGCCGGTCGAGTTCAGGACGACCAGGTCTCGAAGCCCGGAGACGACGGATTCGGCGCCGCCGTCGCCGTCGCTGTGGATCAGCGCCGTCCGGATCTCACCGCCGTTCCGGACGAACGAATGCCCGCCCGCGATGCGATCCCAGGAGTACTCGTGGATCTCCACGCGGGCGTGGTTGATCGTCGGCTGGGAGTCCACGAAATGGCGGGCGAGCAGGAGCCCGAAGTCCTCGATCGTCTCGACGCCGTGCTTCTTGGCGAACGCGAACACGGTGTTCTTCTGGCTGTCCGTCGGCAGGACGGCCGCGTTGTCGCCGGTCAGGTGCGTGTCGGCCATCGCACCGGAGAGGGAGACGCTGACGTTCACGTCCTTGATCCCATGCAGCCCGCCGGAGCGCGTGACGCGGACGACGCGCGTTTCCGCCTTCCCGTAGCGGTTGGGGCCCAGCACGATGCCCATGTCGCTAGCTCCCTCGGTAGGTCGAGTAGGCGAACGGGCTGATCAGGAGCGGGACGTGCAGATGCCGTCCGGGGTCGGTGATCGTGAACGCCACGGCGACCTCCGGGAAGAAGTCCGACAGGCCGGACGTGTCGAACACCAGGCGGTACGTTCCGGTATTCAGCTCCGTGTCCCACTCCTTGATCCGGCCGTCGCCGTCGGTGCGGGCGGCGGCGAGTGTCGTCCAGCCGCCGCCGTCCGCGTCGCGCCGCTCCAGCCGGACGGTCGTCCCGGCCGCCGGCAGCCCCTTCGCCGCGTCCAGCACGTGCGTCGAAAGACTCACGATCTCCGCTCCCCCGCCAGCCTGGTCAGACGAAGATCCACGATCTTCGCGAGCTCCCTCCGGACGACGGCCCGCTCGGCCTCGGCGTCGTTGCCCAGGCGATCCCGGAGGTCGCCGAGCATCTCCGCGGCGGTGCGTCCCGTCGCGCAGATCAGGAACACGTGGCCGAAGCGGTCCTCATAGGCTCGGTTCCCCTCGATGAGGGCGGCACGCACGTCCGGGGCCGCGCCGTCCATGCCCGACTGCTCGGCCCGCGACCAGCCCCCCACGCGGTCGCCGATGCGGGGATGGGCGGCGAGGGCCTCCTCCACGTCGGGCCAATCGAGGTCGTCCAGCGCCGCGGCCCCGGCTTCGCGCAGCTCGGTCAGGTCGCGATAGCGCCGTCCCGCGACCGCCTTCACCCAGCGGCGGGACGCGCAGCACTCGAACAGGTCCGCTTCCGTGAACAGCACCCGCGCCTCCCTCGTTGCATGCAGTACACACAGCCGCCCGTGCGGTGGTCGAGAGACAGGACGTCCGAACTGTGCTGCCGTTCGACCGCGACCCTTTGTAGGTTGCTACATGTGAAGCTGCGCGCCCTGCTCGCCATGCCCGAACTGCGGCTTGAGGTCGTCGTCGGGGATGACGCCGGGCTGGACCGGCCGATCCGCTGGGTCGTCACCACAGACCTCCTCCACCCCGGCCGCTACCTGCGCGGACGGGAACTGATCCTCACCGGCCTCGTCTGGCGGTCGGGCCCCGCGGACTCCGAGACCTTCGTCCGCGCCCTCGCCGACGCCGGCGTGTCGGGCCTCGCGGCGGGGGAGTTCGCCCTCGGCACCATTCCGGACGATCTCGTCGACGCCTGCCGCCGGCACCGGCTCCCGCTGTTCAAGGTCCCGGAGGACGTGGCGTTCGCGACGGTCACCGAGGAGGTCGTCCGGCATCTGTCCGGCGCCCGCGCCGCCGATCTGACCGCCGTCCTGGACCGGCACCGCCGACTCGTCGAGGGCACCGGGCTCGGCGCCGTCCTCGACCTGGTCGGACGCGACCTCGGCATGCGCTGCCACGTCCTGACCGCCACCGGGCGGCTCGTCGCCGGTCCGCGGCTGCCCGACGCCGACGCCGCCCGGCTGGCCGGGGCCTTCCTCCGCGCGCCCCGCCTGCCCGAGTACGCGGCCGGTCTCGACGCGTCGATCTTCCCGGTCGGCGAGGGGGCCCGGAGCCGGGCGGCCGGCTGGTTCATCGCGTGCGAGGGCGACTTCGCCGACTGGCCCGCGGAGCGCCGCGCCCTCACGGGCGAACTCGCCGCCATCGTCGCGCTTGAGCGGGCTCGGCTGGACGACCGGCTGAGCGACGAGGGCCGCCGCGCCCAGGAGATCGTGACCGCCGTCGCGACCGGTGGCGGCGGGCTCGGAAACGCCGGTGAGCTGGAGCGATCCGGGTTGGCCGCCGGAGTCCCCGTGGCCGCGGTCGCCGCTTCGGGACGGGACGGGACGGACGCGGGCGAGCTGCGCACCGTCCTCGCCGAGATCCTTGCGGGTGCGCGGCCGATGGTCGGCCTGGTGGACGACGAGGTCATCGCCCTGGTCCCGGCGCCGGCCGGCGACGATGTCGCCGGTGCGATCGAGGACGCGCTGAACGCCCTGGCTCCGGGCCTCGCGGGCGGCGGTGCCGCGGTCGGAGTCAGCGGCATCGCCGAGGCGCCGGACCTGCGCGGCATCGTCGAAGAGGCCCGCCAGGCGCGCCGGCTCGCGGCCACCCGTTCTTCTCCCGTGTGCGTCGTCCGGCACGACGAGCTCGCCACTCATGTCCTGCTGCTGGCCAGCGTTCCCGATGACGTCCGGGAGATGTTCAGAGTGCGTCTCCTGGATCCGCTGCATGCTTATGACAAGGTGCACGGCGCCGACCTCGTCCGGACGCTGGAGACGTTCCTGCGGCATTCCGGGTCTTGGACGCGCGCCGCCGACGAGCTCCATTTGCACGTCAATTCGGTGCGCTATCGCATTCAGCGCGTCCAGGATCTGACCGGCCGCGACCTGTCGCGACTTGAGGACCAGGTCGACTTCTTCCTCGCCCTTCGGCTCGGATAGGTGCGGACGAATCCATGAGTCGTGTAGACGACCGGCCGTCCGGACGGTGGAGCGCGGCGATCGACGCCCTCGCCGCGAGCCTCGGCGCCCACCTCGGCCAGCGGGTGACCGTGGTGGGCTCGTCCCAGATCGAGGACGGGTTCTCCTGCCTCGTCCGAGGTCCGGAGCCGTCCGGGTCAACCCTCCAGATGGCGTGGGAGGGGGTGCTCGGTATGCAGTACTTCGAGGGAAAGCCGGACATCAGCGTGTCGCTGTTCCTGTACAGCCGGGGTCGCCGCCTGCGGCTGGACGACCAGCCCGGCAGCTACTTGGGAATCGTCTACGAAGGCCCCTTCGACGGCTCGGGTACGTGGCGCGACATGGGCTGGCTTCAGGACGACTTCGGCGAATTCGACGCCCACGACCATTACGGCGGCTGACCACACCCACGGGGTTTCAGGACGTGTGGCGCAGGATGGCCGGGACGACTTCGTCCCACGTCCGCCGTGGAAGTTCATTGCCCATCCCGGAGACGGTCAGCAATTCGGCACCGGGAATTTCGGCCGCCAGCGCCTCGCCGTTGCCGAGCGGGAAGAACGCGTCGTCCTCGCCATGGATCACGAGGGTCGGCGCGGAGATGCCGCCCAGGCGCTCTCGCCAGCGGGGTTTGCTGTCGAGGGCGGCGAAGACGGTCGCCATCTGATTGGCGCGGTGGGCCTTGCCCGGGTCGGGTGTTGCGGGCGTCCGGTCGTAGATCCGTTCGATGTCCTCGCGCGCCTCGTCCTCATCGAAGAACTTGCCGGAAAGATGGCGGGCGCTCTCGATCATGAAGGCGACCACGGAGGCGCGGTCCGTCCAGTCGACCTCGGGCGGGTTCATGAAGTGCGCCATCAGCTCGGGTGCGTGCTCGGGCAGGTCGGCGTCGTTAGGGCCGGGCGCGGTGGGCCTGGTGGCGATCAGCGTGAGCGTGGTGACGCGGGCGGGGTGGTCGAGGGCGAGGAGCTGCGCGATCCAGCCGCCGACGCCGAAGCCCACGACGTGCGCGGACGGCAGGTCGTGGGCGTCGAGCACCCCGGCGGCGTCCGCCACCAGGTCGCGCAGCGTGTAGGCGGGGGCCTCGGGGTCGGCGAACGTGGACCGGCCGGTGTCGCGCAGGTCGTACCGGACGACGAACCTCCGCAGCGCGGCGACGCGCCCGCAGAGGTCGTCGGGCCAGGTGAGCATCGTGTTGCCGATCAGCAGGACGGGCGCGTCACCCGGATCGCCGAACGTCTCGGCGCACAGTTCCACCCCGTTGGCCTTGATGAATTTCTCCATGATGGGTTGGACTGCCCGGGCGTCCGAAACTCATCCCTGCTTGGCCATGGCGTTCAGGGCCTCGGTGATGTTCGCCTCGGCGGCGGCCTTGTCGATGCCGAGATCGGAGAGGACGCCGGATCCGTCCTCGAACTCCAGGAGGGCGAGGAGCATGTGCTCGGTGCCGATGTAGTTGTGCCCGAGGCGGAGGGCCTCGCGGAACGTCAGCTCCATCGCCTTCTTCGCGTCCGCGTCGTACGGGATGAGGTCGGGGACGTCGTCCGCCTCCGGCGGAAGCGCGGCGGTGGCGGCCTGGCGGACGTCGTCGAGCAGGACGCCCTGCGCGAGGATCGCCTTGGCGGCGAGCGCCTTCGGCTCCGACAGCAGGCCGAGCACGATGTGCACGGGCCGGATCTGGTCGTTGCCCGCCGCCTTGGCCTCGTTCATCGACGCCATGACGACGTCGCGGGCCCGCGCGGTGAACCGGGAGAAGCCCTGGGACGGGTCGAGGTCGCCCTGCCCCTTCGGCACGAAGCGCTTCTGCGCCGCCTGCTTGCTGACGCCCATGCTCTTGCCGATGTCCGTCCAGGACGCGCCGGAGCGCCTGGCCTGGTCGACGAAGTGGCCGATGAGATGGTCGGCGACCTCGCCGAGGTGCTCGGCGGCGACGACGGCGCTGGACAGCTGTTCGAGGGCGTCGGTATGGACCTTCTTGATGGCGTTGATCAGGTCGTCGAGGCGGACCTGACCGGTCGGCTGCACGGGTTCGGTCATGCGTCAACCATAGGTTGACGATCGCCGTGCGTCAACCTGTGGTTGACGATCACCAGGAGGCGGCGCCGGTGAACGTCGTCTCGTGCGGGTCGTAGCCGAGGACGGTACGGGCGGCGGTGATGTCGAGGGTCCGCTCGACGGCCAGGTGGCTGATCGCGTAGCGGGTGACGCGCGGTGGCCGTGGGCTCCGGGCCAGCAGGAACGCGCCTTCGGCGACGGCGGCGAGCGGACGCGCGGCGGCGGCGGGGACGTACACGGGCCTCGCCCGGACGCCCCGTTCGCGGAGGATCCCGCGCAGCGCGCCGTCGATCGTGATCGGGGCCGCGTCCGCGATGTTGAACACGCCCGCGGCGACGGGTCCGGTCGCGGCGAGCACGCAGGCCCGGACGAGGTTGCCGATCGAGGTCAGGCTGACGCGCTGCCGTCCCGTCCCGGCGGCCGGGAGGACCGGGCCGCGCACGGCCGACAGCACGCGCGGCAGCAGCGTCGCGTCGCCGGGCCCGTAGACCGCGTGGGGACGCAGAATGATCGCGTCGCGGGGCACGGCCCGTTCGGCGGCGGCCTTGGACGCGCCGTAGGCGTTCAGGTAGCGGCGGACGGGCGCCTCGTCCTCGGTGGCCATCACGCTCGGACGGAACGGGTCGTACACGCTGGCCGTGCTGACGTGCACGAACCTCGCGCCGGGAAAGCTCGCGAGGGCGTTGCGGGTTCCGGTGAGGTTGGCGGCGAACAGGCCCGCGGCCGGGCCCCAATCGGTGGCGCTCCCGGCGCAGTGGATCACCGCGTCGACGCCGGGGGCGTCCGCGAGCGCGCCGCGGGCGAGGTCCCATGACCGGTAGGCCGCGCCGCCGAGGTCGCCGGGATCCGGACGGCGGCCGTACGCGAACGTCGTGACGCCCTCTGCCGCGAGCGTCCTGCAGACCGCGCCGCCGACGAAGCCGGACGCGCCCGTCACCGCGATCTTCATTCGGTCACCAGGTCGCGGAGGCGGTCGCGGTCGAGCTTGCGCGTCCGGCCGGAGCGCGGCAGCTCGTCCAGGACGACGATGCGGTCCGGCAGCGCGTCGTGATCGATGACGTCGGGGAGGCTGCGCCGGAGCCGTCCCGGAAGATCATCTGGACCGACGACCGCCAGCACCACCTCCTCGTCCCCGGTGGCGGCGTCGGGCACGCCCACGATCGCGGCCTCCGCCACGCCGGGAAGCGCGGCGATCGACGGCTCGTACAGCCCTGGATAAAGGTTGAACTTGCCCCGGATCAGCATGTCCTTCTTGCGTCCCATGAGGATGAGGCGGCCGTCGTCGAACCGCGCGAGGTCGCCGGTCGGCAGTTCGGAGACGGGCTCGGCGCCGAGGTATCCGCGGCACAGGTTCGGGCCGGACAGCAGCAGCTCGCCGTCGCCGGCCAGCCGGGCGGCGACGCCGGGCAGCGGCCGTCCGAGAAGATCGCCGGGCGCGGTGCGGGCGGCGTGGGCGAGTTTCTCCTCCGCCGACGCGATCGCCACCGGCAGGATCTCCGTCATCGCGTAGACGGACAGGACCTCGGCGGACGGCGCCGCCGCGACGGCCCGCCGGAGGATCGCGGCCGGTGCGGGCGCGGCGCCGAGCAGCACGTACCGCAGCGTCGGCGGCAGGTCCGGCGAAGCGTCCAGGATCTCGGCCAGGTGGACGGGAACGCAGAACGCGTGCGTGGCCTCCCGTTCCCGCATCAGCCGGGCGTCGTCGGCGGGGGTGCGCGACAGCGGCGGCATCGACCAGCGCGCCCCGGCCACCAGCGCGGGCAGCCCGATCATGAGCTGGTCGGTGTGGACGACGTCGCCCGGGCCGAGCGGCATCCGCGTCCGGAACAGGTCGAGCGCCGCCGCCAGCGACGCCTGGGTGTGCACGACGGCGCGCGGGTCCGACGTCGTCCCGGACGTGAAGATCACCGCGGCCGGCGCGTCCGGATCGCCGTCGGAGGCGGGCTCGGGCGCGTCGCCGCCCACGAGGCGCTGGAACGGCAGCGAGCCTCGCGGCACGCCCGGCAACCGGCGGCCGACGTGGATGTGCCGCATCGGGCCCTCGCCCGGAACCTGCAGGTCCGCGAAGTTCGGCAGCAGCAGCCCGCGCCGCCGCGCGTACGCCCGGACAGGCCGCAGGCGGCTGCCCGCGTACAGGACGGATTCCGCCGCCGACCAGCGCGGGCGCGCCAGCCTCAGCCGCGCGGTGAACATCTCGGGACCGGCCCCGGGATCGGCGAACACCACTACTCCGCCGGCCGCGACCACGCCCAGCGCCAGCACGAGCGACTCCGGCGAGGGCCGGACGGAGAACAGCACCCCGTCACCGGACGCCAGCCCGGCGGCGAGCAGCCCGCGGCGGACGGCGAGCACCTGCCGCCGCAGCTCGCCGTAGGTGAGTTCCGCGCCGTCCCCCGAGACGAGCGCGACGCCGCCGGGCGTCCGGGCCGCCTGGTCCAGCAGGCATCGGACGAGAGTCACCCCGTTCCCCTTCCCGCACGGACGGCGAGATGCCGATACGTCGGAATCAGGACGCCCCGGGCGGCGGCGCGGCGCGTGACCGTGAGCGGCCCGGCGGCGAGGAGCGTCCGGGCGACCAGCCGGATCTGTGCCGTGGCCAGCGGATATCCGAGGCAGAAGTGCGGCCCCGCGCCGAACCACAGCCGCCGCAGCTCGGGCGGGTGCGGACGGTCGAGATCGAACGGCCCGAGGGCGCGGCAGCAGTTGTGCGTCGCGATCAGGATCCGGTCCCCCGGCCGCACCGCGACGCCCCCGACCGCCACCGCGCGGTGCACGCTCCGCAACATGACCGGTGTCGGCGTCGTCACCCGCATGGCCTCGTCGACGGCCCGGTCGAGCATCGCCGCGCCGCCGGCGGCGACGCGTGCGAGCTGCCCGTGGTCGGCGAGGAGGGCGATCAGGCGCGGCAGGAGCGTCGCGACCGTCTCGGTGCCGGTCAGGAAGAACGCCCCGGCGGCTCCCCGCGCCTCGTCCTCCGAGAGGCCGAGCGTCCGCATCCGTCCCATGACCGTGGACTCGTCCCCCGCCGCGTACGCCTTGGCGGCGATGTCGCCCAGCGGATCGAGCACGGCCCGGGCCCGCCGTACCTGGGACGGGGACAGCCGCCGCGTCCGCAGCGAGACCATCGAGACGATGCGCTCACCCTGCTCGAACAGATCGCGGTAGGCCGATTCGGTCCTGGTCTCCAGGCCGATGACCTCGCCGATCACCGCTCCGGCCAGCACGCGGGCCGCGTCCACCAGGTCGACGGTCGCGCCGTCCCGGAGACGGCCGGTGAGCCGCGCCAAGGGCTCGTCCAGCACCCGCGCGCACAACGCCTCGGTATAGGACGGCACGAACAGATCGGCCAGCCGCCGGCGCAGTACCCGGTGCGCCTCCCCCTCCATGTTGAGCAGCACAGAAGGCCCCAGGACCGGCGTCCACAGCTCGCCCGGAGATCCGGGGCCGTCCTTCCGGAACGTCTCGCCGTCCATCAGGATCCCGCGGGCCAGCGACGCGTCGTTCACCACCACACCGACTCCCGGCACGCGCACGACCGGCCCGCGCCGAGCCGCGGCGCACAGCAGCGGATACGCGAACGGATGCGCCGTCACATAGAGGCGCCGTTCCCAGTCGCGGACCTTCACCGGACGTCCACCACGGGCGGCCGGTATCGGTGGTCGGCGTACCAGCCCAGCGTCCTGACCAGGCCGTACGCCCGCAGGCGGCGGACCGACCCGTAGACGACGACGTCCTTGCGCAGCCCGTACGCCCCGCTGACGCGGCGGACGCGGTTGACGAGCGCGCGGTCCTCGTGGACGTCCTCGATGCGACTGCGCGGGAAGCCGCCCGCCCGCTCGTACAGGTCGGCGGTGATGGCAAGGTTGCAGCCCGGCATCATCACGTACGGGCCGAGGTAGAGCGGGTCCTGGTTGCCGGGCCTGAAGCGTCCGAACAGCGCGGCGAGATCGATGACGGCGGGCAGCAGGCGGCGCTCCCAGAACTTCAGCGGGAACTCGTCGGTGCGCGGCAGCAGCGGCCCGGACACCAGCTCCAGGCCGTCGCCGAACGCGCGCCTCACCGCCGCGACCCAGCCGTGGTGCGGGAGGCAGTCGGCGTCGGTGCGGGCGACGTGCGTGGCCCCGGCGGCGATGGCGTGCCGGACGCCGGTGTCGGCGGCGGCGCCCGTCCCCTTCTCCGGTTCGCGGACGATCCGGACGTCGAACGCGCCGTTCCCGGCCGCGAACTCCTTGACGACCTGCGCCGTCCCGTCCGTGCTGCCGTTGTCGACGACGGCGAGCGTGAACCCGAGGTCGGTCTGCTCGGCGAGGCGGCGCAGCGTCGCGCCGATCGAGCGTTCCTCGTCGTAGGCGGGGATGACGACCCAGAGTCTCATGGTCACAGCTCCGCGAACATGACGCCGAGGCTGATGCCGCCCGCCAGGCCGATCAGCGCGACGCGGTCGCCGGGCGCGCAGCGCCCTTCGGCGATCGCGGTGGCGAGCTGCAACGGCAGGCTCGCGGACGCGGCGTTCCCGTGCTCGGGCAGCGTCACGACAAGGCGATCGGCCGGAATGCCAAGGGTCGAGCGCAGCACCTCCAGATACGGCACGGTCACCTGGTGGACGGCGACGACCGCGAAGTCGTCCCAGGTCAGGCCCGTCTTCTGCAGTGCGGTGCTGAAGAGTTCCGCGCCTCCCGCGACGAACGCGTCCTTGAGCCGCCGCCCGTCCCCGCTGAAGTAGGTGAACTCGGGGTCGCGGGGATGCATCGAGCCGCCCGCCGGGAGCGTCCCGATCCGCCAGGCGGCGGAGACGGCGGCGAAGTCGCGGTAGAAGATCCCGCCGTCCGGGGCCGCCTCGACGAGCATCGCGGCGCCGCCGTCGGACAGGGTGTAGCCGGCGAAGGCGTCCGCGAACTGGGCGCGGTCGCGCACCTTCCAGCGGATCGCGCGGGACGGGCTCTCGCCCGTGCAGACCAGGACCCGCTCGTGCTGCCCTGTGCGGATCAGCGCGTCCGCCATCTGCAGCGCGTTCAGGAAGCTGTTGCACGCGTTCTTGACGTCGAAGACCGGGCAGGACGCGCCGAGCTTCGCGGCGACGATGTGCGCGGTGGCGGGCTCGATCAGGTCCTGCGACGCCGATCCGAAGATCAGCAGGTCTAGCCCGGCGGGGTGCGTCCCGCGCTCGGCGAGCACGTGGCGGGCGGCGGCGACCGCCAGGTCGGACGCCTGCTCCTCGTCCCCCATGACGTGCCGGGTCCGGATTCCGGTCAGCCGCCGGACGATCGTGGAAGGCGGGCGGTAACCGCCGCTCTCGGCCGCGACGCGCGCCTCCACCTCGGCGCTGGTGACCGTCCGGCCGGGCAGGTGCGCCGCGACGGCGGTGATGCGGGCTCTCATGGCCTGGGGTCCCCCCGGGGTTCCTCGTGTTCCGTGGAACCGCCAGCGTCGCCGGTCCCGGACGCTCCCGGACAGGGCGGCCCTACGGAACCAAGGATGAGCGTTGTACCCAGGGTCGGGATGAGTACCGCCGCTCACCCCGGATGAGCGATACCGCCCGCTAGACCTCGGGGATCGTGGTCGGGGCGGCGGTCGTCGGCGCGGGCGCCGGGGAGTTCGTCACGGTCGGGACGACCGGCTGCACCGGCTCCTCGGTGTTCCTGGACCCGGAGTTCCACCACCAGAGCGCGAACGAGATCGCGAACAGCACGAGGATGCCCGCGAGGACCTGGACCACCGCCATGCGATGGCTCGGGTCGCGGCGGCGCCGCCGCCGGAACCGGAGGCCGCCGGAGCGCGCGGCGCGGCGCGCGGCCCGCCGGTCGCGCCGCCGCTCGCGCTTGCCGGGCGCGCGGGCCCGCTCGCTCGCGGACGGCTCGGTGAACGTTGCGCTCCTGACGAAGTTCTCGTCGAACACGGGCTCGTCGAAGTCTGCGGCCATGAGGATCTCCGGCGCGGGGGGCGGCGGTCGGCTCCCAGGCTAGTCGACGCCGGCGCGGGACCGTCCTGCCGCCCGAGGCCGTTCCGGCCGGGTCCTGATGGCCGGGACCCGGACACACGGCCGAAATCTAGAACCCGTTACAGTCATACCTGAATCGTGTTCGATAAGGAGACCGCATGGGTACCCCGGTGATCGTCGAGGCGGTGCGCACGCCACTCGGGAAGCGCAACGGCAGGCTGGCGGGCCGCAAACCGATGGCCGTCCTCGCGCACGCGCTGACCGCCGCGATCGACCGTTCGGGCATCGACGCCGCCGAGGTGGAACAGGTCTTCGCGGGCTGCGTGACGCAGGCGGGCGAGCAGGGCGGGCACGTCGGCCGCTACTCCTGGCTGTACGCGGGCCTGCCCTGGCAGACCGGGGTCACCACGATCGACGCGCAGTGCGGTTCGGCGCAGCAGGCCGTCCACCTCGCCGCCTCGCAGATCGCCGCCGGGGTCGTGGACGTCGCCATCGGCTGCGGCGTCGAGGTGATGAGCCGCGCACCGCTCGGCTCCAACGTCATGCCCGCCGATCCGCGTCCGGACGACTGGTCGATCGACATGCCGAACCAGTTCGAGGCGGCCGAGCGCATCGCCGCCCGCCGCGGCATCACCCGCGCCGACCTGGACGCGTTCGGCGCCCGCTCGCAGCAGCTCGCCGCGAAGGCGTGGGCGGACGGCCGCTTCGACCGCGAGGTCGCGCCCATCACCGCGCCCGTCCTGGACGGCGACGGCAACCCCACCGGCGAGACCCGGGAGGTCACCCGCGACGAGGGGCTCCGGGAGACCACCGCAGACGTGCTGGCGAAGCTCAAGCCCGTCCTCGGCCCCGACGCCCTGCACACGGCGGGCACGTCGTCGCAGATCTCGGACGGCGCCGCCGCCGTCCTGCTGATGTCGGAGGAGAAGGCGAAGGCGCTCGGCCTGCGCCCCCGCGCCCGGATCAGGACGCAGGCCCTGGTCGGCGCCGAGCCGTACTACCACCTGGACGGCCCCGTCCAGGCGACCGAGCGCGTCCTGCGGCGTTCCGGGATGACGATGGGCGACATCGACATCACCGAGATCAACGAAGCGTTCGCGTCGATCGTGCTGTCATGGGCGTCGGTCCACGAACCGGACATTGACACGGTCAACGTCAACGGCGGCGCGATCGCGCTCGGCCATCCGGTCGGCGCGACCGGCTCCCGGCTGATCACGACGGCGCTGCACGAGCTGGAGCGGCGCGGCGCCGGGACGGCCCTGATCACGATGTGCGCGGGCGGCGCGCTGTCGACCGCCACCATCCTCGAACGGATCTGAGCGATCCCCCTGGCGCGAAAGGCGGTCCCGTTGCAGCCGGAACCCGAAGACCTCGGCGGAGGACTGTGGAGCGTTCCAGTCCCCATCCCGGACAACCCGCTGGCCTACACGCTGGTGTACGCGGCGGAGAGCCCCCGGGGCCCCGTCCTGATCGACGCCGGCTGGCAGCACGAGGACGCCTGGACGGCCCTCCGCGACGGCCTCGGCACGTTCGGGATCGACGTCCGCGACGTGCACGGCGTGGTCGTGACGCACTTCCACCCCGACCACTCCGGCCTCGCCGGGCGCGTCCGCGACGAGTCGGACGCCTGGATCGCCATGCACCACGCGGACGCGGAGATCGTCCGGAGGTTCCACACCGTCGGCCAGCGCGGCCGCCGCGCGTTCGAGCTGACCGCGCTGCGCCGCGCCGGGGCGGCCGAGTCCGACCTGACCGGGTCGAGCCGGCAGACGCCGGTCGCGCCGCCCGCGATCCCGGACCGCGAACTGTCCGACGGCGACCTCGTCGACCTGCCGGGACGCAGGCTGCGGGCCATCTGGACGCCCGGCCACTCCCCCGGCCACATCTGCCTGCACCTGGAGGACGGCGACCGCATCTTCACCGGCGACCACGTCCTGCCGCGCATCACCCCGCACATCGGCCTCTACCCGTACGACACCCCGGACGTGGACCCGCTCAGCGACTTCCTCGGCTCGCTCGACAAGGTCTCCGCGATGACCGTGGGCGAGGTCCTGCCCGCGCACCAGTACCGCTTCGACGGGCTGTCCGGCCGCGCACAGGAGATCATCCGCCATCACGAGGAGCGCCTCGCGGAGGTGACGGCGCTGCTGTCGTCCGCTCCCCTCACGCTGTGGGACCTCACGGCGGGCCTCACCTGGCGCCACCCGTGGGCCGAGATGCACCAGGGCGCGCGCCGGATGGCCGCCGCCGAGGCCGCCGCGCACATCCGCACGCTGGAGACCAGGGGCGTCGCCCGCCGCGACGGGACGGACGACCCCATCCGCTACGTGCTGCGCTGAGCCCTCCGTTTCCGGCGAAAGCCGCGTGCGGCGTGGGTCACTCCTGGACACTGGACTCTTGATGAGACTGGAGTCTCATGTTAGAACGTGTTCTAGGTCCACGGACCCGAGCAAGCGCTCAGTTCGGCACGGCGCGCGCCCGGTCCCACCCCGGCACGAAGGAGCCCCCATGGCACTCGCGACCTCGACCGCCTCCGCCGCGCGGACGTTCCGGGCTCCCGAAATCGACATCATCGACCCCGGCGTGTACGAGCGCGGAGGCATCCCGCACCGGCAGTTCGCGTGGCTGCGCGACAACGACCCCGTCCACTGGCACCAGGACCCGAACGAGGGAGTGCCCGGCTTCTGGGCCATCACCCGGCACGAGGACGTCGTGCAGGTCTCCCGGCGCGCCGACCCGTACTCGTCCCACGAGCGGACGGCGATGTTCGAGGAGTTCACCGACGAGGACATCGCCCTCTACGGGCAGATGATGCTGTTCCAGGACCCGCCGGACCACACGCGCCTGCGGGCCATGGTGAACAAGGGCTTCACCCCGCGCATGATCGGGAAGCTCCAGGACCATATCCGGGAGATCTGCCACCGGCTGATCGACGAGGCCGCGCCGCTCGGCGAGTGCGACTTCGTGGAGTACTTCGCCGCGCCGCTGCCCCTCTACACGATCTGCGAGCTGCTCGGCGCCCCGCTGGAGGACCGGCAGAAGATCTTCCACTGGTCCAACAAGCTGGTCGCGTTCAACGACCCCGACTTCATCGGCGACCGGGACGAGTCGGCGATGTGCGCCGCCGAGTTCGCGGGCTGGGGCGCGGAGCTGGCGCGCAGCCGCGAGTCGACGCCGCGCGACGACATCGTCACCAAGCTGCTCACCCCGGACGCCGACGGCTCCCGGATCAGCGAGGAGGAGTTCGCGCTCTTCGTGATCATGCTGTCGATCGCCGGGAACGAGACGACCCGGACCGCGACGGCGGGCGGCATGCAGGCGTTCTTCGAGCGTCCCGAGCAGTGGGAGCGGCTGCGGGCCGACCGGAGCCTGCTCCCGTCGGCGGTCGAGGAGATCGTCCGCTGGGTGAGCCCGATCAACCAGTTCCGCCGGACGGCCCTCGGCGACGTCGAGCTGGGCGGCAAGGAGATCAAGGCGGGCGACAAGGTCGTGCTGTTCTACGGGTCCGCCAACCGGGACGAGCGGGTGTTCGACGACCCGTTCGCGTTCGACGTGGGCCGCGACCCCAACCCGCACCTCGGCTTCGGCGGCGGCGGCCCGCACTTCTGCCTGGGCACCCATCTCGCCCGGATGAACCTCAAGATCATCTTCGAGACGATCCTGGACCGGACGCCCGACATCCGCCCGGCCGGACCGCCGCGCCGGCTGCGGTCGAACTTCGTCAACGGGCTCAAGGAGCTGCCGGTGCGCTTCACCCCGTCGTGACCCCGCCTGGGCACGAAGGCGCCCGCTTCACCCAACTCGACCATCTCGTCCGACTCGGGGTCAGTGTGCTTTTCGAAACACTTTTGGACGCCATGCCCAATATTGAACTCGGCGGTAACGTACGGAGGCTAAGGTCTAGTTTCATCAACGGCATCACGGAGCGGCCGGTGCGCGTGCGCCCGGCGCCCCTCGGCTGACGGGAGAGGTGCGTGGGCAGCAGGTGCTGGCGTGGGTGAGGCGGGTGAGCCGGGCGGACCGCTGCGCGTGGCCCTGCTCTCGTACCGGAGCAAGCCGCACTGCGGCGGTCAGGGCGTCTACCTCCGCCATCTGAGCCGGGAGCTCGCCGACCTCGGGCACGCGGTGGAGGTCGTGTCCGGGCAGCCGTATCCGGAGCTGGACCGCGAGGAGATCGTCCTCACCAAGATCCCGAGCCTGGACCTGTACAACGACGACGACCCGTTCCGCACCCCGGCGCTCCGCGAGTTCCGCGACTGGGTGGACGTCCTGGAGTTCGCGCACATGCGGACGGGCGGCTTCCCCGAGCCGCTGACGTTCAGCCTGCGGGCGCTGCGGCTGCTGCGGCGGCGGCGCGGCGACTTCGACGTCGTCCACGACAACCAGGTCCTCGGCCTCGGCAACCTCGGCATCGCCCGGCTCGGGCTGCCGCTGGTGACGAGCATTCACCATCCGATCAGCGTCGACCGCCGCATCGAGCTGGAGGCGGCGCGCGGGATCAAGCAGAAGCTCGGCAAGCGCCGCTGGTACGGGTTCGTCGCGATGCAGTCGCAGGTGTCGCGGCGAATCGGCCCGGTGCTGACGGTGTCGGGGTCGTCCAAGGTCGACATCGTCAAGGACTTCAAGGTCGACCCGCGCGACATCGAGATCCTGCCGCTCGGCGTCGACACCCGGATCTTCCACCCGCGCGGGGAGCGCGTGCCCGGCCGGATCGTCGCGATGGCCAGCGCGGACGCGCCGATCAAGGGCGTGGACGTGCTGCTGCGCGCGGTCGCCAAGCTCGCCACCGAGCGGGACGTGCACGTGATCGTCGTGAGCCGGCCGCAGAAGGACGGCCCGACCGAGAAGCTCGTGCGGGAGCTGGCGCTCGGCGAGCGGGTCCGGTTCGTCCACGGGATCGGCGACGAGGAGCTGGGCGAGCTGATGGCGTCCGCGGAGATCGCCGTGGTGCCGTCCCGGTACGAGGGGTTCTCGCTGCCGGCGGTGGAGCACATGGCGTCCGGGACGCCGCTCGTCGCGAGCCGCGCCGGGGCGCTGCCCGAGGTCGTCGGCGACGCGGCCGTGCTCGTCGCGCCCGGGGACGTGGAGGAGCTGGCCGCGACGCTGCGCCGGCTGCACGACTCCGCCGCCGAGCGCGAGCGCGCCGGCGCGGCCGGGTTCGCGCGGGTCCAGGAGCGGTTCGCCTGGCCGGCGGTGGCGAAGGCCACGGTCGAGCACTACCGGGCCGCCATCGCCCAGCAGCACTACCGGCGGCTCGCGCGCAAGGCCAAGTGAGGCACGGGGCCACCTGGGGAAGGCATTCCCGCGTCCCCCGTACGGAAGGAGCACGACCCTGCTGACCGTGGATTTCCAGCGGTTCCGCGTCACCCCCGGAGACCGCGTCCTCGACATGGGATGCGGCGCCGGACGGCACGCCTTCGAGCTGTACCGCAGGGGTGCGCACGTCGTGGCCTTCGACCAGGACGCGGGCGAGCTGGCCGAGGTCGAGAAGATGTTCGGTGCGATGCGCGTCGCGGGCGAGGCGCCCGAGGACGCGAAGGCCGAGACCGTGCGGGGCGACGCCCTCGACCTGCCCTTCCCGGACGACCACTTCGACGCGATCATCGCCTCGGAGGTGCTGGAGCACATCCCGGACGACATGCGGGCCATGCGCGAGCTGCTGCGCGTCCTCAAGCCGGGCGGCAAGCTCGCCGTGACGGTACCGAGCTGGCTGCCGGAGCGGGTGTGCTGGGCCCTGTCGGAGGACTACCACACCGCGCCCGGCGGGCACGTGCGGATCTACACGCGCGCCGAGCTTGAGGCCAAGCTGAAGTCGACCGGGTTCCGGGTCGGCGGCCACCACCACGCGCACGGCCTGCACGCCCCGTACTGGTGGATCAAGTGCGCGGTCGGGGTCGACAACGACGCCAACCCGCTCGCGAAGGCGTACCACCGGGTCCTCGTCTGGGACATCATGAAGCGGCCCCTCGCCACCCGCCTCGCCGAGCGCGCGCTGAACCCGCTGATCGGCAAGAGCGTCGTCGTCTACTTCGCCAAGCCCGCCGCCCCGCGCAGGGCGGCCACGGCCGAGGAGACGGCGGATGCGGGCTGAGACCGGCCCGCCCGCGCTGCCGGGTGTCCTCTCGCCGGACGACGTCGTCGCGACGGCGCGGAGCATCACGGCGCAGCAGGAGGAGTCCGGCGCGATCCCCTGGTTCGCCCCGACGGCGGGCGTCCCCGGGCACGTGGACGCCTGGAACCACGTCGAGGCGGCGATGGCGCTGAGCGTCGCCGGGTTCGGCGACGAGGCCCGCCGCGCGTACGAGTGGCTGCGCGGCGTCCAGCGCCCGGACGGGTCGTGGCCCGCCAAGTGGGTGCTGGGCGAGGTCACCGAGCCGGGCGGCGAGTCCAACCACGCCGCCTACGTCGCGGTCGGCGTCTGGCACGAGCTGCTGATGACCGGCGACGAGGAGTTCGCGCTGCGGATGTGGCCGGCGGTGCGGCGCGCGATCGACTTCACCCTCGGGCTGCAGACCCGGCGCGGCGAGGTCATCTGGATCCGGGACGAGCGCGGCCGCCCGTCCGACCACGCGCTGCTGACCGGCTGCTCGTCGATCTACCAGTCGCTGCGCTGCGCGGTCGCGCTCGCCGAGCACCTCGGCGAGCCGCAGCCGGAGTGGGAGCTCGCCGCCGACCAGCTCGGGCACGTGGTGGGCGCGCATCCGGAGGCGTTCGCCGACAAGAGCCGCTGGTCGATGGACTGGTACTACCCGGTGCTCGGCGGCCCCGTGCGCGGCGCGGCGGCGGCGCGGCGGTTCGCGGACCGCTGGGACGCGTTCGTCGTGCCGGGCCTCGGCTGCCGCTGCGTGTCCGACCAGCCGTGGGTGACGGCGGCGGAGAGCTGCGAGCTGGTGATGGCGCTGGACGCGGCGGGCGACCGCGACCGGGCGCTGGAGCTGTTCACCACCATCCAGCACCTGCGGCACGAGGACGGCTCGTACTGGACGGGCTGGCAGTTCGAGAACCGGCGGCACTTCCCCGGCGACCGCTCGACCTACACGGCGGCGGCGGTGATCCTCGCGGCGGACGCGCTGGCGGACGCCTCGCCCGGCGCCCGGCTCTTCAAGGAGATCGCGGGACGGCCGCTCGGGCCGTGCGCGGCGTCCGACCCGATCGCGTGCGGCTGCGCGCTGGTCACCGTTGGCCGGGTGTGACCGGGCCGGGTGTGAGTGGGTCGGTGTCGTCGACCCGCTCCAGGACGCGGAGCGAGCCGGCCGCGCGGCGCTCCTCGAACGCGCCGCTCGCCAGCGCCCGGAGGTAGATGTGGTACGGCGGCTGACCACCGTCCCTGGGGTCGGGGAAGACGTCGTGGATGGCGAGGGCTCCGCCGACGGCGACGTGCGGGGCCCAGCCCTCGTAGTCGGCCTGCGCGTGCTCTTCCGCGTGGCCGCCGTCGATGAACAGCAGGGCGAGCGGCGTCCGCCAGAGGGACGAGACCGTGCGGGACTGGCCGACGACGGCGACGACCTCGTCCTCGAGGCCGGCGGCGGCGATCGTCTTGCGGAACGTGGGGAGCGTGTCCATCCGGCCCGTGCGCGGGTCGACGAGGGACGGGTCGTGGTGCTCCCAGCCCCGCTGGTTCTCCTCCGACCCGTGGTGGTGGTCGACGGTGACCACGATCGTCCCCGCCGTCCTGGCGGCGGCGCCCAGGTAGACGGCGGATTTGCCGCAGTAGGTGCCGACCTCGAGGAGCGGGCCGGTGCCGGCCAGGCGCGTCCCGTACCGCAGGGCGGTCTCGTACAGGGCGAGGCCCTCGTCGTCCGGCATGAAGCCCTTGGCGTGGCGCGCCGCGCGCAGCAGCTCCACGGGCATCGCGGGCCCGGCGGACGCCTGGGTGTCGGTCATCGGTCTCCCTCCGTCCGGGCACCATATACGACATCGTTGTCCACGAGACGGCAGCCTTGCCCATCCAGACTGGAACGTGTTCTACTTTCGTGATGGCGGGCGAGGACGGTGGAACGGAGAAGGCGATGAGAGTACGAGTCGACCCGCTGGTGTGCGAGGCCAACGCCGTGTGCGCCGGGCTTGCCCCCGAGGTCTTCGACCTCGATGACGAGGACGTCCTGCAGATCCTGACGCCGGACGTCCCGCCGCAGGAGCAGGACCGCGTCCGGCACGCGGTGCGCTCGTGCCCGAAGGCCGCGTTGACGCTGGACGAGTAGAACCGGTACCCGGCGCGCGCCCGCCGCCCTTCCTGAAACCCCCCGTCCCCCACGTGGAGGCAGCATGGCACGCGCCGCGGTAATGCATGCGGTCGGCGACAGGGAACTCGACCTGCGCGACGACGTCCGGGCGGTCGGGCCGGGGCCCGACCAGGTGAAGGTCGAGATCAGGGCGACCGGGGTGTGCCACTCCGACCTGTCCACGATGAGCGGGGTGCTGCCGTCCGTCCAGCCGGCGGTCGTGGGGCACGAGGGCGCGGGCGTCGTGGCGGAGGTCGGCGAGCGCGTGACCGGCGTCCGGCCCGGCGACCACGTGGTCGTCAACTGGACGCCCGACTGCGGTGAGTGCGCCGACTGCCTGCGCGGCGAGCCGTACCTGTGCATGACGCACCTCGCGCGGTCGTTCTCCGAGGCCCGCTTCGTGCTCGGCGACGGTACCCCGGCGTTCGGCATGGTGGGCGCCGGCACGTGGGCGGAGGAGGTCGTCCTCCCCCGCCGCGGCGTGATCAAGGTGGCGGACGACGTCCCGTTCGAGTACGCGGCGCTGCTCGGCTGCGGCATCCCGACCGGCGTCGGCGCGGTGATCAACACGGCGCGGGTGACGCCCGGCTCGACGGTCGCGGTGGTCGGCGCGGGCGGCGTCGGGCTCGCCGTCGTCCAGGGCGCGCGGATCGCGGGCGCGGCGACGATCCTGGCGATCGACCCGAACGAGGCCAAGCACCCGATCGCCGAGCGGTTCGGCGCCACCCACACCGCGACGCCGGACGGCCTGGACGAGGCCAAGGGCCTGCTCACGGGCGGCGCGGGCTTCGACTACGCCTTCGAGGTCGTCGGCAGGTCCGCCGCGATCACCACGGCGTGGGACGCGGCCCGGCGTGGCGGCGACGTCATCGTGGTCGGCGCGGGCGCCGACGGCGACGACTGGAGCCGGTCCGCGTTCGGGCTGCTGTTCGAGGGCAAGAGCCTCAAGGCGTCGCTGTACGGCGGCTGCGACCTCAAGCGCGACATCCCGCTGTTCGTCGACCTGTGGCGGGCCGGGCGGCTCGACATCGAGGGCCTCATCACCCGCCGGATCGGCTTCGCGGACATCAACGACGCCGTCCGCGCCCTGACGGACGGCGACGTCATCCGCCAGGTCGTCCTGTTTTAGGGCTGCCCTTAATCGGCCCTATGTGCTGACCCAGACTGAGGTGAGCGTTTTCTGCCGTTTGCCGGGGGCACCGATCCCGTCGCCTGACCCCCACGGGAGGAGACCGTCCACCATGGCGACCCGATACCGGCCGCACATCAGCCTGGTCGGCCTCATCTACATCATCATCGGCCTGTTCATCGCCTGGGACCGGGGCTACATCGACGCCAGCCTGATCCGCCGCCTCGGCAGCGCGCTGCTGGCCGTGTTCCTCTGGTTCCTGATCCTGCTGGGCGTGGACCTGCACATCACCGCCTAGCGCCTGCCTCCGAAGGCAGAGCCGCGAGCTGGGCACGGGCCGTCCGTCACCCCGCCCACGGGACGGCCCGTGTCCATCGCGACAGCCCCTCATCGCGCCACGGTCATAGACCGCAAAGTGGGGCAGAGGTTACTTTCCGCACATGACGAAAAAAGACTGTAGTTGCGGACATGGCGGCGGCTGCTCGTGCCCGAAGGGGTGCTCCTGCGGCTGCAACGGCTGAGCACGCCGGCACGTACTCCGTCCCCGCCTACTTCGGGACGGGCGCGTGCCAGAGCAGCGGGCTCTCCGAGCGCGCTCCCGCCGTGGCGCCGATGGCCAGGACGGCGGAGCCCGTGGAAGCCAGCGCGGTGAGCCGTTGATCGCCGGGCCCCGACAGTCCGGGGACCTGGAGACGGCTCCATGAGACGCCGTCCGCCGACGTGAGGACGGCGCCGTCCCCCTTCGAGGTGCTCGCCGCCACGACGAACCCGTTCGCCGTGGCCGTGGCGGCGGTCGCGGTGACGTCCGCGCCGAGGCCCTGCGGAGCCCAGGTCGATCCGCCGTCCACGGAGACCAGCGGCGCGGCGTTGGCGCCGATCGCGACCAGGGTCCTGCCCTTGGCGGCGATCTCGGTGAGCGGGCCGGTGGCGAGGCCGGACGGGAGTTTCGCGGCCGTCCATCGCACGCCGTCCGGGGACGTCCACACGGCGGGCGCCTTGTCCCGGTGTCCGACCGCGACGTATTTGCCGCCCGCCGCCGCGATGTCGGCGGCGGAGCCGTCCAGGACGGTGCGCCGCCACCCCCGGAGATCGGCCGAGCGCCAGGCCGCGCCCGTCCCGACCGCGACGTAGCCGGACGGGCCGGATGTGACCGCCACGGGCGGCGGGCCGCCGGGGAACGCCGACTTCCGCCAGGCCAGCCCGTCCTGCGAGGTCAGCGCGAGGGGGCCGGGTGCCGCGCCGGAGCTGCGTCCAACGGCCAGCCAGCCCTTGCTTCCGTGAGCGACGTCCGAGAGCCATCCGCCGGTGCCGGGAAACTGGGCCCGCGTCCAGGCGTGCCCGTCGGGTGCGCTCCAGATCGCCGCGCCGCCATTGGTGCTGCCCACCGCGACGGAACGCTGCCCGGGGCTCACGGCGAGCGACCTGATCGACCGCTCCGGACGGACGGCGCCCGGCACGCTCCGCAGATCCACGCCGGACAGGTAGGCGTCGTTGCCTTGCCGTCCCGAGATCACGAGCGTGCGGTCGGCGAGCGTCAGGGCGCTGCTCTCCACCGCGGCCGGGACGGTCCCGCCCGGCCGCCAGGTGCGGCCGTCATCGCTCTGCAGGACGTTGCGCGCGCCCTTCGCGCCCTGCACCAGGACGGCCAGCCCGCCGCTCCCGCCGAACCGCTCGATGCCATGACCGCCGAACCGGCTCGCGGCCTGCCATCTCTGGCCGTCCACCGAGGTGAACAGGACACCGAAGCGCTGCGTCCTGCGGCTCTTCTTCCGGCCGGTCGTCTGCCGTCCCTCGCGGACGGTCGCGAACCAGCCCGGCCCGGCCGTCAGGCCCTTCGTCGGACCGTACGAGCCCTGGGCCTGCGGGACGGGTGCGACCGTCCAGGTGCGCCCGCCGTCCGCGGACCGCCAGAGGCCGTCGCCGCGAACGGTGCGGGCGACCTTCTTCCCACCCTTCCTCGCGGTGACCTTCCTGGCATACGTCCCGTGCACGACCGTGACGTTTCCGAGCGACGCCACGCGGTCGAGGCTCGTGACCCCCTTGGGGCCCGCGGTGCGCCGCCACGTCCGGCGGTCGGCCGACGTCCAGACGGCGGCGCGGCCGGCGGACGTGCCCACCGCGACGAAGCCGGCGCCGGTGCGGGTCAGAGCGTTCACCGTGTCGGACGGGGTGAACGGCGGGCCGAGCGGAAGCCGCGTCCAGGTCTTCGCGGTGGCGCTCGTCCACGCCACCGGGGCGCCGCCGGACGTCCGGCCGAGCGCCAGCCAGCCTCCGGGCGATCCGGTGACGTGGCGCGGGCTGTCGCCGCGCGGGAGCGCCGAGCCGTCCGCTGCGCCCACGTCGGCGACGGACCAGGTACGCCCGCCGTCGGAGGAGACGAGGAACTGGGCGCGCTCCCGTCCGGGGACGCCGTCGCCCTCGGTGCCCGCGGCGACGACCGTCCCGCCTGCGGAGGAGACGGCGGTGAGTTCCTGGACGAGCCCGTCGGTCGCGGCGGCCGGGTCGGGGGCGAACAGCGCGTCCGCCGCCACCGGCCCTGGGACGCCCGCCGGTCGCACCGGCTCCTCGCCCCGGGACGCGCCGATGATCACACCACCGGCGACCGCGGCGAGCCCCACCGCGACCGCCAGCCGCGACCACAGCGCGGGCTCGGCGGCCGGCCTCGGAGGTCCCGCCACGAGCACGTCATGAGGATCGGGCAGCGTCCCGCTCGCAGCCTTGCGGGCGGGAGGCTTTCGCGCCGCGGGCTTCGGAGCGGCGGGCTTGCGGGGCGCGGTCGGGCGGGGTGCGGGTTTCGCGACCGCTGGCGGGCCAGTGGGCGAATCGGCGGGCGGCTCGGTGCGCTCCCGGGGCGGGGCTCCGTGGCCCCAGCGCAGGCCGGCGGCGCGCCATGCCTCGTACGCGCGCTGCCAGGGCGAGAGCGTCGCGGGCATGTCCGCGAGGTCGCCGGCGACGCCGAACGTCAGCCGCCGCCGGGCCTGGCGGGAGCCGGCGGGCTCCTCCTCGGCCGTCCGCCGGGCCTCGTCCTGCTCCGGGGTCCTCGCCGTCACACGCGCTCCTTCACGGTCCTGTCGGACCACCATCAAATCGCGCCACGCCCGTCCATGTACGGACATCCGCGTGAACGGCGGCCGATGGGGCCGCGGGAGCGTTCTATCACTTCACGCCCGGCGTATACGATCTTTTGCCTCGATCGCCCCCTTGTAGGCATAACCCCGGATATGGACGACCGGCGCGTCGGCGGGCGGAACGCCGTGGACCTCGGCGGAGACGCCCACGCCGTCGGTCTCCACACGGATGCCCGGCGGCACGATGATCTCGACCGTGGACTTGTACGCGAGCACGCGCAGCGTCGTGACCTGCCCGTCCAGTTCGGCGGCGCGCAGGTCGAGCAGCCCGGTCCCCTTGTACACGGCGACCGTGAACCGCTCCGGCAGCCGCCAGCGCCCGGCCCGCTTGACCGAGCCCTTGTAGGCGAGCTGGAAGCGTCCGGCCGGCGCCCGGTCGGAGCCCTCCGGAGCGACCCGCGGCGCTCCGGTCGCCGGCAGGTCGGCGGCCACGGCGCGGAGCTGCCCGTGCGTGCGCGCCGCGAGCGTGACGTCGATGCGCTCGTCGAGCTCCGCCTCGCTCAGCCGTCCCTCCGCGAAGGCCGTGTGCAGCCGGACGAGCACCTCGTCGCGGTCGCGGTCCGAGGCCCGGACGGCCTGGGAATGCCGCTCGACGCTCATCGCATCTCTCCCCTCTGCGAGGCCAAGTCGAGATGTATCTTAACCCCTCGCCCCTCGGTTTTCGAGACATCGACCGCGTCCCGACGCGCGATCTTGCCTGCGGTGCCGCCGGACGTCCGTCCGCTAGATTCGGAAGCGGCCAGCACCAAGGGGGGACGATCGATGGGCGGGACGCTCGGCCGCACGCACGGTCCGTACACGCTGTACGACCTGGACGCGCTCCCCGAAGACGGCCGCCGCTACGAGCTCGCCGACGGGTGGCTGAGCGAGCTGCCCGGCGACCTGTGGCACGACCACGCCGCCGACCGGCTGAAGGCGATCCTCAAGGAGGCGGCCCGCCAGGCGGACGCCGACGTCCACGTCGCCGGGGCCCCGCAGGACGTGACCACCCCGTCCGGCGTCCGAAAACCGGACGTCTTCGCCGTCACACGCGACACCGCCCGCGCCGCCCTGGAGCGCCAGACCCGCACCTACTACGGTCCCGACCTGCTCCTGGTCGCCGAGGTCGTCACGCCCCGCACCGTGAACGAGCAGATCGACCGCGTCCGCAAGGTGGACGAGTACGCCGCGACCGGCATCCCCCACTACTGGCTGGTCGACCTGGAGCCCCGTCCCGCCATCACCTTCCTGGAGCTCGTGGACGGCCGGTACGAGCTGGCGGGCAAGGCCCGCTCCGGCGAGACGATCACCCTGGAGCGCCCCTACCCGATGGCCTTCGATCCCGCCCGCCTCTCCGAGATGGACTGACCGACCGCCGAACGGCCCGCGGACCGGATGGGGAAGACTGGCCCCGCGTAAACGATCAAGGAGAAGGCGCGATGGCGGAAGTCATGCGGGCGGTCCGGCAGGACGTCGCCGGCGGTCCCGAGGTGCTCAAGGTGGTCGAGGTCGAACGGCCCGGGCCGGGACCGACCGAGGTCCTCGTCCGGGTGCGGGCGGCGGGCGTGAACCCGACCGACTGGAAGCACCGGGCGGGCGGCGGGTTCCCGGGCAGCCGCCGTTCGTCCTGGGCTGGGACGTGTCCGGCGTGGTGGAGAAGGTCGGGCTCGGCGTGACCATCCACAAGCCGGGCGACGAGGTGTTCGGCATGCTGCGCTATCCGTCCGGGGCGGGGTCGCACGCCGAGTACGTCGTCGCCCCGGCGCGGACGTTCGTGTTCAAGCCGCCCGAGATCGACCACGTCCAGGCCGCCGCGCTGCCGCTGGCCGGGCTGACCGCGTGGCAGGCGCTGGTCGACACCGCGCAGGTGAAGCACGGGCAGCGGGTGCTGATCCACGCGGCGGCGGGCGGCGTCGGGCACCTGGCCGTGCAGATCGCCAAGCACATGGGCGCCCATGTGATCGGGACGGCGAGCGCCGCCAAGCACGAGTTCCTACGCGGGCTCGGAATTGACGAGGTCATCGACTACCGCGAGCCTCCAGTCCCCACCCACCACCATTCAACGGACGAGCTCCGCTCGACGACCGCCTAGGCTTGATCATGTGCTGCTGCTGACGACGCTTGACGGCTGGCGGGCCCAGCCCGGTCCCCGGTTCGTGCTGTCCGAGGCGGGGGCGGTGTGGGCGCCGGACGACGAGGTCGGGGCGCTGGCCGTCGCCGACGACGTGTTCGCGGACGGGCAGGTCGTCGCGGTCGCGCTCGACCCGGAGCCGGGCGCCGCGCCGCAGCGCGGGGTGATCGACCGGACGGCGGCGTCCCGCGTCCGGTACGCGCGGCGCGGCCCGGACGGGCGGCACGCGGCGCTCCTCGACCGCCCCGCGACCGCCGACGCGCTCGACCTGCTGCCGCATCCGGAGGGCGGCTGGTACCGGGAGACGTGGCGGTCGGACGCGTCCTTCACGCCGGACGGCTACCCGGGCGAGCGGTCCTCCGCCACCGGCATCTACTTCCTGCTGCCGCCGGGCGAGGAGTCGGTCTGGCATGCGGTCCGGTCCGCCGAGATGTGGCTGTGGCATCGCGGCGGCCCGCTGTCGCTGCTCCTCGGCGGCGGCGGGGAGCGTCCGTCCGGGGCGCCGGAGCGGGTCACGCTGGGCCCGGACGTGGCGGACGGGCAGGTGCCGCAGGCCGTCGTCCCGCCCGGCGTCTGGCAGGCGGCGCGCCCGGCCGGGCCGGAGGAGGTGCTGGTGAGCTGCGTGGTCTCGCCGGGCTTCGACTTCGCCGACATGAGGTTCGATCATCAGCCCGGATGAGGGAGGCGGCGTGCCGCCCCCGTGCGTGGCCTCACGGGAGCGGCACGCCGCAGGTCAATCGGAGGACGCGGGCGCGTCGGAGGAGAACGCGGCGTCGAACGCGGCCGTCGGCGGCTCCATCGCGTTGAGCGCCCGGACGAACTCCAGGGCCTCGGGGGCGCCCTGCAGCCGGTCCATCCCGGCGTCCTCCCACTCGATCGAGATCGGGCCGCCGTAGCCGATGGAGTCGAGGGCGCGGAACACGTCCTCCCAGGGGACGTCGCCGCGGCCGGTGGAGATGAAGTCCCAGCCGCGCCGCAGGTCCGCCCACGGCAGGTGGGACGACAGCCGCCCGCGGCGGCCGTCGCCCGTGCGGACCTTCGTGTCCTTGCAGTCGACGTGGTAGATCCGGTCGCGGAAGTCGAACAGGAAGCCGACCGGGTCGAGGTCCTGCCAGACGAAGTGGGACGGGTCGAAGTTCAGTCCGAACGCGGGACGGTGCCCGATCGCGTCCAGCGTCCGGACGGTCGTCCAGTAGTCGTAGGCGATCTCGCTCGGGTGGACCTCGTGCGCGAACCGGACGCCGGCCTGGTCGAACACGTCCAGGATCGGGTTCCAGCGGTCGGCGAAGTCGGCGTAGCCGCGCTCGACCATCGCGGCGGGGACGGGCGGGAACATCGCGACCGTGTGCCAGATCGAGGAGCCGGTGAACCCGACGACGGTGTCGACGCCCAGCGCGGCGGCGGCGAGGGCCGTGTCCTTCATCTCGGCGGCGGCGCGCCGCCGGACGCCCTCGGCCTCGCCGTCGCCCCAGATGCGCGGCGGCAGGATCGCCTGGTGGCGCTCGTCCGGGATGTCGCAGACGGCCTGCCCGACGAGATGGTTGGAGATCGCCCACACCTTGAGGTCGTGCTTGGCGAGGATCTCCAGCCGGCGCGGGATGTAGGCGTCGTCGGCGAGCGCCTTGTCGACCTCGAAGTGGTCGCCCCAGCAGGCGATCTCCAGGCCCTCGTAGCCCCAGCCGGACGCGAGCCGGCAGACGTCCTCGAACGGCAGGTCCGCCCACTGGCCGGTGAACAGCGTGATCGGTCGTGCCACTTCACTGACTCCCTTCGATGTCGACCCACTGACGCGAGGCGGCGCTGTCGGCGACGGCGGCGAGGACGCGCTGCACCTGGAGGCCGTCGGCGAACGAGGGGCTCGGGTCGGCGCCGTCCGCTATGGCGGTGAGCAGGTCGGCGATCTGGTGGGTGAACGTGTGCTCGTACCCCAGGACGTGACCGGGCGGCCACCACCGTCCGGCGTACGGGTGGGCGGGCTCGGTCACGACGATCCGCCGGAATCCGGCGGTCGCCGGGTCGCCGGCCGCGTCGTAGAACCACAGCTCGTTCAGCGACTCCAGGTCGAACGCCAGCGCGCCGGACGAGCCGCTGACCTCGATGCGCAGCGCGTTCTTGCGTCCGGTGGCGAACCGGGTGGCCTCGAACGTCGCGAGCGCGCCGCCGCCGGTGCGGCCGATGAACAGCGCGGCGTCGTCCACGGTGACGCGCGCCGTGCCGCCGCCCGGCAGCGGGCGTTCCGGGACGAACGTGTCCAGCAGCGCCGACACCCCGACGAGCGACTGCCCGGTGATGAATTGCGCGGTGTCGACGATGTGCGAGGCGATGTCGCCGAGCGCGCCCGACCCGGCCCGGTCGCGGTCCAGCCGCCAGGTGAACGGCGCCTGCGGGTCGGCGAGCCAGTCCTGGAGGTACTGCGCGCGGATGTGCCGGACGGTCCCGATGCGGCCCTCGTCCACCAGCCTGCGGGCGAGCGTGACCGCCGGGACGCGCCGGTAGTTGAACCCGATCATCGACCGGACGCCGCGCGCCCGCGCCCGCTCCGCCGCCGCGGCCATCGCCTCCGCCTCCGCGACCGTGTTGCCGAGCGGCTTCTCGCACAGCACGTGCTTGCCCGCGTCGAGCGCGGCGACGGCGATCTCGGCGTGGGTGTCGCCGGGCGTGCAGATGTCCACGATCTGGACGTCGTCGCGGCGGAGCAGCTCCTTCCAGTCGGTCTCCACCGACGCCCAGCCGAGCGCCGCGGCGGCCGCGCCGGCGCGCTCGGCGGAGCGTCCGGCCAGGGCGGTCATGACGGGCGTCAGCGGGGGCCCGAAGAACGGCCCGACGCTGCGCCACGCCTGCGAGTGGGCGCGTCCCATGAACGCGTGCCCGACCATCCCGACCCCGACGGTCGTCGTCATATCTGCTCCCCTAGTGTTTCCGACCGGCACAGCGCTTCCCGACCGGCGCAGAGTTTCCCGGGCCGGCGCGCCCGCCCCCCACCTGGCGGACGCGCCGGCGCCCCCGCGGCTCAGGACTCGAAGCCGAGCGGCATGTAACGGTCCACGTTGTCCTTCGTGATCGTCTCGGACGCGAGCGTGACCGACTGCGGCGCCTGCTGCTCGACCAGGTCGGCCATGCCCTTGCCCTGCGCGATCAACCGGCCCAGCTTGATCGCGGACCCGGCCATCGTCGGCGAGTAGGTGACGGTCGCCTCCAGCACCCCGCCCGCCTTGATCTCCCGCATCGCGTTGGCCGAGCCCGCGCCGCCGACCATGAAGAACTCCTTGCGGCCCGACTGCTTGATCGCGGCGAGCACGCCGACGCCCTGGTCGTCGTCGTGGTTCCACAGCGCGTCGATCTTCTTGTGCGCGCGCAGCAGGTTGGAGGCGACCTGGTTGCCGGACTCGACGGTGAACTTCGCGTCCTGCTTCGCGGTGACGGAGAAGCCGTACGACTTCAGCGCGTCGGCGAAGCCCTTGCTGCGGTCCTGCGTCAGCGGCAGCGTCGCGATGCCCTGGATCTCCACGATCACCGGGTCCGAGACGCCCTTGTCCTTCAGCTTCTTGCCGACGTAGTGGCCCGCGGAGACGCCCATGCCGTAGTTGTCGCCGCCGATCCACGTCCGGTACGACAGCTTGTCGGGGAAGACGCGGTCGAGGTTGACGACCGGGATGCCGGCGTCCATCGCCTTGCGCGCGACCTGGTTGAGCTGCTCGCCGTCGTTCGGCAGGATCACCAGCGCGCCGACCTTCGCGCGGATCAGCGACTCGACGGCCGAGATCTGCTGGTTGATGTCGTTGGTCGGCTCCACCGGCTTGAACGTGACGTCCGGGTACTTCTTGGCCTGCGCCTCGGCGTTCTTGGCGATCGCCGCGATCCAGCCGTGGTCGGCGGCGGGCGCGGAGAACCCGAGCGTCACCTGCTTGCCGGGCTTGTCGTTGTCGCCGCCGAGCGTCCCGGCCTGCGCGGCGGGCGCCGGATCGTCCTCGCTGTTGCTGGTGCAGGCCGCGGCGAGGGTGCCGGCCGCCACGACGGCGCCGCCGAAAAGCACCCCTCTGCGGGACGGACGGGATGTGTGGTCGCTCATGACGTGCTCCTGGTCATGGGGTGGGCTTCGGGGGGTGGAC
>NZ_SMKT01000160.1 GCF_004348735.1 Actinomadura sp. KC06
CCCCATGGCCAACCACGGCCACCACCCCCCGGCCTGGCCTGACCAGGCGAGTGTGACGACTATCACAACAACCTTTCGGCTGGAATTCTGATCATGCGCCCTCGACATCGGGCCAGAAAATCTTGAACCAAATGGGTGGCGCCCTCATCGTATGAAGGCGTAAGGGGGCACGGGTTCACGAGCTGAAAGTCGAGTAAGCCACCGTGTCGTAATGGAGTAGAAATGCGACTCGGAAAAGCTGCCGTCTTCGGTCTCGTCGTCGGCGCCATGACGGTGGGGCTCGCCGCACCCGCGATGGCCGACCCCGGCGAAGTGGTCGTCCAGCCGAAGCAGGCCCGCCCCGGCGACAAGATCACCGTCGTCGGGAAGAAGTGCGCCGTCGACGGGACGGCCGGCTCGCTGGCGTTCGTGGGCGGGGCCGTCCCGCTGAACGGCGCCGAGGAGGTCGACGGGCGGGCCGGCCTGGCGACCATCAAGAAGGACACCTTCGCGGGCACGTACACCATCCTGGTCAGGTGCGGCGCCCATAGGTCGGTCGGCGAGATCGTGGTCGTGGACGGCAAGGCGCACCCGAAGACGACGTCCACCCCGCGCGGCGGCGCCGGCACCGGATTCGGGGGCGGCGCGGGCGGTGCCGACGCCGCACTGCTCGCAGGCGGGGGCCTCCTGCTGCTCGGCGGGTTCGGAGTCGGCGCAATGGCCGTCCGCCGGCGCGGCGACGTCGCCCCGTAACGACGGAATTCCGGTGGCCGGTCTCCCTTTCGGTGGCCGCCACCGGAGCCTTTCCCGGGAATAACAACTGTCCAATGAGCGGGTGAAGGGGAAATGCGCGGGTTGTGGACGTTGGCGGCCGCCCTGCTGGCCGCCGGGCTCGCCTTCGTCGGGCTGGGCCTGCGCGGCGCGGACGGCCCGCCGCAGCCGCCCGCGTGGGCGGCGGTGCCCCGGGCGGCCGAACACCACGGGCCGGTGCTTGACCGCTCGGTCCCCGTCCAGGTGGCCGTTCCCTCGATCGGCGTCCAGGCTCCGCTGGCGCGGCTGGGGCTGGCGGATGACGGCTCCGTCCAGGTGCCGCCGACCGATCGCCCGGACGAGGCGGGCTGGTACGACCACGGCCCCACCCCAGGGGAACGCGGCGCGGCCGTCATCCTCGGCCATGTCGACTCGGCGAAGGGCGCCGCGGTCTTCTACGAACTGGGACGGCTCCGGCCCGGACACCGCATCGAGGTGACCCGCGAGGACGGCAAGACCGCCGTCTTCACCGTCGAGTCCGTGGAACGCGTCTCCAAGGAGCGGTTCCCCACCGACCGCGTCTACGGCCCGCTCGACCACGCCGGGCTCCGGCTGGTCACCTGCGGCGGCGCGTTCGACCAGAACAAGCGCAGCTACCGCGACAACATCATCGTCTACGCCGCCCAGACAGCAGTCCATCAGCCCCCACCGCAGTGACCGCCGCGCCCCAGCCCGCATTGCGGCCATGCTGCCCCTGCGATCATCAAGCCTTTCCTCGCGCTGGACGCCGTCCACAGACCGAATCAGGGTGGACGGCAACGCGGAGCCTGTTCGTACTCCGGATACGTCGTCGCGCGACTCCTTGATCACGCCAGGGTCGTCCCGCCAAGGGATCAGTGCGCGAGCAGCGGCTCGGTACCTTCGGTGTCTGCGTCGCTTCCGGCGTCCGCGGCGGCGGCCTGGTGTTTGGGGCTCGGGGTGTTCATCAGGACGGCGACGATCAGCGCGCCGGTCACGAGGATCCCCGCGGCCCAGATGCTGGCCGTTGAGAAGCCCTCCACCACAGCCTGTTCGGCGACGGCCGGGCTCCTGCCGTGCGAGGCCAGGTAGTCCACGGTCGCGTTGGTGGCGATGGTGTTGAGCAGCGCGGTGCCGATCGAGCCGCCGATCTGCTGCGCGGTGTTGACACCGGCCGAGGCCACGCCCGAGTCGCCCTCGTCGACGCCGTGGGTTGCGTAGTTGATGGCGACCGGCATGATCATGCCCGCGCCAAGGCCGAACAGGAGTTGGACGACCAGCAGTCCGCTGGCGTAGGAGGTGTCGGGTTCCAGGGTGAGCATCCACAGCATGGCGACCGAGCCGATGAGCATGCCGGGAACGATCAGCACCCGCGGCGGGACCTTGGGCAGCAGCCGGGTGGTGAGCCCGCCGGCCGATATCAGGACCGCCGTGGCCATCGGGAGGAAGGCCACGCCCGTCCTGATCGGCGAGTATCCCTTGACGACCTGCATGTAGTAGGTGAGGAAGAGGAACGCGCCGAACATCCCGACGACGGTCAGGCCCACGGCCAGGTAGGCGCCGCCGCGGGTGCGGTTGGCGATCACGCGCAGCGGCAGCAGCGGATGCGCCACCCGGCTCTCGACCACGGCGAACGCGGCGAGCAGCACCGCGCCGGCGGCGAACAGGCCGATGACCGTCGCCGACCCCCAGCCGTCCGACTCGGCGAGGCTGGTGGCGTACACGACCGCGACCAGCCCGCCGGTGACCAGCAGCACGCCGGGGACGTCGAACCGGGCCCTGCCTTCGTGCCGCGACTCGGCCAGCACCGCGTACCCGCCGATCGCCGCGATCGCGGCGATCGGAATGTTGACGTAGAGGGTCCAGCGCCAGTCCAGGTAGTCGGTCAGCGCCCCGCCGGCCAGCAGCCCGACCGCGCCGCCCGCACCGGCGATGCCGCCCCAGACGCCGAACGCCTTCGCGCGGTCCTTCGGCTCGGTGAACGTCACGGTCAGCAGCGACAGGGCGGACGGTCCGAGCAGCGCGCCGAACCCGCCCTGCAGGGCACGGGCGATCAGCAGCATCTCGAAGTTGCCCGCCGCGCCGCCGAGCGCCGACGCGCCGGCGAATCCGATCAGCGCGACCAGGAAGGTCCGCTTGCGGCCGGTGTAGTCGGCGATCCGGCCGCCGAGCAGCAGCAGGCTGCCGAACGCCAGCGTGTAGGCGGTGATGACCCACTGCCGGTCGCCGTCAGATATCCCCAGATCCCGCTGCAGCGACGGCAGCGCGATGTTCACGACGGTGGCGTCCAGAATGATCATGAGCTGGGCCAGCCCGATGAACGCCAGCGCGGCCCAGCGGTTCGGGGCGACCGCCGGGCGCTGCGCCTTCGTGGTTGCCATGACTTCGTCCTTAATCGTCGAGTCGCGTGCCGCACGTTCGCGCGGCGTCCTGACAATCACGAGATGCCGGCGACCCGACCCCTGTGACAGCCCGGTCATGTGACCTGCACCACCGGTGGATGTCACACAGCGCCTGGAAGCGTCGTCTAGTACGCATGGCACGATCGAGGACGAACATGCATGAATCGGCTACGAGCCGAACCGGTACACCGGGGCCGCCCGCCGGTCAGGACCGCATGGACGCCGCCACCCAAACGTTCATCACTCACCGCAACCTGCTGTTCACCGTCGCCTACGAGGTGCTCGGCTCGGCCGCCGACGCCGAAGACGTCCTCCAGGAGACCTGGCTGCGGTGGGTGGGCGTTGACCTCGACACGGTGCGGGACCAGCGGGCCTACCTGGTCCGGATCGCCACCCGGCAGGCGCTGGGCCGGCTGCGGACACTCGGCCGCCGCAAGGAGTCCTACGTCGGCCCATGGCTGCCCGAGCCGCTGCTCACCGCCCCCGACGTGGCCGCCGACGTCGAATTGGCCGACAGCGTCTCGATGGCGATGATGCTCGTGCTGGAAACTTTGGCACCGACCGAGCGCGTGGTGTTCGTGCTGCGCGAAGTCTTCGACCTCGGATACGACGAGATCGCCGAAGCCGTCGACAAGAACCCCGCCGCCGTCCGGCAGATCGCCCACCGCGCACGGGCGCACGTCGCCGCACGCCGGCCACGCGACGTCGCCTCCCCGGCCCAGACTCGGGCTGCGCTCGAGGCCTTTCAACGGGCAGTCGAAACCGGTGACCTGAAGGACCTGCTCGACATCCTCGCCCCGGACGTCGTCGCCCTGAGCGACGGCGGCGGCATCCGCCGCACCGTGCCGCGCCCTGTCGTCGGTGCCGGCAAGGTAGGCCGCCTGCTGGCCGCCGGCCTCAAGAGGCTCCGCGCCGAGACCTCGTTCGAGCCGGCCCAGGTCAACGGCTGCCCAGGCCTCATTCTCCGGCTGGACGGAAAGGTCGACACCGTCGTGACGATGCGGGTCGAGAACGGCCTCGTCACCGGCTTCTACTTCGTCCGCAACCCCGAAAAACTGTCCCGCCTACAACAAGAGACCACCCTCACCCGCTGAACACGCACATCCAAGCCCCAAGTCTCACGCCCCACCGACCTAGAGGAGCACATCCAGATGACGGGGCTGCCAGAGGGACCATGCCCAGAAGCGGGAGACCGCAGCCTTGCCCCGGCTGACTGGTTAATCGGCCGCGATGTCGAGGTCGCCGACAATCGCATCCGGCGCACGCATGCGCCAAGCGTCGGTGATGAGCTCTTCCAGACGGTCGAGGTCCACTCTGTCCAGCCACAGCATGACCAGAGGCATCCCGTCGTAGGCAGGTGTGGTGAAGAAACGTTCCGGCTCCCCGAGCAGCAACGCCTGCTTCTCCGCCTCATCACCGACGTACAGCACGGCGATATCGGTCCGGATGACGCGCGGCCTACCCGGTCTGCGCTCAGGATAGGACCAGACGAACCCTTTGCCACCGACCCGAAAATCGAACCCGTCGCTGTCTATCTCAACCACATGAGGCAGCGCAGACGCCAACCGACAAACGTCCTCAGCCTCAGCCATCCCTGGTCACTCCCCAGACCTCTATCGCTTCCTACGTGCAGGCTATCGAGGGCGAGGTGGAAGGTGTTCGAGCGATGCACCCGCTTGCGTCCGTTCCGGGGCGAGCTTCCCGAGCCGCAGTCCACTCCCGGTGACCATCGTGGTACGGCCCTGGTTCAATCCGGGACTCCGAACAGATCCTTCAAGTGGTCGGCGTACTTCTGCAGTGACCGTGTTGTGGGGTGCTCTGTCCCAAGCGCAGCCACTGCGCATTGTTCAGCCCGGGTGATCCCCGCGAGTGCTTCGGTGGCTCGTCCGAGTGCGCGGTGGGTGGCGGCTAGGTTGGCTAGTCGGGTGGCGACGTCGGGGTGGTGGGGGCCTAGCGCGGCTTCGGTGATGGCCAGTGCCCGTTTGTCGAGTGGGAGGGCTTCGGTGGCTCGTCCGAGTGCGCGGTGGGTGGCGGCTAGGTTGGCTAGTCGGGTGGCGACGTCGGGGTGGTCGGGACCCAGCGCGGCCTCGGCGATGGTCGACGCCCGTTGCTCCAATGGCAGGGCTTCGGCGGCCCGCCCCAGCGCGCGGAGCGTGACCGCCAAGTTCCCCAGCCCGATGGCGACGTCGGGGTGGTCAGGGCCCAGCGTAGCCTCCGTGATAGCAAACGCCCGATGCTCCAGCGGCAGCGTCTCAGCCCACCGCCCCACCGCGCGGAGCGTGACGGCCAGGTTCCCCAGCGCGAGGGCAATGCTGGGATGGTCAGGGCCCAGCGCAGCCTCGGCGATGGCCAGTGCCCGTTGGTCCAATGGCAGGGCTTCGGCGGCCCGTCCCAGTGCGCGGTAAGTGGCGGCCACGTGCGCCAGTCCGATGGCGACGTGGTGATGATCAGGGCCCAGCGCAGCCATGGTGATGGCCAGTGCCCGCTGCTCCAAAGGCAGGGCTTCGACAGCCCGCCCCAGTGCGCGGTATGTAGCGGCCAGGTGCCTCAGCCGGGCGGCGACGTCGGGATGGTCGGGGCCCAGCACGGCCTCGGCGATCGTAGCCGCAGTGGTGAGCACCTCGTTGGCGCGTTGGTAATCGCCCTCCGCGAGCAGGAACAGTCCTGTCTGGTCGAGCACTTGGCTGAGCTGCTCGGACGGACGGAATGAGGCGTGCCGGGCCGCGATCGCTTCCACGTGGCCGACCAGAGATCGCCAGACCGGCCAACCGGTCACATCGGACTCGGGGTCCTCGGGAAGGGTCGCCTGGAGCCAGGCGAGGGCAAGGTCACGTGCCGCACTGTGCGCATGATCTTCGCTGGTGCCCTGGTCGCGGGACAGGACGGCGGCTCGGGTGAGGCGGTGCATCTCCACTACCTCATCGGTCAGGTCGATCATGCTGTGGGAGGCCAGCACTCCCAACGCCGCGTCCGCGGCTTGGACGGCCTGTTCGTTCCCGCCGCCCAGCATCAATCGAGGAATGTCCGCCGGGGCGTACTGCGCCAGAACCAGAGCCAGCTCGGCCGCCTCCGGGGCCTGATCTTGGAGGGTTTCCAGGGTGATGTCCCACAGGCGGGCGATGGTGGCCTGGGCCTTGTCGCCATTGGCGGCCTTGGCGTAGTAGCGGGCCGGATGCCGTTGCAGCAATCCCAGGTAGCGCCCCAACGTGATGCGGGTCTGACGAATGTAGGCGGCGGCCTGGTCCAACGCCAGCGGCAGATACCCCAGTTCCCGGGCGATCTCCGCGGCGGCCTCCCGGTCACGCGGAGCGGTGTGCCCGGTGATGGCAGTGATCAGTTCGGCGGACGGCTCCGGGTCGAGCAACCCTAGCCGCAGGGTCCGCGTGGTGCCGGGCCAGCGGACGTCCCGGCGACTGGTGATCAGCGCATGCCCACCCTCCAAGCGTCCCAACAACCCTGCGACATGGGTCGGGTCGGTGACGTTGTCCAACAACAGCAGCCACCCCGGATGCGCCCGCAACCAGCCGACCGCCCACGCGGCCGCGTCCTCGGTGGTCGCCGCCCGCGCGGCATCCTGAACCAGGTGACGGGTCAACTCGGCCAACCCGGCCTCGACCTGTTGCGGGCTCTCAGCGGTCACCCACCACACCGCCTCGTATCGCGCCCGAGACCGGTGCGCGAACTGCAACGCCAGCTCCGATTTGCCCACCCCGCCCATGCCATACAGGGCCTGCGTCACCACCACCGTCTCACCAGCGGCCGCCAACACCTGTTCCAGCCGCTCGTAATCGTCGAGACGCCCGAGGAACACCGGCGTGGCTGGGCGCGGCAATCCGACTATCCGCGCGGCGGGCCGCACTGTCTCCGGAGCTGGAAGCGTCGCCGCAGCCTGGACGATCTCATCGCCGGTCTTGACGGTGCCGAAGTTGACACCGACCCCTGGCGACCGAGGTCCTGAAGTCTGTAGGTGCGCGGCGGGTGAGGAACTGACCCGCCGCTCGGCTTCCGCAGCGTCGTCGGTCATGGCCATCCTCACTGCGGGAAGATGTTGCCATCGCCGCTGGCGATGATGCCGTGGTTGGTGTGCACCGCCGGGGCCCGCTCCCCGGACGTCATCACCCGCACGCCCGTTTTGGGCGCGTCCTGGACCCACTGCTGGACCTGCACCGCCAGCTCGGCATCGGCGGCCAGGGCCTTGTGGACGGCCTCGTGTAACGCGGCCCGGTTGTCACCGTCGTCGGGATCGTCGATCACATCGGCCAGCGGCTCGAGCACCTCCTCGCCGTCCGCGCGGACACCGAAGATCCTCTGCGCCAGCCGTCGCCCGACCCCCAACGTGGCATCGGCAGCCTGGTCCTGCGTCCGCGCCAACACCGCGACCCCGTAGGCACCCGCCGCCGTGGCCACGTACTGCGTCACGAGCCCGGCCAACTGCCCCAAGTCCCCAGACACCCCGCGCCCTCCACTAAACGATCACCAGTGACCACATAGCCACTCACCGTCATCAGGAGGTTAGATGCACCATCCCGCATCCCGGATGCAAACACCTTCCACGACCGAATCCGGCCCACCGCCCACATCCCGATCCGACTCGGCAGCCCACCCAAGACCCGCACTTGCCCAACGACTCTTGGGCTCGCCCGTGATGGCTCAGTCCTGGGCCCCAAGGTGAAGATGGGACGTGAACGTCCGGGACGGAGCCTTCGCCTTCGCCGTCGCCGAAGAAAGAGTTCCATGCCTAAAACAATGGGCATGGGGCCCGCTGACGCCGAGTACGCCTCGCCGCTCGCCAAGCGCCCGTACGCCCTTCGCCATGAGTGCGTGTCCACTTGGCTCAACGATGACGTCCCAGCTACCCAAGTCACTGAGTGGGCCGGCTCACAGCCTGGAGCTACGGGTCCATGCGATGTACATCGAGGCAGGGCGAAGCCGACAAGCGGCGGATCGAGATCGCCCTACGCGACTAGAACGAGGCGCGCCCCGGCCCCGGCGGGCGCCTGTTCTGGGGAGTCCGCGGCGGAGAGCTGGCGAGCTGCTCCTGGACCTCGGCGTGCCGCCGCACGTCGTGCGAGAGATCGTCGGGCACAGCGACATTGAGGTGACCATGACGATCTACGCTCACCCGGCGCTTGATGAGAAGCGGGCGGCGCTCGGGAAGCTGGGGGATGTGCTCGGCTGAGGCCGTTGCTGTCAAAAGGCCCGGAACCGAGAAGGGTTCCGGGCCTTTTGGCTGGTTAGAGGTGTGGGCAGGGGCGGGGTCGAACCGCCGACCTTCCGCTTTTCAGGCGGACGCTCGTACCGACTGAGCTACCTGCCCGGGACGTGCTGGTGCACGTCTGGGCGGTCCTGACGGGATTTGAACCCGCGGCCTCCACCTTGACAGGGTGGCGAGCACTCCTAACTGCTCCACAGGACCTTGCTGCTCCGAGCTTAGCGGCTTCGGAGGGTGCTGACGCTTGGCGACGTCCGAGAGCATACGCGATGGCCGAGGTGGTCGCCAACTCGTTAACGGCGGGCTGGAGGGGGAAAGAGCGCCACGGTGAGATACCGGGGCGATAGCGGTTTGTGGGGTGCGTTTCGCCTTATGCAGCGGGGGTTCCTAGTCTGTCCGGGTTGAGCAGCGGTGCGTGACCGGAGGGTGGCGCCGCTCCGGGAGGGGCGGCCTTAGAGGTGGGGAGGCCGCGTGGTCGCAAAGCTCCCAGACCAGGGCGCGGAGAGTTATCAGCGGGGGTTGGGGACGCGCCAGATCCAGATGCTGGCGATCGGCGGGACGATCGGGACCGGGTTGTTCCTGGGGGCCGGGGAGAACATCGCCAAGGCCGGGCCGAGCTTGATCCTCATGTACGCCGTTGCGGGGCTGGCGCTGTTCTTCGTCATGCGGGCGCTCGGCGAGTTGCTGACGTACCGGCGGGCGGAGGGAGGGTTCGCCGGGTATGCCCGGGAGTTCCTCGGTCCGTTCTGGGGGTACGCCACGACCTGGACGTACTGGATCATCTGGGTCACGACCGGTATGGCGGAGCTGACCGCGGCCGGCACGTACATCCAGAAGTGGTGGCCCGGGGTCGAGCAGTGGCAGACGGCGCTGGTGGCGCTGCTGATCCTGTTCGTGGTGAACCTGATCTCGGTGAAGCTCTTCGGCGAGCTGGAGTTCTGGTTCGCCATGATCAAGGTCGCGGCGATCGTGATGATGATCATGGTGGGGATGGGGGTGCTGATCTTCGGGTTCAGCGATGCCGGGGAGACGGCGGCGGCGTCGAACCTGTGGGATCACGGGGGTGTCTTCCCCGAGGGGTACAGCGCGACGATCATGACGTTGCAGATGGTGATGTTCGCGTATCTCGGCGTCGAGCTGGTGGGTGTGACGGCGAGCGAGGCGAAGGATCCCGAGCGCAACATCCCGCGGGCGATCAATGCTTTGCCGTTGCGGTTCGCGCTGTTCTACCTCGGGTCGCTGCTGGTCATCCTCGCGGTGGTGCCGTGGACGGCGTTCAAGGGCGGCGCGAGCCCGTTCGTGCTGGCGTTCGACAAGATCGGCATTCCGGGCGGCGGAGACATCGTGAACTTCGTGGTGCTGACTGCGGCGCTGTCGTCCTGCAACGCGGGCGGGCTGTATTCGACGTCCCGGATGCTGCGGACGGCCGGCGTGAACGGCGACGGGCCGAAGCTGCTGTCGCGGCTGAATGGGCGGGGCGTTCCCGTGCTGACCGTGGTGATCTCGGCGCTGGTGATGGGTGTCGGGGTCGTGATCAACGCGGTGGTGCCGGAGAAGGCGTTCGAGTACATCACGTCGGTGTCGACCGGAGGCGCGCTCGCGGTGTGGACGGTCATTCTCGTCTCGCACATGATCTACCGGCGGAAGGCGAAGGCCGGTGCGCTGGCGACGTCGTCCTACCGGATGCCGTGGGCACCGTTCAGCAGCTGGGCGGTGCTGGCGTTCTTCGTGTTCGTCACGGTGACGATCGCATGGGAGGCCGACACGCGGATCGCGCTGTACGTGATGGCGGTGTGGGCCGTGCTGGTCGTGGCCGGGTGGCCGTTCGTGCGGCGCGCCTCGCAGGACGCGGTCGGTGTGAAGGTCGCCGTGGAGACGGAGGGTACGAGCGCCTGACGGGTCCTGCCGTGGGATGATCCGTCTGGGCGGTTCCATCCCTCCGGAGGCGCACGTGACGAGCATGCTCGAGATCCGCGTGCGCTGGGTCCTGCTCGTGGTGGTCGGCGTCGCCAACGCGGTCGGCTCGGTCGTCGTGCTGCTGTTCGCGACGTTCGTGGTGCCTGATCCGCCGCTCGACGATCGCGATTATGCGCATCTGGTGAACGCCGTCGCGTTCTTCAGCTATCCGGTGGTCGCGGTGCCGGTGGCCTTGTTCCTGGGGCTGTGGCTGTGGCGGCCCGTGGTGTCCCTCGTCCGGGACGGGGGAACGCCGGACCGGCAGCAGCGGCGTGCGGTGCTCCTTGGACCGTTGCGATTGACCCTTCTCATCGGTGCGTTGTGGGTGATCGGGGCGCTGGGCTGGGCGGTGCTCGATCTCTTGCTGTTCACCGGACGGCTGGCGGTGAAGACCGGCCTGACGTGCCTGCTGGGTGCCGCCACGACCTGCACGATCGTCTATCTGCTGTCGGAGCGGCTGCTGCGTCCGGCGGCGGCGCTGGTGCTGGCGGCGGAGCGGCCACGGAAGATCCGGTTGCCGGGGGTCACGACGCGGGTGATGCTCGCGTGGGCGCTCGGGACGGCGATCCCGGTGTTCGGGCTGATCTGCGTCGCCGTGGCCGCGCTGGCCGCGCCGGACATCAACGTCACCCAGCTCGCCATCACGATCTTGGGTCTTGGTGGCGCCGCGCTGGTCGCGGGCGTCTATGTCACCTATATGGCGACACGGGCGATCGCTGATCCGATCAAGGCCGTCCGCAAGGGCATGGCGCGGGTGGAGCGCGGCGACCTCGGCGCGGAGGTCGACGTGTACGACGCGAGCGAGGTGGGGCAGTTGCAGGCCGGCTTCAACCACATGGTGGCCGGGCTCCGCGAGCATGAGCGGCTGCGCGACCTGTTCGGACGGCACGTGGGGGAGGAGGTCGCCGACCTGGCGCTGGAGCGCGGCGACATCACGCTCGGCGGGGAGACCCGCGAGGTGGCGGTGCTGTTCGTCGACCTCACCGGCTCAACGAAGCTGGCGGACACGCGGAGCCCGGACGAGGTCGTCGGCCTGCTGAACCGGTTCTTCGGCGTGGTGGTGACGGTGGTCGCGGCGCACGGCGGCTGGATCAACAAGTTCGAGGGCGACGCGGCCCTCGCGATCTTCGGCGCGCCGACGCAGCTGGAGGACTCGGCGGGCGGGGCGCTCGGCGCCGCCCGGGAGCTGGCGCGGCGGCTCCGGGCCGAGGTGCCGATGCTGGACGCGGGGGTCGGTGTGTCCGCGGGCCCGGTCGTCGCCGGGTATATCGGCGCGGAGGAGCGGTTCGAGTACACGGTGATCGGCGATCCGGTGAACGAGGCGGCCCGGCTCAGCGACCTGGCGAAAGCTACGCCCGGACGGGTGCTGGCGTCGGCGACCGTCCTCGATCTGGCGCATCTCGCCGAGGCGGCGGAATGGAACCTCGGACGGTCGGTGACGCTGCGCGGCCGGAGCCGTCCGACCCGGCTGGGGACGCCTCGTGCGCCCGCGTCGCTGATTCCGCTGCCGAGGTCGGCGTCCGGGACGGACGGTCCAGGGGAACCGGTGGAGGCGGAGGCGCCTGCGGGGCGGGCGTTCATCCGCCGTGTCCGGTTCCCGCGTCCGCTGCGGCGGAGCCGGAAGCTCCTGCTCGGCGCGCTGATCCTGTCGAAGGCGGCCAGGGGTGTGCGGACGGACGGCAAGCCCGACGAGCCGGAATCCGGCCCGGACGGCGCCGTCCATTTCTGATCCAAAAGTCGTGTCCGCACCGTGCCGGATGGGCGACGATGCGTATCGTCCCCGGCTGTACACGGTCTGCTACCGGCCCGTAACTCCCGTGTCACCGGACCGTCCGAGTGTTGGGTGCGAAAGGCCTCGGTTCCGAGGCTCCGCACGCCCAAGGCTCCAAGGTTGACGATCGAGGTCCGGGTCTGAGGGCCCGGTCCGGGTCCGAGGTCCGGGTTCGAGGTCCGGGTCCGGGTTCGAGGTTGACGACCGAGGCCCCGGTCCGAGGTCCGGGGTCGCAGGCCGGGGTCGAAGGCCGGAAGGCTCCCGAAAGGCTCCCGAGAGGTGAAGATGCACCGACGGAATCGTCTCGCGCTCATCGCCGTCACCGCTTCGACGGCGATCATCGCCCCGGTGATGCCCGCCGCCGCGGACACCGGCCCAGGTCCGTCCTCGCGGTCCGGCGTCCCCGAACCCCACCCGCGCGCCGGCACCGCGCACGGTGCCGCCGCGTATGCCGCCGATGTCACGAATGTCGCGCATCGTGGCGCGTCCGCCTATGCGCCGGAGAACACGATCGCGGCGTTCAAGCTGGCCGTGTCCCAGCGCGCGGACGTGTTCGAGCTCGACGTCCAGGAGTCCAAGGACCACAAGCTCGTGATCATGCACGACACCACGCTCGCCCGGACGACGAACGTGGAGCAGCTGTACCCGGGCCGCGGGCCCTGGAAGGTCTCCGACTTCACCCTCGCCGAGATCCGGAAGCTGGACGCGGGGTCCTGGTTCGGCAAGAAGTACAAGGGCGAACGCGTCCCGACGCTGGACCAGACGCTGAGCGTCATGCGCGGCCGGGGCCTGGGGCTCCTGGTGGAGATCAAGAGCCCCAACCTCTACCCGGGGATCGAGAAGCGCGTCGCGGCGGCCCTGGAGCGATCACCGTCCTGGCTTCAGCCCGACCCTGCGGAGCGCCGCCTCGCCGTCCAGTCGTTCGACTGGGAGTCGATGCACCGCTTCCACTCGGTGCTGCCCAACGTCCCGATCGGGCTGCTCGGCACACCGAAGACCGAGGACCTGCCCGAACTGGCCTCCTACGCCGACCAGATCAACCCGACCTATCGCGACCTGACCGCGTCCTTTGTGAAGCAGGTGCACGCGTCCCGCATGGACGTGCTCACCTGGACGGTCGACGACAGCGGCGACATGAAGAAAGCCGTCCAACTCGGCGTGGACGGCGTCATCACCAACAAGCCGGACGTCCTGCACCGCGTCCTGACCGAGACCACCGCCCAAACCCGCTCAGCCGCCTGATCCACGCCCACTCATTATTCGACCGCACGCTCAGCCGCCTGGCCCATCACTCGCTCAGTCGTCTGAACTGGGTGGTGGGGCCAGGTGGTCGCGGGCGCGGGTGATCAGGGCGCGGGCGGCGGGGCTGCGCGGGCCCTCGGTGCGCCAGGCGAGCGCTATCCGGCCGCTGAGCCGGGGCCGGACGATCGGCATCGCGTGCAGGCCGTCCGGCCGGGCGCGGGCGGCGGACTCGGGCAGGACGGCCACGCCCAGCCCCTGCGCGGCGAGCTGCGCCAGCACGGGCGGCTCGCCCGCCTCGAACGCGACACGCGGGCGCAGACCGGCGTCGGCGCACGCCCCGTCCAGGACGGCTCGCAGCCCGGTGCCCTTCGGCAGGCAGATCAGGTCCTCGTCGGCCAGGGCGCGCAGCGCGATCGTGGACCGCCGGGCCAGCGGATGGCCGTGTCCGACGGCCGCGTAAAGGTCCTGCTCGATGACGACGCGGGTCGTGATTCCCTCGGGCGGTTCGGAGCCGAGGCTGAGGAACGCGAGATCGATCCGTCCGTCCCGCAGGCCGCCGGTCAGGGTGTCGGCCTTTTCCTGGACGACCGTGATCTCCACGTTCGGATGGTCTCGGTGGAATCCGGCGAGCATGCCCGGCAGGTCGAGGGACTGGATCCAGTCGATGGTGCCGATCGTGACATGCCCGCGCAGCAGGCCCGTCAGCTCGTCCACCGTCAGCCGCGCCCCCTCGACCGCCGCGAGCGCCGCCCGCGCGTAGGGCAGGACGGCCTCGCCCGCCTCGGTCAACCGGACGGTCCGTCCGGACCGGTCGAACAGCGGCTGGCCGAGTTCCCGTTCGAGCTGCCGGATCTGGGCGCTCACGCCCGGCTGAGCGACGTGCAGCCGCGTCGCGGCCTTGGTGAAGCCGGCCTCTTCCGTCACCGCCACGAAGTACTCAAGCTGGCGCAGCTCCATAACCCGCGATGCTAACAGCGGACTTGTCCAGCGCCGGAGCTTCTGGATTGGCCGGGGCAGGCCACCGGTGCGGCGCACCATTTCTTTGGCCTCTCTTGGGCGCTCTGCGGCTGTTCAGAGGACTGTTTCCGGTCTGGACGGTGATTACCTCACCTGCGGGAGGTCGGGTGAACGGACGGCGCATATGGTCCATACGGGTGCGGATGACCGTGATAGCCGGAACGGTCACCGCACTGATCTGCGTCATCCTGATCACCCTGATCGTCGTCGGCGTGCGCGGCCAGGCGGGCGACTACAAGCGCAACAAGGCCACCGCCGCGGCGCTGCGGGTCGCCTACGAGATCAGGCGGGAACCGGCGATGAAGGGCGGGCTCGCCGCACCGGACGAGGTCGTCCTGCAACTCGTGGACAGCCGGCGCAGCGTGATCGCGGGTACCGGCAAGGCGTCGGGCGGCCCGCCGATCGCCCGGTTCCGGCCGGCGGAGACGGACATCTACGTCACCAAGGTCCTGTGCCCGCCGCGCGGGTTCAACGGCTGCATGTGGGTGGTCGGGATCCGCATCTACCAGCCGGACGGGGACTGGATCGTCTACGCGGCGATCCCCACCGTCCCCTGGTATGTCAGCTCGAGCCTGCTCCTGGTCATGGTGTGCGTGTCGCTTCTGGCCGTCCTGCTCGTGTCCTTGCGCGCGTGGGGGACGGTCGACCAGACGCTCGCTCCGGTGGACGCGATCCGCCTCGAACTCGCGGAGATCACCGCCGGGGAGTCGGGACGGCGCGTGACGGTGCCGGAGAACCGGGACGAGATCAGGCTCCTGGCCGAGGCGGCGAACGCGACCCTCGACCGTCTCGACAGCGCTCTGGCACGGCAGCGGAGCTTCACCTCGGACGCGTCCCATGACCTGCGCAGCCCCATCGCCGCTGCGCGCGCCCAGATCGAGGAGGCCCTGCTGTATCCGGACCAGACCGACTGGCCGAAGACGGGCCGGGCCGTCCTGCAGAGCCTGGAGCGCCTGCAGGCGATCGTGACGGACCTGCTGCAGCTCGCCCGCCTGGACGCCGCCGCCTGGCAGGACACCGAACTCGTCGACCTCGGCGCGCTCGTCACGATCGAGGTCGCGAGGTCGGACCGGACGAAGCGGATCGTCCCGCACATCCAGGAGGGCGTGACGGTGCTCGGCGACCGGCTCCGGCTCGTCCGGCTGCTGACGAACCTGCTGGACAACGCCGAGCGCCACGCCGAGACGCAGGTGGACATCACCGTCCGCCGCGAGGACTCGGTCGCCGTCCTGGAGGTCCTGGACGACGGCGCGGGCATCGCCGAGCAGGACCGCGACCTCGTCTTCCAGCGTTTCGCCCGCCTGGAGGCCAGCAAGTCCCGCGACCCGGCCGGCACCGGCCTCGGCCTTCCCATCGCCCGCGAGATCGCCCGGCTCCACGGCGGGACGCTCACCATCGAGGACAGCGCCAAGGGGGCTCGCTTCGTCCTCCGAATCCCCAGAGGCCGCGGCGGGCAGAACCCGTAACCGGCCGGCTGAGACACGCAACCCGGCAGCCGGAGCGCCTGGCCCGGAGGCCGGATCACTAGGGCCGGCGGTTGGAAACGCGTAGACCGGCATGCATGCGCGCAATGGGAAAGGCGTGGCAAAGCGGAAAACCCCGCGTATGCGGTGCACGCGGGGTCGGTAGCGGGGGGCTGGAGGGGGCCCGCGCGGGAACGGGCCGTCGGGCAGGTCAGATCGCGGTGCGCGCGGGGACGCCGCGCAGGTTGATCCAGCCTTCGGTCTTGAGTTTCTTCACCGTGCAGCTGATGAGCTCGTACTCGGTGGGGTTCACGTGGCCGGGGCCGTGGGCGATGACGGAATCGTAGACGAACGTCGACGCGATGAAGGCGAGGTCGGCGCCGGTCGCGGCGAGGCGCTCCTTGAGGGGGCGCGCGTCCAGGAGGCGGGCGGTGCGGATCAGCGCCCAGCCGGACATTCCAGGCGGGTCGGGCATCACGGGCCCGACATGCACCGCGACCCGGAGCTGGATGCGGACGGCGTCGCTCGACCGCTGGTTGTGCTGGCGCAGCCGCACCGCCAGCGAGTCGATCATGTTGATGACGGCGGCGGTCGGCACCTCGGGCGGGACGACGATCAGCGCGCCGTCGCCGCGGTCTTCGATGTGGCAGGCGACCCAGGGCACCGCCGACTCCCTGAACGCCCCGCGGAGCAGCGCGTACATGGCGCGGCGCATGTCGAGGCGGTCGAGGTCGTTGCGGTGCGTCTGGCTGAAGCCCGCGATGTCGGTGAAGACGATCGTGCAGTTCTGGCCCGCCCACGACGCTCCGGCGTGACTGGACGGGGAGACGGCCATGGGCTGCGTCGGCTCGTCCTCGAACGGGGCAGGGGCGGACGTGATCGCCGTCACGGGCGTGGCGTTCGGTGAGCGCATCAGGTAGGCGGCTCCGCCGTTCGCCGCCGCCGTGTACGGGACGTGATCGGCCTGCGGCGCGGTGCGCGGGATCGGCACGGTCGCATACCTCTGCGCCCCGTTCCGCGTCACGGGCGCCTGCGGCGTGCCCGGCACTTGCGGGCTAGGCGGTTGTGTTGGGACGGGCCCGTCCAGAGCCGCAGATAGCTGCGGCGCAAGGAAGCCGTACTGGACGGCGGGGTCGTGCGGCGCATTAGGCCGGTACTGGTCGCCCGTCGTGTATTGGTCAGTCGTCGTGTACTGGCCGCTCGTGTACTGGTCGTTCGTCGCGTATTGGTCGTTCGTCGCGTACTGGGACGGCGACTCGGGCAGCGGGCCCGACTGCTCGGTCAGCCGGTCGTACAGCTCGCGTTCGAGGACGGCGACCACACGGGGGTGGTCGCTCAGGTAGCTCGCGAACTGTTTCGTGGTGATGCGCAGGCCGCGGACGATGTCCATGGCGACGATGGTCGCGGACCGGCGGCGCAGCAGCAGGGCCGCCCGTTCGCCGACGATGTCGCCGGGGCCGCGGAACGCGATGATGCGCTCGCGTCCGCCCCGGTTCACCGAAACGCGGATCGAGCCGGACTGGATCACGACGGCCTGGTCGGCGGTCTGGCCCTCGAACCAGAGCACGGTGCCCACCGGATAGACGACTTCGTCCACGCACGCGAGGAGGTCGTTCTGCTCGATCTCGGTGAGGAACCCCCAGAAACCCTGCCTCGGCGGCGGCGAGACCGACGGGACCGGCGTGAGGGGGAGGTGGCGCTCGACGTCCCGGCGCTCGTTCTCAGGCTGGTCGTGCGCCGACCACGGGATGTCGGCGGGGCCGGTTTCGGACGGGACGATCTGGTCGGGGTCGTGCTGGCGGGCGTAGTCGTCCATCAGCGCACCCGCCAGACGGTCGGTCGGAGGGCGAATGGCGGTTTCGTGGGGTGATGGATGTCAATGGTCAGGGGGAGTATCAGATGTCTTGACATGACGAGAACCCCATGTCTCGAATCGCGACTTCGGATGCCGCACGTCCGGCTGCCTGGGATGGGCCCGGCATCGGCTCGCTCAGGGGGACCGAGTCGCTTTCACCTACTAGCCCGAACCGCATGATCGCGGTTAGACTGGGTGAGTCCGCAGAGAACGTTTGAGCAGGTCAGCCCGGATCTTTTCGCGGCTTCGCAGGAAAGTCCGAGATGACCGGCCGGTACGATCTCGCGCGGTCTCGAGGAGTCGCTCTCCGCTTTCCCTCGATCGTCTTGGCTCGCAACCGGTGATCGGTGGGAGGCGGCGGGCGGCTCTATTTTCTTTTCTGGTATTTCCGAAATTCCGGCGTTTCGTAGCGTCCTCCCCGTCCGGCGCGTGTCCGGTGTCTCATCGCGTCGGCGTACGTCCCCGTGTCCGCCGATGGGGAGTTCCCGGACGGGGCGCGCGTCCGTCTGAGCTCTCACCCTGCGTCAACGTCTTTCCCTGTTTCTTAGGTAGCAACACGTCGGGTGGCAGGTCGGCGTCTGCTACTTTGCTACCTAGCACATTACAACATAGTCTACAGTCATGCAGCAGTCTGGCAGCTTCATCGCCGAGTTTCGAGCGATATGACGGGTCTGACCCTCGGGGGTGGGTTCTCGCGGGCCGGTCAGGTAGCGCCCTGGCGTGACGTATCGCGCTACGTGGCGGGTTGCCAGGTTGCATGCGGGCTGGTGGCATCTACTACATAGAGTGAGCGATTGAGATGACCAGTGACCAGGGGCCGATCGTCCAGAGCGCATTGCTGCGCGCCGAACTCGTCCGCCTGCGCAAAGAGAAGAAACTGACGCAGGACCAGGTGGCGCGGCAGCTCGAATGGTCCCCGTCGAAGCTCATCAGGGTCGAGGGGGGAAAGAACGCCATCACCCGGACGGACCTGCAGGCTCTGCTCAGGGTGTACGACGTGACCTCGGAGGGACGGCAGGAGCGGCTCCAGTCGCTGGCCCGCGGCGCGCGCGAGCCCGCCTGGTGGAACACCTACCGGGGTGAGTTCGACCCGAACTTCCTGAACTACGTCGGCTACTCGGCGGGCGCGGCCTACATCCGGCAGTTCCACGGTTCGGTCATCCCGGGGCTGATCCAGACGCCCGAATACGCCGGTGTGCTCGCCACGGGCAAGGTGTCCGAACAGGGCAGGGCCCTCGGCGCGAAGCTGCGCATCCAGCGGCAGCAGGAACTCGCCAAGCGGCAGAACCCGCCACGCCAGCACTACATCATCGACGAGGCGGTGGTCCGCCGCCATGTCGGCATCGGGGTCGACCCCGCGATCATGCCCGCCCAGCTCACCCACATCGCCGACACCGCCGAGCGCGATGAGCGGCTGACCGTCCGGATCATCCCGTTCAAGGCGGGCGCGCACCTCGGCCTCGAAGGGCCGTTCAGCCTCCTGGAGTTCGACGGCGACCTGGACGACATCCTCTACCTGGAGGGCCGGACGGGCGCCAGCGTGATGATCACCGGGGACGACGACAAGATCCCCGAGTACCGGGACACCTTCGAGCTCCTCCTGGAGCAGGCGCTGCCGGCCGAGAAGTCGATCGCACTGCTCCGCCAGGCCGCCGAAGACCTCATGGACTGACGGCCAGACTCCGGCACCGTGGCTGGACGGTTCGACTCCAGCATCGTGGCTCAACGGCCTGACACCAGCATCGCAACTCGACTCGACTCGACCGGAGGTGACGGCCGCATCGGGCACCCACAAGGCGAGTGGCCTTCATAGCACGCAGAGTGATCTTGTGTTCCCTTGTAGGCGGGATAACTCGAACCGTTTACACTCGTGATCGGGAAAATATCCACAAGGTCGTGGTTTGTCGTGCCCTGCTTGGTGCTCGCCGGGCGGGTGTTCTTGTCCGATCGGTCGGCGAGACGGCACCCGCCGGCAATGGATGGAGGGTTGCTGGATGGTGTGCCGATCGATTCACGGAACGGCGCTGAACTGGCGCAAGGCCAGCCGGAGCCAGGCCCAGGATGATTGTGTGGAGGTGGCGGCGCAGGGGCCATCGGTGCTGGTCCGGGACTCGCGAGACCGCTCAGCGGGCGCCATCGCCCTCGATTCCGCCCAGTGGAATGCGCTGCTGAGCGCGATCCAGAGCGGAGATCTGGACGGACGTTGAGTCGCGCGACTCTTTTTCGCGCCTATCGCAGAAATTGTCGAACCTGGCGATTGCCGGAAGCCTTGACTGGCTATTCTTGACAACTCTGCGAACTCGGGGTGGTTCGGCGCCCCTGACCGAACCCTGAATCAGACCTGAACCGTCCCTGATCACTCTGCCGCGGAGACGGAACCGCCCCCAACACGGCCGCCAACGGACCGCCGAACCACCATCGCCGCCCCCGAACCGACCCCCGGCGCCGCCCGTCTC
>NZ_SMKT01000161.1 GCF_004348735.1 Actinomadura sp. KC06
CGGTGTGCGAAGCGGCTGCTCGATCTCGTCGTCGGCTCCCTGCTCTTGTGCGCGGCACTGCCGGTGATCGCGGTGTGTGCGGCGGCGGTGCGGCTGGAGGGCGGGCCGGGCGTGGTGTTCCGGCAGCGGCGGATCGGGCTCGGCGGTGAGGAGTTCGTCCTGCTGAAGTTCCGGACGTTGCGGAAGGTGGACGAGCACGAGTCCGACACCCGCTGGACCGTGCGCGACGACGACCGGATCGGGCGGGTGGGGCGGTTTCTGCGGGCCACGTCCTTGGACGAGCTTCCGCAGTTGTGGAATGTCATCCGTGGCGACATGAGCCTTGTGGGGCCGCGTCCGGAGCGTCCGCATTTCGTGGAGCAGTTCTCCCGTACGTGCCCCGGGTACATGCTGCGGCATCGTGTTCCGGCCGGGATGACGGGGTGGGCGCAGATCCACGGGTTCCGGGGGGACACGTCCATCGAGCTGCGGGCCAGGCTCGACAACCACTACATCGACCACTGGTCGTTCAGCGGCGATCTCAAGATCCTGCTGCTGACCGTCCGGGCGATGATCTTCCGGGACGCGGGATGACGGCCCACGCCCCGCCCTTCGCCGCGCGTCCGGAGGGAGCTCGTCGCCTGGTCAGGCGGCCTAGCTGGTTGGTCGCCGTCGCCGTGTTCAGCGTCGGGACCCCGCCGGGCGCGGAGGTGGTCGGCGACGGGATGGAGGTCACGGCCGGGGACGTCGCCAGTGTCGTGCTCGTGTTCGTCGCGACGTTCTTGCTGGTCGCGGGGCGGGTCGAGATGCCGCGCGCGGCGCTGCTCGCGTTCGGTCCGCTGGTGGCGGGGCTCGGGATCAGCACGGTGTGCTCCGCCGACATCGCGTCCAGCCTGCCCGGGTTCGTCCGGGACGTACAGATCTTCGTGCTGGTGCCGCTGGCCGTCCTGCTGCTCGTGCGGGACCGCCGTGACTTCGCGATCGTGTGCTCGTCGGTGCTCGTCCTCGGGTTCTGGGAGGCCGGGTACGGGATCTGGCAGTCGGTCACCGGGAACGGCGCGTCGATGGGCGGCGCGTACATCAGGGCCGTCGGGACGTTCGGCGCGGGCAACGTGATGGGGATGTCCGTCGTTGTCGGATTGGCGTTCCTAACGCTGACGGCTTTCGCGTTGTTCGCGCTTAGGCGGGGGTTCATCGCTGCCATTGCCGCGCTGGGCGGGCTTGGTGTGTTGGGCATCGCGCTGGCCTTTTCGCTGAGTCGCGGTACGTGGATCGCACTGGGTGTCGCCGCCGTCCTCACCCTTGTGCTTTTCGACCGGTGGACGGCGGTCAAGGTGCTGGCCTGCTGCGCCTCGCTCCTGCTCGTGCTGGTCGTCGGCGGGGGCGTCGGCGGCGGTTCGCAGGCGATCGTCGAGCGGTCCAAGACCCTGGTCGGTTCTGTCAGCGACCCCGACCAGTCGGTGGACGACCGGTACAGCCTGTGGGCGGCGGCCGTCCGGATCTGGGAGGACAATCCCGGCACAGGCGTGGGCGTGAAGAACTTCCCGGCGTTCCGGGACGCTTATGCCGGGATCGAGTTGTCGTCCGGCAGCGAGACCGACGACCCCGTCCATGGGTACTCCCGGCAGCCGCTTCTGTCGCCGCACAGCGAGTATCTGCTGTTCCTGTCGGAGCAGGGCGTGGTGGGTTTCGCGGGTTTCGCGGCGTTGATCGGTGTGCTCGTCGCTGGGCTGTGGAGGCGGCGCGGTGCTCGCGGTCCGTTCTGGTTCGCGAGCGTTGGGCTGATGACGTTCCTGCTGGTCAATTTCCTGTACGCCGACTTGGGCGGGCCTACCTGCGCGCTGGCGGCGATCGTCCTCGGGGTCGTCGCGTCCCGCGCCTTCGGGGCGGTGCGCGAATGACCTCCGCCACCACCTCCGCCAGGGCGTCCGCCGGAAAAGCCGGGAGCGCCGGGAACTTCGCCGGGTCGTCCGTCGGACGGGCCGCCGCGCTGTCCGGGGTGCTGATCGCCGCCGGGACCGGGCTCGGATTCCTCCGCGACCTGCAGATGGCGCACCTGTTCGGCGCCAGCGGCAGCACGGACGCGTTCCTCGTCGCGTGGACGATCCCCGAGACCGTCTCGCCGCTGCTCATCGAGGACGCCATGGCCCTCCTCATGATCCCCGCGGTCACCCGGCTCCTCGCGCGCGGCGGCGGGCTGCGCCCGCTGGTCGGCACGACGCTGCCGCGCATGATCCTCGGCCTGTCGGTGGTCACGGTCGCGATCGTCGCCGCCGCGCCGGTGCTGGTGGACGCCCTCGCCCCCGGCCTCACCGAGCGCGGCCCGGCGATCGAGTGCGTCCGGCTGACGGCGATCACCGTGGTGACGTTCGGCGTCGCCGGGTTCATGAGCGCGACGCTGCGCGCCCACCACAGGTTCGGGCCGCCCGCAGCGATCTACCTCGCCTACAACGTTGGCATCCTCGCGCTGATCGCGGGGCTTTCGGGGGTCGTCGGCGTCATGAGCGCGGCGATCGGTGTCGCGTGCGGCAGCGTTCTGATGATCGCGGTGCAGGGGCCCGCGTTCGTCCGCTGCCTGCGTGAATCCCGGCCCCCGGCGACGGGCGCGGTGCAGGACGCCGACGTCTGGATGGGGCTCGCGGCCGCGGCGCCGGTCGTCGTGTACACGGTGACGCGGCAGGCGCAGGTGTTCGTCGAGCGGTTCTTCGGATCGGAGCTGGCCGCCGGGTCGATCTCGCACCTGAACTACGCGCAGAAGGTCGCGCAGGTGCCGATGATCCTGTCGCTGATGATCGTCACGGTGACGTTCCCGCGGCTCGCCCGCGCGTCGGCGGACGGCGACACCGGGCTCGTCGCGCGCCGCATCCAGCAGGACCTCGCCGTCGCGAGCGCGATGGTGCTGGCCGCGACCGCGTTCCTCATCGCCTTCGCGCCCGTCGTGATCAAGGTGCTGTTCGAGCACGGCGCGTTCACGGCGGCGGACACGCGCAGCACCGCGTCCGTCATGCGCGTCTACGCCCTCGGGCTTTGGGGGCAGATGGCGGTCGGGCTCGCCGCGCGGGCGTTCTTCGCGCAGCGCAGGCCGACATGGCGGCCCGCGGCCGTGCTGTTCGGCGGCCTCGCGGTCACCGCCGCGATCGGCGGCGCGTTCGCCGCGTCCGCCGGGACGGTCGCGCTGGCCGCCGCGAACGCCGCCGGGATCACGCTCGCCGCCGTCCTGCTGCTGGCCGGGCTGCGCGCGGGCGTCGCGCCGGTCGCGCTCCGGCGGATCGCCGCCGACGTGGCGCGGCTCGTGCTCGCGGCGGCCGGGGCCTGCGCCGCGGGGTTCGCCGTCGCGGGCGCGTTCGGCGAACGGATGCCGGCGATCGTCCAGCTCGCCGCCGGGGGGCTGGTGACCGCGGCGGCGTTCGCCGTCCTGATCGTCCTGGCTGGACCCGGCCTCGTCGCCTCATGGCGCGGCCGTACCGAATCGGGGGAGACCAGTGAGCCATCCGACCGAACCTGCACGAGTGACCGAACCGGCGCCCGCGCGCCCGGCGGAGGAGATCCGGCCGGCGCCGCTGGTGCTGATGTACCACTCGGTCGACCACTTCGATGAGGACCCGCACCTGGTGACGGTGTCGCCCGCGCGGTTCGAGCGGCAGCTCGCCTGGCTGCGGGCGCGGGACCTGCGCGGCGTCGGCATGCGCGAGCTGCTGGACGCGCACGCCGCCGGACGGGCCCGCGGCCTCGTCGGGCTCACGTTCGACGACGGCTACGCCGACTTCGCGACGCGGGCCCTCCCGGCGCTGCTGCGGTACGGGTTCGGCGCGACGGTGTTCATCGTGTCCGGACGGATCGGAACCTACAACGCCTGGGACGACGGGCCGCGCAAACCCCTCATGACCGCCGACCAGATCCGCACGGTCGCGGGCGCGGGGATCGAGGTCGCGTCGCATGGGCGCCACCACGTCTCGCTTCCCAGGACGGACGACACCGAACTCCGCGAGGAACTGGAGGAGAGCCGAGCCGCCTTGGAGGAACTGGTGGACCGGCCGGTCAACGGGTTCGCCTACCCGTACGGGCACGCCACGTCCCGCGAGATCGACGCGGTGCGCGCCGCCGGATACGACTACGCCTGCGACATCGCACCGGACGAGCCCAGCCGGCACGCGCTGCCCCGCACCTACGTCGGCGACCGGGACGGGCCGCTGCGGATGCGGGCCAAGCTCGTCCGGCACGAACTGCGCCGCCGGAGCCGCGTGTGACCCCGTCTGTGCCCCGGGTCCTGCACGTCATCACCGGGCTGGAGCACGGCGGGGCGGAGCGCCAGCTCGCGCTGCTGCTCCGCCACCTGCCTGTCGAGTGTGAGGTCGCGACGTTGACGCGGGCGGGCGCGGTCGGCGCGGAGATCCGGCGCGCGGGCGTGCACGTCCATGAGATCGGCATGCGCGGGAACCGGGATGTCGCGGCGCTGCCCAGGCTTGCGCGGCTGATCCGGCGGGGGCGGTACGACGTCGTCCACACGCACCTGTACCGGGCGTGCGTCTACGGCCGCATCGCCGCATGGATGGCCGGGACGCCTCGGATCGTCGCCACCGAGCATTCGCTGGGCGACGGTCATATCGAGGGACGTGCCGTGACGCGCGGCGTCCGGGCCCTGTACCGGGCGACCGAACGGCTCGGGACGGCGACCGTCGCGGTGTCGCCGACGGTCGCGGCCCGGCTGCGCGGCTGGGGCGTCCGGCCAGGCCGGATCACCGTGATCCCGAACGGGGTCGATGCCGCGGAGTTCGCGTTCGACGCCGCGCGCCGCGCCGCGACCCGGCGGCGCCTCGGCATCGGCCCGGACGAGCCGGTCGTCGGGGCGGTCGGACGGCTCGTCCCGACCAAGCGGTTCGACCTGCTGATCGAGGCGGTGGCGCGGCTGGACGGCGTCCGGCTGCTGCTCGTCGGGGCGGGCCCGCTGCGCGGAACGCTCCAACGGCTCGCGCACGACACGGGGGTCGAGGTCATCTTCGCCGGCGGGACGTCGGACGTGGCGGGTGCGCTGGCCGCGATGGACGTCTTCGCGGCGCCGTCCGTCCAGGAGACGTTCGGGCTCGGGGTCGTGGAGGCGCTGGCCGCCGGGCTTCCCGTCCTCTACACGACGTGCCCGGCCCTCGACGACCTTCCGGAGGGCGAGGCCGTCGCGGACGCCCGGCGGCTGCCGTCCGATGCGCGGGCCTGGGCCGAGGAGATCCGGCGCGCCGCCCATGCGCCCAGGGACAGGACGCGCGTGCCGCCGGTCGTCACCGGTCGGTACGCCATCGCCGAGCAGGCCGCCGGGCTCGTCCGGCTCTACCGTCCGGAACCGGTGGGCAGCGGGGTCATTCCGATGCGAGAAAGGGCTCAAGATGCCGCAACGTGACGCCGGGCAGAGACCGCCCGGTATGGGGCGAGGCCGCAGACCGTTCGCCGCGCTGCCCAAGTGGTGCGGGCCGTCGATTGCGTTAGTCCTGGCCGGGGTGCTCGGCGGGCTCGGATACGGCCTTTACGCGCCGGCCACCTACACGGCGGATGCGTTCGTCCTGGTGGTGGACGACGTCGGGCCCGACCGGGCCGGTCCGGCAGCGTTGAGCTTCGCGCAGCTGTACGGACGGCTCGCGCCCCTGGAGGAGACGCTCCGCTACTCCCAGCTACCGCTGCCGGACGCGCCGCCGGGCTCCACGCGCGAGCACGTCCGGGCGTCCACGTCCCCGGACACGCCGGTGATCAAGCTAGCCGGGAACGGGCGGACGCCGCGTGACGCCGCCGCGTTCGCCAACGGCGCCGCCGACGCGCTCGTCCGGTACGGGACGTCCCACCGCGCCGACACCGGCGTCCGCGTCGCGCTGATGGGCCGCGCGGCGCCGCCCGCCACGCCGTCGTCGCCGAACCTGCCGCTCGGCGTCGCGGTCGGCGCCGCGTCCGGGGTGCTGCTCGCCGGGTTGAGCGCGGCCGTGCTGAGCGCGCGGCGGCGTCCGGACGATGGGGCGGATGTGCGCGATGCGTCCGGGCCGGGGACCGCCGTTCCGGGCGGGAGGCGTGCCGAGCGCGTCGAGGTGGGTTCGTGACGACCCCCGCTGCCCGTCGATGGCCTGCCGCGCATGCATGACCCTTGCGGCGTGGCGTCGCCGGGTGGTTCTACGCCGGTCCGGGTGCTGCACGTCAGCCAGCCGAACGCCGGCGGGGTCGCCGTCTACGTCGGCCAGGTGGTCGGCGACCAGCGCAAACGCGGCTGGGAGGTGGCGGTCGCGTGCCCGGCGGGCGGCGACCTGCCCGCGCGGTGCGCCGCCGCGGGAGTGCCCTGGTTCAACTGGCCCGCCGGACGCGGCCCCGGGCCGCGGACGCTGCTGGAGTCCCTCAGCCTCCGCCGCCTGGTGAAGGGCTTCGGGCCCGACGTCGTCCACCTGCACTCCTCGAAGGCGGGCCTGGCGGGACGGCTGCTGCGCCGCCCGCACGGCACGCCCACGATCTTCCAGCCGCACGGCTGGTCCTGGCTCGCCGCGGCCGGACATCAGGACGCCCTCAGCCGCCGCTGGGAACGGCTCGCGGCCCGCTGGAGCGACGCGCTGGTCTGCGTCGGGGTCGGGGAGCTGCGGGAGGGGATGCGCGCGGGCGTGCGCGGGCCGTACCGGCTCGTCCGCAACGGCGTGGACCGCCGCCGGTTCCAGCCCGCCGACGCCATCGCCCGGCTGGGCGCGCGGACCCGGCTCGGCCTGCCCGCCGGGGTTCCGCTCGCCGTCTGCGTCGGCCGGCTGACCAGGCAGAAGGGGCAGGACGTCCTGGTCGCGGCATGGCCGGGCGTCATCGCGCGGTGCCCCTCCGCGCGGCTCGCCATCATCGGGGACGGCGAGGACCTGGACGTGCTCCGGCGCGAACGCGGGGCGGGCGTGACGTTCGTCCCGGCCGTGCGGGATCCGCGGGACTGGCTGGCGGCGTCGAACGTCGTCGTCCTGCCGTCCCGGTGGGAGGGGCTGCCGCTGACCGCGCTGGAGGCCCTCGCCACCGGACGCCCCCTCGTCGGGACGGACGTTCCCGGCATCACCGAGATCGTCCGTCCCGGGATGGGGGCGCTCGTGCCCGCGGACGATCCCGCCGCGCTCGCGGACGAGGTCGCCCGCCGCCTCCTGTTCCCCGCGATCGCCGAGAGCGAGGGCCGTGCGGCGGCCGCCGCCTCCGCCGCCTACGACATCTCCCGGACGGTCGCGCTGCTGGCCGCCGTCACCCGCGACGTCGCCGGGCTCCCCGGCGCCCCGGACGAGCCCCTGTCCGACGTTCTGGACGCCTTCCCCGGAATGCCCGATGTCGAACGCGTCCTCGATCGCACATATTGACCAGCACAGCCGATTAGCGGACAGAAAGGAAGCGCCCTTTCACGGATATCCGAATGGGCGCCGGGGTAAATGGATATCAGCAGCCCGCAAGCGTATCGTTCCTTTTGACGACGAAGAGAATGAGCACGGCAAGGAGGGTCGCGGTGCCCCGCCATTCGCTGGAACGGGTCCGCTGAACGGATGTTCTTCGACACGCACGTCCCGTCCGCGACGCGACTCGACACCGGCCTGCCCGCCCTGCTGCTGCGCACCGACCGCAACCATTTCCACCACGGGACGCTCGGGGCGATCCGGAGCCTCGGCCGCGCCGGGGTGCCGGTGCACGCGATCCTGGAGGGGCGCGGCAACCCGTCGTCCCGCTCCCGCTACCTGCACCGCGGGCATCCGTGGGCGCCGCCCGCCGCGCGCCCGGCCGCGCTGCTGAGCCACCTGCGCGCGATCGGCGAGCGCGTGGCGACCGAGCAGGGCGGCCGGCCCCTGCTCGTCCCGCTGGACGACGCCGGAGCGATCTTCGTCGCCGAGCAGGCGGACGCGCTGGCCTCCCACTTCGTCTTCCCCCACCAGGACCCGGACGCCCCCCGAGGCGTCGCAGACAAGGGACTGTTGCTGGACGCGTGCGCCCGCTACGGCATCCAATGCCCGCCGAGCCGCAAGCCCGCGTCCGCCCAGGACGTGGACGAGGCGGCCCGCGACTGGGGCCTGCCGCTGATCGCCAAATGGGCGCGGCCGTGGCGGTGCGGCCCCGGGCTGCGCAGCACCACGCTCGTCCGGACGCTCGGCGAGGCGCACCGGCTGTTCGCCGCGAGCCGCGTCCGCGACCCGGACGGCGAGGCGGGCCCGCTCATCCTGCAGCGGCGCATCCCGCCCGGCGGCGGCGACTGGTTCTTCCAGGGCTATTTCGACGAGTCGCTCGACTGCCTGTTCGGCGGGGTCGGCCGCAAGCACCTCGCGCATCCGCCGCAGGCCGGGCACACGGTCTCCGGCGAATGGGTCGACAATCCCGAGCTCGGGCGGCTCGCGGTCCGGATCGTCCGGCTGCTCGGCTGCCGCGGGCTCGTCGACCTCGACTTCCGGCTCGACCCGGACGGCGGCGGCTACCACCTGCTCGACTTCAACCCCCGGCTCGGGGCGCAGTTCCGGCTCTTCAGCGACCTGAACGGGCTCGATCTCGTCCGCGTCCTGCATCTCGCGCAGTCCGGACGGCGCGTCCCGGGCGTCCGCCCGGCGTTCGGCCGCAACCTGCTGGTCGAGAACCACTATCTCCAGCAGACGGCCACCCGCCCGCCGCGCGCCCTCCCCGAGACCCTCCGTCCGCTGCGCGAGGCCGACGAGTTCGCCTGGTACGCGGGCGACGACCTGCCGCCGTTCCTCGCGATGGGACGGCAGAGCGTGCTTCGCGCCGTCGGACGGCTCCGCACCAGGTAAACCACATTTCACACGGGGGAACGATCATGAACGACTCGGCCTGCGACGTCGTCATCGCCGGCGCCGGACCCTACGGCCTGTCCACGGCCGCCTACCTGCAGAACCTCGGCCTCGACGTGCGGATCATCGGGAAGCCGATGCGGTTCTGGGAGGAGAACATGCCGCTCGGCATGTTCCTGAAATCCGAGCCGTTCGCGTCCAACCTCGGGGCGCCGCAGCGGGGCATGGGCTTCACCGACCGGCACCCGGACTGGCGGGTCGGCGAGCCGATCCCGCTCGAGACGTTCGTCGAGTACGGCCGCTGGTTCGCCTCCGTGGTGATCCCCGGCACCGAGGACGCGCAGGTCCTGAACGTCGAGCGGGGCGGCGCGAGCGGCTACACCGTCACGCTGTCCACCGGCGAGACGATCGCGACCCGCACGGTCGTGGTCGCCGTCGGCGTCGGCCCGTTCGCCCACATCCCGGACGAGCTCGCCGGGCTGCCGTCCTGGCTCGTCTCGCACAGCACCGCCCACCGGGACTTCGGCATGTTCGCGGGCCAGGAGGTCGCCGTGGTCGGCGCCGGGCAGTCCGCGCTGGAGACCGCGGTGCTGCTGGCCGACGCGGGCGCGTACCCGCACGTCCTCGCCCGCAGGCGCGAGATCGACTGGAACGCGGTGCCCGAGCAGACGCGCTCCCTGCGGACCAAGCTGCTCGGCGGGCCCCGGTCCGGGCTCGGCGCCGGATACCGGACGTGGGTGTGGGCGGAACGTCCTGGGCTCGTCCGGTACCTGCCGGAAGGGACGCGTCAGCGGATCGTCAAGGAGACGCTCCCGCCGGCGGGCGCGTGGTGGCTGCGCGACCGGCTGGACCGGCGCGTCCGCGTCTCGACCGGCCGGTTCCTGGGGAAGGCGGCCGAGCAGGACGGCGGCGTCGCCGTCACCACCACCGACCGCACCGGCCGCCGCCTCGTCACGGAGGCGGACCACGTCATCGCCGCCACCGGGTTCGTCCCGGACGTCGACCGCCTCACGCTGCTCTCGTCCGACCTGCGCCGCCGCGTCGCGACCCGGTACGGGGCTCCCGTCCTCAGCCGGGACTTCGAGGCGTCCGCGCCCGGGCTCTATTTCGCGGGCCTCGCGGCGGCGGCCACGTTCGGGCCGGTGATGCGGTTCGTCCACGGCGCCGACTTCGCCGCCCGCCGGATCGCGCACCACATCATCCGCAGCACGCCCGCCATGCGTCCGCCCACCCGCCGCCCCGGCCCCCGAAGCGGAGCCCTGGCGGAGTAAAGAAGGGCCGGGTGAAGGATTTTCCTCCGGCGGGCGGCGGGCCGGGGAAGCACGGCGCGGGGTGGGCGGTGCCGGGGTTCCGCTAGCTCCAGGGCGGACGGGCGCGGCGCCGGGCGCGTTCGGCGCGGGCGGTGGCCAGGGACCACTCCCAGCGCGAGTAGAGCGTCCAGACGGAGGTACGCGCGCCCCGCGAACGTGCACTCTGACCTGCGAGGTCACCGGACAGCACGATGAGGTGGACGTCCCGGCGGGTGACGAACCGGCGCGGCGCGGAACGGCGGCGCGCGGGCCGCAGGCGCGTGATCGCGGACGAGGGGTCGGGCATCGCAAGCTCCTCCGTCGGGCGGCCGTCGCGGCCTACCGGTTCACCGAATGTAGCGCACCCGATACCGCCCGCCATCCGTCTCGCGAACCTCGGGTGAACGGCCGGTGCCGCGCCGCGATCCGCCCGCAATTCCCAAAAGCCCGGCAATACGGGCATCGTCGCGTGCGATAAAAGCGAAATTAATGGTGCGGTAAATGATCGGGAGACACGCCGGGAGAGAAAACATCGGCTCCTTGATCGCGCGTTCCGCGGTGCTACGTTCGTGCCGACCGAACCACGGCAAGGAGGGACCGGCAATGGAGTCCGCACCGATCCGTAGCGGGGCGTTTCGCCCCCTGGGTCGGCCGCGCCATGCCTTGATTCCCGTCCTTGTCCGCCTTATCGCCATCGCCGGATTCGCGTTCGCCGGCTGGATGGCGCTCTCCGCCCTCGGCGGGCCCGCCTCCGCGGCGCAGCCGAACGCTCCGCACAAGACCGCCGCCACCGACGCTCACCCGGATTCGTGGGACGGCCTGTCCAGCCGCGTGCAGGAGATCGGCGACCGTCCGCTGAAAGGGCTCGGTTCGCGGCCCGGCGAGGTGCCGGACGGCACATGGGAGTCCGGAGACCGTCCCGACCGCGTCCTGCGGACGTGGCGGGACGACGACTTCGCCGACCTCCGCGGACCCGTCCAGGAGATCGAGGACGACCCCGTCCGGTATCTGCAGAAGCGGCGGCACGAGGTGTTCGACCGCAAGGACCGGGCCGTCCGCAAGCTGAGGGACCTGACCGACAGAGCCGGGGTGCCGCGGGTGCGGATTCCGGACGTCCGGCGCGCGCCCATCGTGAGCGACCTCGCCGACGGGGTCGCGAAGTCGAACCCCGTCCTGGACGGGGCCCCGCAGCCCCAGGACGCCGAGCGGCCGGAGCACGGGCGCACGGCGGAGGCGTCGTCCGGCGAGGCCGCGGCAGCGCGGCCCGGCGGCCACGGCGCGGCGGGCCTGCCCTACACGTCCGTTGAGGAAACCGGCGGCCGGGACGCGGGCCACTGCGCCGGATGCCAAGGCGAGCGGCGCGCACCGCTGCCGCCCGCCGACCAGGACGAGCCGTGGAGCGGCTCCTCCAGCGGCCATCAGCTCGCGCCCGTCGCGGCGCTGAGGAACGGCCGGTCCCCGGCGGTCCCGCCCGGCGTCGAGCCGAGCGCCTTTCACCGCACGGCGCTGACGGACGTGTCCGCGCCCGGCGGCCCCTCCGTCGTCCCTGACTAGGACCTTCCGTCCCTGACCGGGGACGATCCCGGACGGCCCGCGCGCACGCCCGCGCGCCGCCCGTCCCGGCCGGTTCCCATGATCCCGGCCACCTCCATCGATCTTTCCTCGATCAGCAACGGCCTTGCCCGGCCGGTTGCGGGCTGCGCTCACCCGGACGGTGCCGCGCAGCGATCACCACCGATTCACCGAATCGCGAAACACGACAGGAGAAACACATGCGCATGTGGGCAAGGAACACCGGCCGCGCCGCCCTGGTGGCCGCGGGCGCCGTCGCCGTCGGCGCGGCCTTCGGATCCGGGGCCGTGGCCGATACGACGTCCGGCAACTTCAGCGTGCTGGGCGGCAACCAGGTGCAGATCCCGATCTCGGTCCCGGTCGAGGCGAGCGGCAACGCCGTCGGCGCGATCGGCGCGGCGCAGGCCCAGTCGAAGGGCGGCGCCGAGGTCGACGGCGCCCGCCGCGGCGGCGGGGACGGCATGGAGACGTCCGGGAACTTCTCGATCGGCGGCGGCAACCAGGTGAAGGCGCCGGTCAGCCTCCCCGTGGACGTTTGCGGCAACGCCATCGCGATCATCGGGCTGGCCAAGGCGCAGTGCAAGGGCGGCGCCAGCGTCAAGTCCGGCGGCGGCTCGCACCACCGGGAGGGCTCCGGCTACCGGTCCGCGACCGGCCAGGAGAACCGCGGCGGCTGGGCCGGCGCCCGCGGCGGAGGCGGCGGGGGCATGGAGACCTCCGGCAACTTCAGCATCCTGGGCGGCAACCAGGTGTACGCGCCGATCAGCATCCCGGTGAACGTGTGCGGCAACTCCGTCGCCGTCCTCGGGCTGGCCAAGGCGCAGTGCAAGGGCGGTGCATCCGTCAAGCGCAAGGCCACCGGCGACCCGAAGATGAAGACCTCGGGCAACTTCAGCATCCTGGGCGGGAACCAGGTGTACGCGCCGATCAGCATCCCGGTGAACGTGTGCGGCAACGCGATCGCGGTCCTCGGCCTGGCGCAGGCGCAGTGCAAGGGCGGCGCGACGGTCGGGGGCGGCGAGAAGCCGAAGCCGCTGCCGCCCACGCTCCGGACGCCGAAGTACAAGCCGTCCAAGCACCGGCCCGCGGCCGGGAAGAAGAAGCTGCCGTCGACCCTGCGGTCGCAGGGTCAGCAGGCGGAGTCGGCCGCCGCGTCCAGGGCCAGGCAGGCGCAGTCGGCCGCCGCGTCCAAGGCCAAGCAGGCGCAGACGGCCACGTCCAGGTACCGGATGGCGCGGCCCGCCGCCGCCCCGGCGAACGACTACCGGAAGGCGGACAAGCTGCCCGCCGTCCAGCGGTTCCTCGGCTCGCTCAAGAAGACCGTCGACGTTCCCGGGGTGGACGTGAAGCCGGGCCAGATCGGCCCGAAGCTGTCGACGAAGGACGGGGTGCCGGTCAAGGTCGGCTCCCCGGTCCTGAACTGAACCGGCGGCGCTGAACTGAGCCGGCGCCGACCGAGTCGGCGGCGCTGAACTGAATCGGTGTCGGCGCGGGTGACGATCCGCGGCCGATGCCCGGCGGGAGGGGGCGGCAGACGTGCCGCCCCCTTCCCCTTGCCACCAGAAACCCGGAATCGATGGAAGTGAACCCATGCTCGATCGGAAGTCGGTCTCGGCGGCGGCCATCGCCGTCTGCTGCGGCCTGCCCGTTGCGGGCGTCCCGCAGGCGCAGGCAATGGAACACGGGCGCACGCAGGCGCGCGCGCAGGCGCATGCAGGCGCGGCGGCCGTGTCCGCTGTGGCGCGTCCGCGGAAAGGCGCGGTGATCGCGCACCTGAGGATCAGGCGGATGGGCCTGAAGGCCGAGGTCAGGGAGGGCGTCAGCGAGCCGGTGCTGCGGCGCGGCGTCGGGCACTACCCGGGGACGGGCCTGCCGGGACGGGACGGCAACACGGTCCTGCTCGGCCACCGGACCACCTGGCTCCGCCCGTTCAACGAGCTCGACCGGATGCGGCGCGGCGACCGGATCGTCCTGCGGGTCGGCCGCACGTCCTACACCTACCGGATGCGGAGCATGCACGTGATCAAGCCGAGGGACCGGCGGGTCCTGGAGCCGGTGCCGTTCAAGCCGCTCAGCGCGCCGGACGGCGAGTACGTCACGCTCATCACCTGCACCCCGAAGGGCTCGGACCGGCGGCGCCTCGTCGTCATCGGCAAGCTCGTACGCACGTCGAAGCGCGGCGCCTAACCGCCGCGCGGCAGGCGGGACGCTGAGCTCCGGTCACGCTGGCTCAGCGTCCACCGCCTATTCGCCCCGGCTGCTGGTCAGCCGGTGCCGTAGAGGTCGATGAGGCCGTCGTAGTCGCCCTTGCCGAGGGTGGCGGGGCCGTTGTCGCAGGCCGCGACGACGGGCGCCATCGTGAGCTTCGCGTGGTCCGCGCCCTCGACGTGCGCCAGCCCGAAGACGTGGCCCGCCTCGTGCGTCACGACCGCCTCGACCGAGTAGCTTCCGGGCATGCACGTACCGTCCGTCCACCACCGCTTTCCGTGCTCTTGCAGCGCCATGTCCGTCTCGATGGTCCTCGCCCCGATGAACCAGATGCAGGTCGCCGCGAGGACGTCGCCCTCCGCGCCCGTCATCGCCTTCCCGCCGAACGTGTTGACCCGGTCCCGCTCACCGCAGGTCGCGTCCGTGGTCACGTTGGGGCCGCCGGCCGACTCCCCGGAATAGCGCTCGCCGATGTCGGGCGGCGGAGTGAACCGGCCTCCGCCGGTGCAGTCGGTATTGGCGAGGGCCATATTGGCGACGCCCTTGGCCACGCTTGATCTCGGCAACCCGGTCGTCCCCGCGTGATAGCGCCATTCGACGGTGTGACCCTTCGGCCATTTGCTCGGTTCGGGACGGTGCGTGCCGTCCTCGCACGGGTCCTGCGGGCCTCCGGATGTGCGGGGCCTGCCCTCCGGCACCCGGCCGCCGCTCGTGGTGATGGTGATCTCGCCGGCGCGGTCGTCGACCAGGATGCGCAGCCCGGACCCGCCGCCGGTGCGCAGCGAGTGCGCGACCAGCGAGGTGCCGTCGGCGGGGACGACCGCGGTGAGCCCGTTCGGGCCGCGGACGGCGCGTCCGCGCAGGTCGCAGTCGGCGATCCTGATCTTCTGCGGCATCGCGCGGGCGGACAGCGTCCCGCCGGCCTTGCACCAGGCGGGCGGACGCGCCGCCTGGACGGCCGCCGCGGCGGTGCCCGACCCGGCGGTCATCGCTCCGGCGGCCACCGCTCCGGCCGTCACCACGAAGGCGAAGGCGGCGGGCAGCGCGGCCGTCGCCGCCCCCGCTTTCGCGGCGCGTGAGAATCCGTGCATATCAGTTCTCCGATGTGTGGGAGCGTCCCTCCGGAGTCTTGCGCGAGCCGGGAAAAGGGAAACCGCCGCGCACTAAAATGATCACCATAAGGCGAAAGGCTTCATTCCATATTGGGCGGTACGGCGAATTTGTCGCCGGAAGCGTCGAGGGTCGGCGCGCGACGCGCCCCGTAAGACTTTAGTAAATCGCTGCCTATAATCTGGTAAACGTGTTTATCGATGGTCTGCACGGAAAAGCAGGGAGTAATCCGGCAACTCGGGATCAACAGAACAAGACGCCCGATCGCCGGCGTCCGGCCGAGATTCACCGCTACCGCGTGGCGGGCACGCCTCCCCTCACCCCCCGCCGTCCGGCAGCGTTCACGGAAGCAGAGGTGTTCAACGTGCAGACGCAGACACAGGTGCGGGAACTGATGGGCATGAGCGTGACCGACACCCACGGGACGAAGGTCGGCACGATCAAGCAGGTCTACCTCAACGACGACTCCGGCGCCCCCGAATGGGTGACCGTGCACACCGGCTGGTTCGGGATGCGGGAGAGCTTCCTCCCCCTGTCCGGGGCGCGCAAGGCCGAGGGCATGCTGCAGGTCCCGTACGACAAGGAGACCATCAAGGGCGCACCGAACGTGGACGCTGACGAGCATCTGTCGCACGAGCAGATCGTGGACCTCTACCGCCACTACGGCGTGCGTCCCCCGGCCGGGCGCCGCACCGGCGGCGACGCCGACACCTCGCAGGGCACGTCCGGAGACCGCCGCATGGCCGGCGCCGAGGGCAAGGCCGAGGAGAAGGCCGAGGCCGGTTCGCCGGGGCCGTCCGGCACCGAGCGCACCGCGGGTTCCGAGGGCATGGCGGGCGCCGCCGGAACCGCCGGAATGGCGGGCGCGGCCGGGATGGCCGTCCGTCCCGACAAGAGCAAGCGCGACCGCGACCGCGGCCGGGAGGGCGAGCGCGAGCAGGCCATGCCGCCGCAGTCGGCGCGCGAGGGCGCGGAGACCCCGATGGCCGAGATCACCCGGTCGGAGGAGCGGATGCGCATCGACACCGAGCGGCACGAGTCGGGCCGCGTCCACGTCCACAAGTGGATCGAGACCGAGATGGTCGAGCGCACGGTCCCCGTCGCGCACGACGAGCTCAAGGTCGACCGCGAGCCGATCGCGGACGGCCGGCCGAGCCCCGAGGTGTCCATCACCGAGGACGACCTCGATCTGATCCTCTACGAGGAGCGCCCGGTCGTCGCGAAGGAGACCGTCCCGGTCGAGCGCGTCCGGGTCCGGACCGAGCGGGTGCAGGACGAGCAGACCGTCCGCGGCGAACTCCGCAAGGAGCGCATCGAGGTCACCCGCGACGAGGGCCGCGGCGGCGAGCACCCGTCCGCGGAGCGGGGCCCCGGACGCGGCGAGCGCGGCAGCTCCAAGTGACCCGTCCCGCCGGACGCGCCGGCGGGAGACCTCTCCCTCTCGATCCGAGTTCGCCATCCAGGATGACGGCGCGCCTGGCCGGTCGTTCACCCGCCGGCGCGGCCAGGCGCCCGTCCTGAACGCCGCCCGTCCTGAACGCCGCCGGTTGGCCGGCCCCATGCCGCCGGTTCGCCACCTCCTGTGCCGCCGGTTCGCCAGGTCCGGTTCAGGGTTTCGCCGGGGTGCGGCAATCGGTAGTCAGGTTTCTTGACAGACAGCGGGGTGCGGTAGAGGTTCCAGGTGACGACATCGGGTGCGGGGTTCACGGCCGTCCGGGCGCGCCGTGAGCACGCCGCCCCGGCGCGCGGTCCGCCGGGCCGCGCGGCGTCCTTGGAGCGACCCTGGAGGGACGAGTTGCCACACCCCCACATCGCCACCCGGATCGGGCGATCGCTGGCCGCGCTCGCGACCATCGCCGCACTCCCGTCCGTCATCGCGGCGCAACCCGCAACGGCCGATGACAGGCCCGCCTACCTCGACCCGCGGCTGCCCGTGCCGGAGCGGGTCGACGACCTGCTCCGCCGCATGACCCTGCAAGAGAAGATCGGCCAGATGACCCAGGCCGAGCGGGTCGCCGTCGACGGCGACCGCGACCAGATCACAAAGCTCGGCCTCGGGTCGGTGCTGTCGGGCGGCGGTTCGGTCCCCGCCGACAACACGCCCAAGGGCTGGGCGGACATGGTGGACGCCTACCAGTCGAAGGCCCTCGCCACCCGGCTGAAGATCCCGCTGCTGTACGGGATCGACTCCGTCCACGGCCACAACAACCTCGTCGGCGCCACCGTCTTCCCGCACAACCTCGCGATGGGCGCCACCCGCAACCCGGCGCTGGTACGCGAAGAACAGCAGATCACCGCCATCGAGACGAAGGCGACCGGCCCGCAGTGGGTCTTCGCGCCGTGCGTCTGCGTCGTCCGCGACCTGCGCTGGGGCCGGACGTACGAGAGCTACGGCGAGGACCCCGGGCTCGTCATCCAGCTGGAGACCGGCATCGAGGGCTTCCAGGGACGCCACAAGCGCGACCTGGCGAGCCCCCGGCACGTCCTCGCGACCGCCAAGCACTACGCCGGGGACGGCGACACGGTGTTCGGCACGTCCACCACCGGGACGTTCACCATCGACCAGGGCGTCACCATCACCGACCGCCGGACGTTCGGGAAGATCGACCTGGCGCCGTACGTCACGGCCGTGCGGAAGTACGGCGTCGGCAGCATCATGCCGTCGTTCTCCAGCATCGACTGGAAAGAGGACGGCGTCGGCAACCCGGTCAAGATGAGCGCCAGCAAGGAACTGCTGACCGACGTCCTGAAGCAGAAGATCGGGTTCGACGGGTTCCTGATCAGCGACTGGGCGGCCATCCAGCAGATCCCGGGCGACTACGCCACGCAGGTCCGCACGTCCGTCAACGCCGGCATGGACATGTTCATGGAGCCGTACACGGCACCGCAGTTCGTGCAGACGCTGCTCGCGGAAGTCGAGGCCGGGCGGGTGAAGACGTCCCGCATCGACGACGCCGTCCGCCGCATCCTGAAGGCGAAGTTCGAGCTCGGCCTCTTCGAGAACCCGTACACCGACCGCCGGTACGCCGGGACGATCGGCTCGGCGGAGCATCGTGCGGTCGCGCGCCGGGCCGTCGCCGAATCGCAGGTGCTGCTGAAGAACTCCGGGCGTGCGCTCCCGCTGAAGAGGGGCGAGGAGATCTACGTCGCGGGCGTCAACGCCGACGACATCGGCAACCAGGCCGGCGGCTGGACGGTCACGTGGCAGGGATCGTCCGGCGACATCATCCCCGGCACGACCATCCTGGACGGGATCAGGCAGAACTCGTCCAACGTCACCTACAGCGCGGACGCGTCGGCGCCGATGGCGGGCCATGACGTCGGCATCGTCGTGGTCGGCGAGAAGCCGTACGCGGAGGGCCTCGGCGACGTCGGCAACGGGCACACGCTGAACCTGTCGGACGCCGACAACGCGAACATCGACCGGGTCTGCGGCGCGATCCGGACATGCGTCGTCCTCGACGTGGCCGGACGCCCGCAGATCGTCACCGACCAGCTATCCCGGATGGACGCGTTCGTCATGTCCTGGCTGCCCGGCAGCGAGGGCGCGGGCGTCGCCGACGTCCTGTTCGGCAAGCGCCCGTTCACCGGCCGCCTCCCGGTGACCTGGCCGCGCGCCGAGGACCAGGAGCCCATCAACATCGGCGACCGTCACTACAAGCCGCTGTTCCCCTACGGCCACGGCCTCCGAACCCGCACCCGCTGACCGGCGATCATCGACGCGGGCCGTCCGTCCACCACCGGGCGGGCGGCCCGCTCGGCTGTTTAGTGGCATCGTCGGGGGAGACGTTGCCCTCAGCGCCCCTGGAAGGAGGCCGTGGACGGGTGGAAACGGAACCGCGGGTGGCGTTCGTGCTCGGCGGCGGCGGTGTGCTCGGCGCGCACGAGGTCGGGATGCTGCGGGCGCTGGAGGAGACCGGCGTCCGTCCCGACCTGGTCGTCGGGACGTCCATCGGCGCCCTGAACGGCGCGTTCGTCGCGGCCGGGCCGGGGGCGGCGGCGGTGGAGCGGCTCACCAGCCTGTGGTCGGACGACTCCGTCCGTAACGTGTTCGGCGCCCGCATGTTGGGACGGCTGTGGACGCTCGCCCGCTCCGGCACCCACCTGCACTCCAACGAGCCGCTGCGCCGGATGCTGGACGAACTGCTGCCCGTCCGGACGTTCGAGGAGCTGACCGTCCCGTTCCAGTGCGTCGCCGCCGGGATCGAGACCGCGATGGCGCACTGGTTCACCGATGGGCCCCTCATCCCGGCGGTGCTGGCCTCGTCCGCCGCGCCTGGGCTGCTGCCGCCCGTCCGCGTCGGCGACCGGCACTACTTCGACGGCGGGCTCGTGCACAGCATCCCGGTCGGACGTGCCGTGATGCTCGGCGCCACGACCATCTACGTCCTGCACGTCGGGCGCATCGAACGGGACCTGCCGCCGCCGCGCCGCCCGTGGGAGGTCGGCATGGTCGCGTTCGAGATCGCGCGGCGGCACCGCTTCTTCGAGGAGATGGCGAGCCTCCCGGACGGCCTGACCGTGCACGTCCTCCCGGCGGGGTCCGGGGCGCAGCGCGCCGGGGTCGACCTCGCGCAGATGCGGTACCGGAACGTGTCGGGAATCGCCGCGCACATCGAGCGCGCCTACCAGGCATCATTGACGTACCTCAAAGAACGGGCGTGAGATGCTGCCACCCCTCCCCGTCCGCCGCCTGGTGTTCACGCCGCTGCTGTTCGTCCTCACCCTGCTGATCGTCGTCGTGTTCCCGGTCGCCTACGGGGTGGCGTGGGTGCTGGGACGCGAGCGCAGGCGTGCCGCCCGGCTGCTGCGGTTCGCGCTGGCGTGGGGGACGCGGGAGTCGGCCGCCGTCCTGGAATGCGGGTGGCTCTGGTGCCGGGGACGCGCCCACGACGACCGGCATTACGACATCATCCGCCGCTACGTCGCCGCCCTGTACGCGGTCGCGGAGGGGCACCTGGGCCTCCGCACCGAGATCGAAGGCCCCCGCGACAGTGGCAATGCCGACGGGGACGGCGGCGGGGGTGGCGG
>NZ_SMKT01000162.1 GCF_004348735.1 Actinomadura sp. KC06
GGGTTCTGGGGGTGGGGGTTTCGGGTGTGGTCTTAACCATGTTTTCCTCCTTCCGTAACGGAGCGTCTCACATCAGACGCGCTCCGTAGTGAGAATCGAACTGACCGGATACGACCGGTTGCGTACGGTCAGTTGGCTTGCTGCTGCGGGCCCGGCTTCCGCTGGGCGTTGATCTCCTGGAAGCGCTCACGCGCTGCCGCGCGCTCGTCGACGGCGGGCAGGCCGCGCTCGTCCACCTCGGTGGGCGTGAGGGGTGTCTTGATCGTTGCGAGGATCGGCCGCTGGACCGGCGCGGGCGGCTTCTCGGCAGTGGCCTGGCCCGCAACGGCCGTGAGGGGCGGCGCGGTCGGTGCCGTCTGGACGGCCTCGACGATGTCCGCCAGGTCGCCCTCGGCCATGCCGTCCATGTACGGGATCAGATGCTTGATGGGGCGCGGCGACCGCCGCCTCAATTCCTTCACCACAGCGGCGGACTCGAGATCGGTCAGTCCGTATCGGCTGTGCAGGCGGCGGGCTGCCGCGCGCTCGTCCGCGGCCTGACTGACTCCTCTTCTCTCTCCTCCTGGATCCTCCTTCTCCTCTGTCCCACGGTTTCCGTGGGACGTCCCGTCGGATTCCGTGGGACGTTCCGCCGGATTCCGTGGGACGTCTCCACCAGAAACCGTGGGACGTTCATCCGCCGGATTCCGTGGGACGTCCGGGTCGTCCACCGTTTTCCGTGGGGCGTCGCCCCGCGGAAGAGCGAGCCGGTACCGCACCGTCCGGGACCCGCCCGACCTCGGCGCCGGACGCCGGTCGGCGACGATCGCGCCCTCCTTCAGCAACGGCGCGACCGCCCGCTCAACGGCCCGGATGTCCTTCTCCTCGATCGGCGCCTCCCGGCCGAGGGCGTGCTCGGCGAGCGCGCCGTGCCCCTGCCCGAACCACGGCTCATCGTCGGAGTCCTTCGAGATCAGAGCCATGTAGATGAGCAGTTGCATCGACAGCGGCGGGACCTTGCCAGCCCAGGTGGCGTAGGCGGATTTCACGTTCTGCGCTCCCATCAGGTGCGCGGCCTTTCAGGCATGCGGAGTTCACCCAAGGTCAGGGCGTAAGTGGATGGCGCGACGACCAAGGGCGTCGACGGATGTGGGCCGGGATTGGCTGCTCGGGTGACAGCTGTGCTCTAGCTAGGTGCGACCGAGGGCGTTACGGCGTGCCTGATGCCTTTCGTAAGCCCTCCATGCGGAAGGAGACGCCTTCGGGTGCGGCGCGTAGTAGTACGTGGGTGGATGGGTGAGATGCCAGGCATTCCGCTGGTATCGCTCGGCCTCTGCACTCGCCTTCTCTCCCCTGTCCACATAGCGCATAAGGCTGTTGCACTTGGCGCAGAGGATGCCGCGAACGGCGTAACAGAGCGAAATGCGGCGGTCGTGGTCGATGAAGAGCTTGCTGCCAGGAACCTCTGACTCCGGAGCACCGCAGATCTCACAACGTCCGCGCGAACGCCCCCAAAGGGCTTCGAACTCTTCGCAGGAGATCCGGTAGACGAGGTGCTGGCACGTCTGATGCCCCACGAGATCAGCGAGTGTCGGTGTCGCCGTTCTTTGGTGCCGGCCGTCTCGGCAAATCGTCAGTCTCGCCGATGTACCAGCGGACGAACTCCCGCAGCACTTTGGAGCGGTCGAGTTCAGGCTCTGCATTGGCGACGGCTTCGCCGAACCGGCCCCACATGTCATCGCTCATGCGGACGCGGCGGAACGGCGTATCGGCCACGTCGCCTCCGATCATCTTTAGGGGCAAGGCCGATCCTCTCATGGTTCCTCCTGTGCGGTTGTCTGTAGCTACAGCCTGACCTACAGTGGCGCTACAGGGCAAGCCCGCACGAAAAGAGATCCGCAATGTCCCGAAGATCCACGTCGGTGGTGGCGTTCGTCGCCGTCAGCGTCGTCGCCGGCGTCCCCGCCGCGCTCGCCATCACCGTCTACGCGGTCCTCGTCGCTCTCACCGTCACGGCAGCCACCACGGCCGCGAAGAGGCGCGCCCCCCATGCCTAGCCGCAGCCAAGTCCGCCCGCGCACGTCGGCGCGCAGCCTGCTCGGCGGGGTCCTCCTGTCCGCCGCGCTGCTCTACGTCACCCGGGACCTGACCGTCCCCGTCTGCGTCCTCTACGCCGTCATCGTCGTCTCGACCGTCCTGACGGCCCGGGCGTACATCGCGCAGGACCGGGCCGTCCTACGCGCCGACGAGCAGCAGCGCCGCGCCGACATCCTGGCCAGCCCTCGGCCAACCGACGGCGTCACCGCGCTCCGCTACGGCGACCCCGACGAGCGCGTCGGTCATGCCGACCGCGAAGCCGTCCTCGAGCTGCTCGGCGAGCGCTACGCCACCGGGCACCTCACCGCAGACGAACACGAGGCACGTGCGACCGAAGCCACCCAGGCCCGCACCCGCAGCCAGCTCGCGCACGTCCTCCGCAACCTGCCCTGACCATCCGAAGGAGGCCCATGAAATTCACTCTGTTCGGCCGCCGTATCGAGGCGACCCCCCCCCGATCCGGATCCGCCCCGCCACACGATGCGGTGCCTGCAGCGACCGCGGCTGGTTCTTCACCGTCGGCACCCTCAACCCGGTCAAGCCGCCCGAGAACTGCTCCGGAGCGACCCTGTGCGGCTGCGGCGCCGCCGAACACCGCGTCCGCGCCCTCCGCCGCAACCGGCGCCGCATGGGCCGCCGCGACCGCTTCTACTCCCGCATGGGCATCCGCAGGCGCCTGCTCCTGGGCGTCACCCGCGGCCGCCTCGGGCGCGGCGAACCCCCGTTCTAGCCGAGACGAAGCCATGCCCACCCGGCCCGGGGCCAACCGACACAGCAGCGCCCAGGGCCGGGCACCGTCCGATCACCAGACGAGCGACCGACCCGAAGGGGCCGATCATGAGCAAGCGCAATCCCGAACGACCGTGGGCCACCGGCGTCCTTGTCCTCGCCGGCGCGATCAGCCTGTCGTTCAACACCGTTCACAGCGTGGACCACACCAGTCTCGACGCCCCCCTCGCGCTGCTCTACGGCTCCGGGCCCGTCGTCCTGGCCGCCGCGCAGTCCCACGTCGTCGCGCTCCAGGCCGCCCGCGGTGAACTCGTCGACGGATGGCGGCGCGCGTTCACGTTCGGTCTCGTCATCGGCGCGCTCGCGCTGTCCTTCCTCGGGATCTTCGACCTGCTGCAGCACGCCGTCCCCGACCCGATCCCGCTCACGTCCGTGAACGAGCCCGCTGTGCTCACCCCGATCGTGGTGGACCTCATGGCGATCGCCGCGCTCGCCGAGTTGCTCCGGCCGGGGCTGCCCGCACACCGCGCGAACCAGACGCCGCACATCCCGCACGCCGAAGCCCGCACGGCGCCCGCACCCCGCACCGACGACCCGCACCGCACGGAACTCCTCCGCACGGTCCCCGCACCGCGCCGCACGGACGGCCCGCACACCCCCGTCCCCGCACGTCCGCACACCACGCCCCGCACGCAGGAAGCCCCGCAGACCTTCCCCGCCCCGCACGCGGAACCGCCCGCACCCGCAGGCGAGCGTGAGCCCGCATCCCCCGCGCCACACGACAGCCCGCACGCCGCAGCCGCACGCGGAGCCACGGTCACCTCCATCAACGGTGCGGCCACGCGCGCCGAATGGTCCGCACGCATCGCCGACGAGATCCGCACGGCACGCGCCGACGGCCGCACCTGGGAGCCCGACTACGACGACCTCATGGCCCGCACGGGATTCAAGCGCCGCTGGTGCGAAGCCCGCGTGCAGGAAGCCCGCACGGAGGTCGCCCGCACGGACCGTGCCGAGGCCGCACGCCCTCGCGAGCCGCATGCGGACGGCGACGACCCCGAGCGCGCGGACCGCACAGGCACCGACTACTGACCCGCCGCACAGCCCGCACACCCGCACGCGCCCCGCACGACAGGGAGATCCCAGTGCCCGTCGACCTGGACGAGGAACCGGCACCCGGCCCCCAGGCACCCGAGAAGCAGCCACCCTCTACCGGCGTCGGCGAGGACGGCGACGTACTCGAAGGCGTCGTCGTCCGGGCGGACCTTCCGGCCCTGCTACCGGACTGGGTGCGGGACTGGGAGATCGCCAAGGCCCGCGCCGACGTCCGAGCCCGCCGCGCCGCCTACAAGGCCGCCTTCCACGCGCTCCGAACTCCCCGGTACCTGTGGCGCTTCGGCTGGGGCGGAGGCGTCGGGCTCTACCGCGGCAGCCGCGCCCTAGCCGACTGGATCACCCTCGGCGAGTCCCGCGACCTGCGCATACACGCCGCCGGTCAGGCCGAGTACAAGGTCTACCTCGACCTGCTCCACGCCCGGAACGACCACGTCAGGATCCGCGGCATCATCGCGGGCGGCACCGCCACCGCCGTCACCGCCGGCGTTGTGGCACAGGCCCTGCTGCTCCCCCATCCGGTGCTGTGGGTCGAAGGGCTGCTGGCCTGGGCGGTCGCGGCCTGGCACGGCGGCCCCGAGGACGAGACCGGCTTCCTCGACGAGGTGGACGTCCCGGTCCGTCTCGACCTGAACGTCGAGGACATCAACGCCGCGTTCCGCGCCGTTGGCCTGCTGAAAGGCAAGGACGAGGACGAAGACGCCCCCCGCCTGGTGTTCGTCCGCCGCCCCCAGAAGGACGGAGCCGGCTGGTCCACCCTGTTCGACCTGCCCAAAGGCTCGGGAAAGTCCGCAGCCGACGCGCTGAAACTGCGCGACAAGATCGCCGCCGAACTCGGCGTCGACGAGATCCAGCTCGACATGCGGCGGGTGCGGACCCCGCAGGGAGGCCACGCCGGACGGATCTCGATGTGGGTGTGCGACGAGGACCCCTACCTCCAGGACCAGCCCACCCCATCCCCGCTGGTCAAGGCCGACTCCTGGTCGCTGTGGGACCCGATCCCGTTCGGCCGCGACGCCCGTCACAACCGCATCGGCCTGTCCATCATGTGGCAGTCGATGTTCTTCGGCGGCCTCCCACGGCGCGGCAAGACCGCAGCTCAGCGGCTTCTCTCGGCCGCCGGGGCGCTGGATGCGACAGTGCGGCACTGGCTCGCCGACGGCAAGGGTGGCGCCGACTGGCGGCCGATGCGCCGACTCGCGCACCGCATGGTGCTCGGCGCCGAACCCGACGCCGTCCGCGCGCTTGAGGACATGCTCGACGAGGTCATCGCCGACATGGAGGCGACCTACCGCAAGCTCGGCTCCATCCCCACTCACCTCGCCCCAGACGGCAAGCTCACACCGCAGCTCGTCAAGCGGTACGGCCTGTACCTGAACCTGATCACCATCGATGAGCTGCAGGAATACCTGACCGCGATCTCCAGCAAGGAGCGCCGAGAGGCCCTGGTCGACCGGCTGTGCCGCATCGCCCGCCGCGGCCCGGCCGCTGGCTACATCCTCAACGCGGCGTCCCAGCGGCCGGACGCGGACTCGGTCCCTACCCGGCTGCGAGAGACGATCTCCCAGCGCTACAGCACGCAGGTCATCGACCGGGCCAGCTCCGACATGGTCCTCGGCAAGGGCAAGGCCGCGCAGGGCGCCGACGCCTCGATCCTGTCCGAAGACCACGTCGGCGTCGGCGTGCTCGTCACAGGCCCATCCAACTTCGTCACGGTCCTCACCGACTACACCACCGTTCCCGAGTTCGCCGAGATCTGCGAACGCGGACGGGCACTGCGCCTGGCGGCCGCGACACTCAGCGGCGACGCGGCCGACGACGTCCTGGCCGGAGAGGGCCAGGACGTCATCCCCGAGGCGCTGGCCGACGCGCTCACCGTCATGCGGCACGCCAACCGGATGCACACCACCACGCTGCTCAACCAGCTGGTCAACCTCGCCGAGGACGTCTACGGCAATTGGGACGCCGACCGGCTCGCCGAGGAACTGACGGCCGCCGGCGTGGACCGCTCGACCACTCAGGTGAAGATCGACGGCGTCAACCGCAACGGCTGGCACAAGGCGGACCTGATCGCCGCCGCGGAGATGTACGGGGGCGCGCCGTGACCGCCCGGAACCGGCCCGCCAGGGGCCCTCCCGGCCGTCCCTGGAACCCCCCTCTACCGGTGCCTACCTCGCAGGTCAGAGGCACCTACCGGGGGGTCTACCGGCGTAGAGACCCCCGCCTACCGGAGCCGATTGAGGTAGGCACCCAAACCGGACACGTGACCACCCAGTCATGGCCCTTTGAGGAGATCAACATGCCACCCGCAAAACGGACAACCCGAGTCCGATCCCACACCCGCAGCGACGGGACGAAGGTTAAGTCCCACAACCGCGAAGCCGCCGTCGCGCAGGCCAAAGCAGCCTGGGCCGGGGCCGGAATCTCCGGCCTCACCACGCTCGCCTTGGTCTTCGAGATGGGCTTCACGATCATCACCGCCGTCGCGCTCATCATCACCGCGCTCGTCGGCTGGCTCGCCGTCCGCGCCTCAGAGAAGGCCACCAAGAACAAGCGGAAACTCCGCTCCACGACCGCCGCACGCAGGCGAAACACCGGCCGCCGCCCCGCCGCGCGCAAGCGGACCTCGCGCCGCGGCTCGACGGCCAGGAAGCGCCGGTGATGGGGCTCAAGCCCGCCCCGACGCTCGCCTGGGCGGCGTTCGCGGCCGGGCTCGCCACCCAGCACGTCGTCGCCGGCGTTACCGCCGCCGCGGCGTTCGCCGCCATTCACGCCGTGACGAATCGGAGGCGCCCGTGACCGACGAACCGACACGGCCCGGGACCGGCAGCGACGCCGGCTCCGGGCTGTCCGGCCTCGTCCTGCGCCCGGCCGAGTCACTCCAGCCCGCGGGGGCACGGGAACGGAAATTCCCGGAACACGATCTTGATGGGGCTGGCCTGATCCTCACCGCGGCGACCGCGCCGCCGCCCGCCGAGAATCCGGGCCTTGTGTATCTGGCGACGATCGCCGAGGGCGAGAGCCGCCGCGCGATGGCCGGCTGCCTCGACCGCATCGCCGGGCTGTGGGCCGTCCACCTCGACATCGAACCGCCCCAACCGGCCGGGCAGTACTTCGACTGGGCGGCACTGCGCTACCAACACACCGCCGTGATCCGGGCGATGCTCCAGGCCCAGACCAAGCCGGACGGTTCACCGTGGGCACCGTCCTACCGCAACAAGCACCTGGTCGCCCTGCGGATGACGCTCAAGCAGGCGTTCCTCCTCGGCCGGATCGGCGCCGACGACTACATGCGCGCCCGCGAGATCAAAAGCGTGAAGGGCGTCCGCGTCGCGCCCGGCCGGTTCATCTCGCCGGATGAGCATCGGGCGATGGTGGACGCCGCGCTCGCCGACGGCGACCTGATCGGCATACGCGACGCTGCGCTCCTGGCGGCCCTCGACTCCACCGGCTGCCGCCGCGAGGAGCTGGCCAACGCCCGCCGCGACGACTACGACCCCGGCACCCGGACCCTGCTGGTCACTGGAAAGGGCGACAACCAGCGCGAGGTCTACCTCACCGAGACCGCAGCCGCACAGCTCGGCGCCTGGCTCGTCGCCGCCCAGCCACGCGGCCCGCTGTTCCCCGCCTTCGACCGGTGGGGCAACGTCACCGCGGCGCACATGACCTCCAACGGCGTCGGCAGAGTCGTCACCCGCCGCGCCGAGCAGGCCGGCGTCCCCGACGTCACCGCACACGACTACCGGCGGACCTTCGCCAGCAGACTCCTCGATCTCGGCGTTGACCTGGCCACCGTGCAGCGGCTCATGGGCCACGCATCAGCATCGACGACGGCTGGTTACGACCGGCGGCCGGCGGCGGCAATGCGGGCTGCTGTCGATCGAATCAACAGAGCCGACTAACTCCCCCAGGGAGTGCGTGCGAGGACGAGGCCGCGAACGCTGACGGCGCCGGCCTGACGAAGCATCAGGGAGACCTGCGAGGTCTGGGCACCGGTGGTGAATATGTCGTCGAAGAGAATGATGCGTTTGCCCGTCACCGGCTCATTGAGCCGCAGCGCAGCCGCATGCTCTCGCGCCGCCGACATCTTCGCCTGCCAGCTACCCCCGGCAGAGCGGGGGGTCGGCTCCGGCTTGACCAGGACCCGGTAGGGGGCCAGCGGCCAGCGCCCTATCGTGTCCTCGGCAGCGGCCGCGGCCAGGATTCTCTCGATGTGCTGGACCGGCTGTCGGTTCACCGGAGTTGGGTTGCCGAGTATCAGGTCAACATCTGCGACGTCGTCGGCGTGCGCCTCCAGCCAGCCAAGTACGAGTCGGCCGAAGACGTAGGCCCATGCAGCTTTGTCTGCCTGGTACTTGAACGCTCGTATGGCGGCGTCCAGGGGCGATGAGAACATCGCGATGGCATCCACCTTTGCAAAGCCCCGCACGCTGGGGTGCCAGCGACAGATGGTGTTGCTACAAGGGGCGCCGACGGCCACGGTCTGACTGCAGACAGCGCAACGTGATTCGCCTAAGGGAGGAAGCGTTGCTCCCGCACATGCCACGCAGAGTGCGGGAAATCCGTTGATCAAGAATGGGCAGGAATGGCAGTTCGGGAATCCCGCCGGGACCGGAAGGGGGTCAGTGCTCACAGCCCTCCCAGGGCGAGTTGGAGTCGCTGCTGGCTCGCCTGCTGGACCCGTTGAGCCGACCCGAGGCGCCCAAGCACGTCGGCGACCTCGGCGACCTCGACCGCTCGCCCGGCGGTGATCATTTCTGCGGCCCATGGTTCCTGGGTAGCCAATGACCGCAGCAGGAACACCTGCTTGCCGTGCTCCGCGGCGATGCGGGCCTGCAGCTTGGCGCCCGAGGTGCTGGACGCCTCGATCACGATCGTGCCCATGGTCGCTCCGGACATGACCACGTTGCGTTGAGGGAAGGTCCATCGCGCGCCGTTGGCTGTGGGCCAGAACTGTGAGACGAGCGCGCCGCCCTCCTCGAGGATCCGTTCCGCCAGGCCGCGGTTCTGCGCGGGGAAGACCTTGGCGGCAATCCCGGTGCCCATCACGGCTACGGTGCGTCCGCCGACCTCGAGGGTGCCCGTGTGGGCTGCGGTGTCGATTCCGGCCGCCAAGCCGCTGAACACGACGACATCCTCGGCGACCAGCTCGCGGGCCATGCGGGCTGCGCGGGACCGCCCGATCTCGGAAGCTGCACGGGTGCCGACGACGGCTACGGACCGGGCATCGCCGACCTCGAGCTCTCCCTTATAGAACAGGAACGGTGGAAGGTTGGGGACGAGGCGGAGATTCGCGGGGTACTCCTCGTCCAGAACAGTGATCAGCTGGGCGCCGGCCTGGTCGGCGGCCCTGAGTTCAGTATCGACGTGGGCGCGGGCCTGGGTGAGGTCACGCAGGCCCTCCTGGAGGATGGACCGGCCGCGGTGGGCGGCCCTGGAGTCCTCGACAAGCTCACCTGTCATCACCGCGGCGAGCGCATCTGCCGTTTGGCACGATCGGGCAAGCATGCTCCAGTCGAGGAGTTTGCCGTCCACCCGCAGCGCACACAGCGTCAGCAGGTCCCTCTGCTGAGACGTTGTCACGGGCATTGCACGGTCCTCAGATCGTGGGCTTGCGGGTCATCATGGCCCTTGAGCACCAGCGATACCAGCCATTGTCGTCAAGATTGCGCTGGCGCCTCGGGGCGGAACGTGTTCTGGGCATTGTTCAGCCCTGCGTCTTACGTGGCCGACCCTGGTGCATACGTGCCCGGCGCTCGGCGAGTTCACGCAGGCCCTGCTCCAGGTCTGCGACGTCCTGAGCGCTGCCGTGCTCGCGGATGTCTGCAGCCATGTGCTCGAGAATCCGTGCGGAACGGTCGGTTTCGAGGCGGCTCACCACGCGACCGTAGGCGTCCCACATGACCGTGGGGACCCGGATGGGCCTGGTCGGAGTTTTCAGAGGCGGCGGGACGGTCTCGCTCATGAGTCTTCCTGGTTGGTCGGGTTCCGTGAGGTGAGTTTCGCACAAGTATTGCGTAGCTACAAGCTTCCTGTTAATGTGTAGCTACACAACAACTCAACAGTGGACCGCCCCCGAGGCGGACAACGGGCCTCCCGGGACCGGCGCGAGCCGGGGCCCACCCGATACCAACCACAAGGGAGGCACCCGATGTCCACCACCTTCACCACCACCCTCGGCGGCCCGGAGCTCAACCTCCATAACGGCAACGCCCGCGTGGTCCTGGAGCTCCTAGGGCTTCCCGCCGAGGAACCCTGGGGCGATGCACCGGCCGAGGACTTCCTCGGACGGACCCTGGTCGCCCAGGGCCTGCTCGACGTCGCCACCGACGACGCGCACGGGACACCGGCCTTCACCGACGGCCGTGTCACCTACGGCGGCCGCGACCCCGGCCACCTGGCCCGGGTCCTGGTGCAGCTCCAGGAGATCGCCTCCTGGGCGCATCGCCACCACGCGGACGTCACCTGGGACTAGGTCCCGGGCGACGCCCGCCTCCCGGAGCCCCCACCAGGGGCTCCGGGAGGGACACCTCCCTCACTCAGGCAAAGGAACGGAACGTGAAGATCAGCACTCGCATGACCGGCCAGGCCATCTACAACTACGCGACCGAAGCGTGGGACCGGGAGCTGTGGGAGTACTACGACGAAGAGACCGGCGAGGCCATCCCCTCGCACATCGCCGAGGACATCCTCGCCCGCGAGGACGCGCATGGCGCTGTCACCAGCGCCGATTGACCGCGCCCAAGGGCGGAGCGGGCGACCGCTCCGCCCAGGAAGGAGCCCCCGTGGACACGACCACGATCACCCTCGCCGCCCCTCGAACCGCGAAGTCCCCCGCGTTCTTCGGGATCATCTCGGGCGACGGGATCATCGAGGCGGCCGCCTCCCCCGCGAGGGCGATCCGCGCCCTCACCGGCCGCGGCTTTACGATCGGCGCGGCCCCGGCCGCGCTGAAGGTGGCGGCCGAGGACGGCATCGTCACCAGCGCCGCCCACGTCTGATCGAACAAGAGCCCGGCCCCGACTCTGTCGGGGCCGGGCTCTAGTCGTGTCGCAGCCCTACGCGGTGAGGAGGTTGGCGGGGTCGTCGAGCCACAGCATCTGGGTGTAGGGGCCGACGGTCATCCCGAATCGCTCCCGGTCAGGGCGGCCCCAGTCCGTCCATCGCTGGTAGGCGTCGGCGACGTCGTCCCACAGGTCGCGTGGACCGGCCTGCAGCACGCGATGCTCACCTGTGCCGGACTGGCGGCACCGCGCCCACGAGGTGCCGGCCACGTCCGCCAACTCCAGCTCGAAGCCGTCACGGTCACGGGGTACGCCCATGACGTCGGGCAATAGCCCGGCGATCGCGGCGTCCGCGCCGTAGCTGCCGAACGCGACCTGCCGCGGGTCGAGCCTCGTGCCCGTCTCCCGCACCCCGGCCCCGCCGTCCGGGACGTGGAAGGCGGTGCGCTGGCTGCGGAGCATCATGTAGCTGGCGCCGCCCGCGAGCCTGCCGGAGGCGTCGCCGTCGGCGGTGACGGTCAGGTGGAGCTTGTGGCCATCTCCCCACTCCGGCATCCACGGCGCGACGATCCGGCCGCCGGGGCGGGTCTGCTCCACCCACGCGTACGGGACCCGGGTGACGCCGCAGGTGACGTGCACGGCATCGAAGGGGCCGCGGCCGGGCGCGCCGGCGGCTCCGTCCTGGGCGAGGACCTCCACGCCGTACCCGTGCCGGTCGAGCCGCTCGGCGGCCTGCTCGGCGAGGGCAGGGTCGACCTCGATCGTGGTGACGTCCGCGCCGAGCGCGGTCATCAGCGCGGCCGTCCACCCGGTGCCGGTGCCGATCTCCAGCACCCGGTCGCCGGGACGGATGGCCAGCAGTTCCAGGAACGCCGTGACGGCGCCGGGCGAGGACAGCGACGACGTTGCCTCCCCGGTCCCGCCAGCAGGGTCGCCGGCACCGTCGTCGACCTGCGTGACGATGGATGCGTCGGAGTAGACCGCGGTCCACCAGCCGGCCGGATCGGTGCGCTCGTCGACGACGCGGCGCGGCCCGGGCCCGTCCGGTGCGCACCAGCCGCGGGCCGGGGCGAACAGGTGCCGGGGGGCGGCGTGCAGGGCTTCCCGGATCCGCGGGTCGGTGAGGTCGCCGCGGGCCTGGAGCGCGTCGGCGAGCGCCTCGATGTCGGTGGCGGCCTTTCGTGCGGCGGCCGCCGTGGGGGTGGTCACTTATTACCCTTGCCCTTCTCATCCTTCTCCGGCGGTGGGATCGGCTTGCTCGGCTGGTGCGAGTCGCCCTCGGACTTGTCGCCGTGCTTCCCCATGGTGGCCGCCTCCGTCGTCTGCTCGGGGGGTTTCGTCGGGGACGGTACCGGGGCTTGTAGTGACCAGACGGTGAGACTTGTATCCGGTGTGGTGGCCCGCCGCTCCGACCTCCTTACATTGCGACTGACGGGCGTAGCGTGTCAGGTTATGTGAGAGTTGCGGCCACGTCCGGTCACGATCCTATGGCCGTCCGTAAGGACCGTGGCAGGATCTGCTGCATGCCTGAACCTCGGCCTGGTGGCGGGGACTTCAACACGCCCTCGCCTGCTCGTGTCTACGACTACGTACTCGGGGGCTCCGACCATTACGCTGCCGACCGCCAGATGGCCGAGGGCGTCCTGAGGGACTGGCCCGCCCTGGCCACGCTGGCGCCCTCCAACCGCGCCTGGATTCTTCGCGTGGTGCGGATCCTGACCGAAGCCGGGATCGACCAGTTCCTCGATGTCGGCTCTGGTCTGCCAACAGCTGAGGCCGTGCACGAGGTGGCCCAGCGGATCAACCCCGACAGCCGGGTCGTGTACGTCGACAACGATCCGATCGTCGAGTCGCATCGCAGGGCGCTACTCGCCGAGAACGACCTCACCGCGTACGTGCACGCCCCGGCTCAAAACGCCAACACCGTCCTACGGGCAGCGGAGCAGACTCTCGATCCGCGGCAGCCGGTAGCGGTCTTGATGTCCGCGGTCCTGCACTACGTGCCCGAGCCGCCGGCCGAGGTGGTAGCCCCGTACGTGCGGTGGCTGGCCCCGGGCAGCTACCTGGCGATCTCGCACGTGGCTATCGAGGGAAGCGACCCGCAGATGTTGAGCCGAATCGCCCGAGTCTTTCCGCAGCAGACCGTGCGGCACCGCGCGGAGATCGAGGCGGCTTTCGCCGGGCTGGAGCTGCTGGAGCCGGGCTTGGTGGACGTGGAGCGGTGGCGGCCGGATACCGAGGTGTCGCTCACGCCTCAGCGGCTGCTGGCGGGCGTCGGCAAGGTCACCTGAACTCGCCCTGCCCGAGGTCGTGGTGGCCCGCCTTGATGGAGGCGAGCAGCTCAGCGAACGCGGCGGGCGGCAGGAAGGCGATGTCGCCGTCCGGGTGCTTCGAGTCGCGGACTAGCACGGTGCGACCGCCGGCGGCGACCTCGACGCACTGGCCGTGGGCGTCGCTGTGCGAGCTCTTACGCCAGCTGATCGTCGTTCGCACCCCTGCCGCCCTTTGCGTCTAGATACTTCGCCCGTGCGGCGATCACCGTCAGCGTATCGGGGACCGGCATCGCCACCGAGATCAGCCTCTCCCAGCTCCCCAGGAACCGCGCGACACCCTCAGCGTCCTCGACCCACAGGTCTCCGCCCGGCGTCTCCAGATAGACGGCCTCCGGATCAACCGGATCCGCGAACGTCAAGATCGCGAACGGGCCCTGGGCAGGCACGGCACCGGCTCTGAAGGGCAGCAACTGAAGCTTCACGTACGGGAGCTGCGCGACCGTGTGAAGGCGGATGAGCTGCTCCACCATGACCGCAGTGCCGCCCACGAGACTGCGCAGCGACGTCTCGCAGATGATCGCCCATATCTGTATCGGATCCTCACCGAAGAGCCGATGCTGCCGCTCAACACGAAGCGAGACCAGCTCGTCGATCGCCTCGGGCGGCAGGTGCGGCGCGCGCGCGGAGATGAGCGCACGGGCGTAGGACGCCGTCTGCAGAAGGCCGGGAATGATCGTGGGCTCGAAGTTTCGCAGGACAGTGGCTTCGGCCTCGAGCCCGACGTAGGTGGAGTACTCCTGGCTGACGCCGCCGTAGTTGGCCCACCAGCCGCGCCGCCGTCCCTCACTCGCGAGTTTCAGCAGTTCGACGCGCTTCTCGGGCTGGTCCTTTTCACTGACTCCGTACACGTCCAGGAGACGGGCGATGTGAGCCAGGTTGGGCTGCCGCCACTGCCTGGTCTCTGCACGGGAGAGAGTGGACTGGGGCAGTTCTGCGGCTCGTGCCGCCTCGGTGAGGGTGAGTTCAGCTTGCTCACGCAGCCGCCGGAGTTCCAGAGACAGGCGCCGCAGCCGGACAGTAGGGCTGTGGCGCGTCGCCATGGGCGGCTCCTCGTGGTCTGTCTGTGATCTCAAGACTAGTCGGGAGACCGCAACCCTAGGAAGATCCGCAAAATTCAAGCTGACTTGCATATTGCGAATCAAGGGGAGGGATGTGACCCTAGAGGCAGTTCGAGGGGAGGTTCTGGAAGCGGGACCTTACCCACCCAATCCCCCGGGCCCGTGGTGACGCCCGCTTCCAGACGCCCCTTCAGTCATCTCCGGCCACGACCGTGAACCGGTCGGCCGGCAGCGTCTGCTCTGTCCCGTCGGGGTGGGTCACGACCAGGACCGGCACGCCGAGCGGCAGTTGGTGCTCGCGGCGCTCAGCCTCGCTCGGCATCCGTGCTGAGATCTCTGCACCTGCCGCAACCGGCACTGCGGTCTTGTCCCGTTCCGGAAGGACCCTCGTCCCCACCCGGGGAATTGTCTGGATCAGGCCCTCGCCGCGCAGGATCGTCAGCGCTTCCCGCACGGTGGCGCGGCTGACATGGAACCACTCCGTGAGGTGATATTCGGCAGGGAGCACCTGACCGGGGCGGAACTCCCCGTCTCGGATCCGCGCGCGGAGGTCGTCGGCGACCTGCTTGACGACCGGCCGGTCCGACGTTGGATCCACGGGGCGGTGTTCCATGCCGCGCGACGTTACGAACAGCACACACGAAGATCACTTGTGCGTATGTACGTACAAGACACCACTGCTCAGGCGGACACCCGGAGCGCAGAACGCCCCGCGCTTACGGCCGGAAGGCCCGCGGGGGCGTCCCCGGGATGTGATCAGCGCCAGGCGCCGTCGAGCCGCTCGGCAGCGGCGAAGCTGCCGTCGGCGACGCGGCGAGAAACCTCGTCCCACTCGCGGATCACACGCCGCTTCCCGGCAGGGATGCCCGGCCAAGCCTCCCGGGTGACCGGCTTGCCGGAGTAGATGGGGTCCCAGCCGATCGCGTGGAAGGCGCCGACCTCGGCGGCGACGGTCTTCAGTGCGTGGATGGCGCGGCGGTGGTACCACTTGCTCACGGCCGTGACCGCCAGGCCGGCGGCGAGCGCCTCGCGGACGAAGGGGAGGGCGAACTCCACGTTCTGCCAGGTGTTCGCCGAGCGGTCTTCGACGCGGATGACGTCCTCCGGTACGCCCCGTTCGGTGAGCAGTTCCCGGAACACCTGGCCCTCGACGATCCCGTTGTGCCGGTTGACGCCGCCGGTCGCGATGATCAGCGGAGCGAGCCCCTGGTGATACCGCGCGGCTGCGATCTCTACCGGCGGGAGCTGGTTGGTCCCGAAGAGGAAGTACGCGGTCGGCTCGCCGGCAGGCGGCGGCGCCTCGACGTCCACGAACCGGGTGATCTCAGGAAACTGCTCAGGCTTGACGTCGGTCATCCAGATCCTCAGCGGCGGCGGCCAGCAGCAGGGCGGCCATGCTCGTCCCGCTGACGATCTTCCCAGCGTCCACCAACTCACGAACGTCGGCGAGCGGCACCCACTCGATCCGCTCTGCCTCCCAATCCTCGGCCGGTGGACCGATGTGGGTGGCGCCGTCCGCCCAAAAGATGTAGTGGCGGCTGTCGCTGATGCCCGGTGTGGGGTGCACGATGGTCAGCGGACGCATCGGACCGGGCCTCCACCCCGTCTCCTCCTCCACCTCGCGTGCGGCGGCTAGCTCGGGCGCCTCTCCGTCCCTGACGCCGCCGATCGGGATCTCGTAGCCCCACGCGTCGGTGATGAACCGGTGTCGCCACTCCAGCAGGACCCGCCGCTGCGCGTCGACCACGACCGCGCCGGCGCCCGCCTCAGACCGGATGACGCGGTGGTCCAGGTGGCGGCCGCCGGTGATCTCGACATCGGCGAGGCGGATGTCGAGCCAGGGGTCGGTGTAGAGCGGCTTCTCGGAATGGACCTTCCAGCGCACGGTACGGGCTCCCTTGTCCGGTGGGCGCGGATCGCCCGTCACGCTACTGGTCGCGGTGGAGCTGGAGTGCGGCGCGTTCACGAAACGCGCGCACGTCGGCGGCGTCGTAGCGGGCGAGGGCACGGGAAAGGCCGGTGACGCGGTCATGTAGCCGCCCCGACTCCATGCCCTCGGTGTGGTCCAGCATCCGCTGCCCGGTCGCCGCGGCGTGCTCGGCGTCGCCGCGGTCCCCTTGAACCTGCGCGAGGGTCGCGAGCCGGTGCGCCTGACCTCGCAGGTGGGTCCCGTTGGAAGGGCGGACGGCCTGCTCGGCGTAGGTTTCGGCGGCGGAAAGGTCACCGAGACGGCGGAGCACCTCGGCGTGCTGGGTTTCCAGCAGGCCGGGCTGCACATACCCGGTCTCCGGTGGCTCGTTCTCCGGCCGGATCTGGATGCCTTCGGCCTCGGTCATGTGGCGGTGGCTGCCGCGGGTGTCGCCGATCCACGCGTACGCCTTGGCCTGCAGCGTGTGCAGATCCACCATCAGCGCCGGGGACAGGTGCCCGCCTGCGCCGCGCAGCGCCGTCTGCGCGTACTGCAGCACGCGCCGGTAGTCCCGGCGGTACATCGCCTGGTTGGCCAGCAGCGCCAGACAGTAGCCGCCGAACCCGCGATGGCCGCTGGCCTTCGCCATCCGCAGGGCATGCAGCAGATACCGCTGGGCGAGGGCCTGGCGGTCGGCGTCGTAGGCGGAGATCCCGGCCAGCGCGACGAGCCCGCCGGTCGCGCGCAGCAGTTCCCGGCCGGTGCGGTCGTCGTACCCGCCGCGAACCAGCGGCCCGACCTGGTTGTTGAGGTAGGCGACGATACGCGGTCGCACCGGGATCCCGCCGACGCGGCGGTACATCTGCTCGTACCGGTCGCGTGCCGCCCGGACCCGGGCGACGTCGCCGGAGCCGACCGCGAGCGGGCCGCGGTGGGAGACGTCGATGTCGTCCGGCGGGTTCTCCCACGTGAACACCGGTGCGACTGCCGCGTTGCCCGCGAGCATCCGGGTTTGCTCGACGGCTTCGCGCTGCTTGTGGTCGCCGCGCCAGAGGGCGGCGGCCTGGTCGATCGCCGTTCGCAGCGGCGTGTCCGACAGGTCGCCGTGCTGGGCGCGGTCCATGCCGATGTCGGCGAGTGTGAGCGCCCGGCCGAGAGCGGCACCTAGGACTCGGCAGATCCGTTCCGGGGCATCGCCTCGGGGGATAGCGTTGTCGCGGATCCAGCGCCGCACCGACGCGTGGTCGTACCGGCTCGCATGGCCTTGGTTGAGTCGGCTTGCCAGCCCGGCGTAGGACATCCCGGCTTCGTCGATCAGGGCGTCTAGCAGCAGATTCGCCTCGGCCACGACGCGCCTCCTTGCTGGTGGTTACCGGCAGTGTAGGAGCGCGGCCACCAGGTGCGGCGCGCATCGCGGGCACTTCTTTCACACCCCGTGTGAACCCTTCGCCATCACCTGCATCCGCTCACACCTCCCCGCTCGCGCGAGTTCGGGCTTGGCTGGCACCAACTCGTTACCGCAGGAGAGCAGCCGATGACCGACCGGTCCCGCCAAGCACAGCCCGACGAATGGGAGGTCTGGACGTCCGCCTTGGACGGTGCCACGACCTGGTGGGCCACACGCAATCGCCTTCTCACCGAATCGGAGATGCGGGAGGGGAAGGTCCACACCCTCCGCGCCGAGACCGAGGACGGGCTCCGCGCGCTCCTGAACGAGCAGTCCCCACGACCCACCGGCGGCGCCGCCGCGCCTCACCCAGCGATCGAGACCGGAGCAAAATCGTGACCCCGCCCGAACCTGCTAAGAGCCTCGCCGAGCTACTCGAAGATTTCCCCGATTTCGCGTGCCGGTATGACCCGTGCCTACGGGCGCCGTGGGAGGCGACCCGGAAGGAGTTCGGCGGCCCGGCCGGCGGCGGGTACATCGTGATGCGTGCGGAGACCGCGCCGGGGCTCCGGGATCTGATCGACGGCGCGCTCCAGATGGAGGCGCAGCGCGCCGCCGAGGGCGCCGCGCGGGCGGTGGGCACGGGCACGTCGGGGCGGTGCGTCCGGTGACGCAGCTCGGCGCAGAGACCATTCCCGGCGCGGCGGCAGCGAGCGTCCCGGATCTGCCGGAGGACGACAGCGACCTCAAGCAGATGTTCAAGGACGCGTTCCCCGGCTGGTCGATCATCAAGACCGACCGGGGGAATTGGTGGGCGACTCGGACGACGGTGGACCGCGAGGACCTGTCGAACGAAGACCCCTCGGCCCTGGAAGCGAAAACGCCCGCCGAGCTCTGGGGCAAGTTGCAGGCCGCATCCCGGTGACTCCCGCGCCCCTTGGTCAAACGTGGCTGCCAGGGGCGCGGGCAGGGCGGCGCGCCCCGGGCAATCCCCGTGGCGTCGGGGCGCGTCGGCCCTTCAACACGGCACCCATCCCCCAGCGTGCGCGGGCGGGCATCCTCGGTCCGCCCGCCCGCGCACACCCCCCATCGTTCGCCCGGCCCTGGGCGACCTGACCATAGAGAGCCCCCCCACATGCTGCTCACCACGATGTCCCTCAACTTCCAGTACGCGGGACGTACGGACAGCCGCGGCCGTCCCGACGACCGGTGGCCTGACCAGGTCGACATCATCCGGAAGGTCAACCCCGACCTCCTGTTCGGCCAGGAGGCCCACGGCTGGATGAGCGATCCTCGCCTGCAGGCCGACGCCGAGGACGACCTGGGCATGCGCGCCCACGTCGCACCGTCCAGGTCGGGGGCGCACACCGTGTTGATGTTCCGCCCCGACGTTCTGCGGTGGCGGCAGTGGGAGACCAAGTACGCCTACGAGACCCACCACGGGTTCGGCGTCGGCGTGTTCGACATCATCGCCGACCCGGAGGTGAAGGTTCCGCTCACCGCCCTCACCGGGCATCTGATCCCGTACTCGGTGCAGAAAGCCTCGATCGAGGCTCAGGTGTGGATCGGCCGCCTCTACCGGTACGGCGGGATGGGCGTGATCGGCGCCGACGTCAACTCTCAAGGTGTCGCCGACGACGACCCGGACTGGTGCGCCGTCCCGCCCTACAACCGCTCCGCACGCTGCCACCGCCGGATCGGCCCGGACGGGCCTTGGCTGGGGAACCCCCTCGTCGCGCAGACACTGAGTGACGGTGACCTGTTCGACGTCGCGAACCTCATCTCCGCGCGCCTGGACGACCCGGTGGCGGACAAGGAGCTGTTCGCACCAACCGGCCACCACGGCGGAGTCCGCACCGACCAGTTCTGGGTCACCCGCAACATGTGCGAAGCCGTGACCGGGTACCGCCGGATCGCCACCGGGAAGGCCGGCGACCACGACGGGGTGGTCTCGACCTACGAGACCACCGCGCTGCACCACGCCGAGTACTTCGAGTGGGTGTGACATGGGTGTGAACGGCGAGCGCCGCCTGGACGACCGGGACCGCCGGGACGACGGCCCGGACGAGAAGCTGCTGCAGGTCCTCTACTACTCCACCTGGCTCACCCCGACGTGGCTCATGCCCATGTGGCGCACCCACACCGGGGCCCGGCCCTGGTTCGGCCCCTGGCTCAAGCGCAGGCTCGGCGGCTGCCGGGTCCTCGGCCGCCGATCACGGGGCGGCCACCCCTAGACCCCGTGGCCCGGGCCGGCGGCGCGCGCCCGGGGCCACGGCACCAGCCCCCAGAGCGCGTCGGGAGGACCCATGTACACAACGCCTGTCCCTTATACACATCAGA
>NZ_SMKT01000163.1 GCF_004348735.1 Actinomadura sp. KC06
ACCCGCAGCCGCTCCGCCCGCCCCCTCCCAAGGTCAAACTGGGCCGTGGACGCCTCAACAGGGTCCGCAGCAGGCGCCGCAACAGCAGGTTCCGCCGCAGGCGCCCGCGCCGCAGCCCCCCGTGACGCGGCCGGACGTTCCGGTGGTCCCAGGGGCGTTCGGGTCGCAGCCGGAGCAGTCGCCCGCGAACGGGGCGCGACCCGCCGACGAGGTCCCGGCCCCGCGGATGGAGCCGCCGAGGCCCTGGTCGAAGGGGCTGTCCAAGCCGCTGCGCGCGGTCCCGGAGCCCGCGCCGGAGCCGGAGCCGGAGGCGCCGCCGGTCGAGCCGCGCCCGCCCGGCCCGGTGGAGGAGCAGCAGGCCCCGCCGCGCGAGGTCCGGTCGCAGCCGGCGTCGCCCGTCCGGCCGAGGCCGTTGCCGCCGCCACCGGCGCCGCCGCCGTCCGGGCCCGCGATCACGCCGCCCGACCCCGAGCACGAGGTCACCGGCGGCGGGCTGCGGCGCCTGTTCCACGCCGTCGGCGGCGGGCACGGCGACGTCGACGCCGACTACCAGCAGCGCCTCCAGCAGCCCTTCCACGGGACGCGGCACGTCGTCGTGCTCGGCTGCACCGGCGGCGCCGGGCAGACGGTCACGGCGCTGATGCTCGGCCACACGTTCGCGCAGCACAACGGGGAGCCGATCGTCGCCGTCGACGTCAACCCGGGGCCAGGCGCGCTGGCGCGCCGGACGCGCAGCGACACCAATGAGACGCTGACCGGCCTCATCACGCGCGCCGACCAGGTCGGGTCCCTCACGGCCATGCGCCGCTACACCTCGCAGGCGAAGTCGGGCCTGGACGTCATCGCTGCGGGCAAGAACCCGCTGCAGGCGCTCGACGACCGCGACTACGCCCTGGCGATCCGCACCATCGACAGGTTCTACTCGGTGACGCTGCTGGACGCCGCCGCGGCGGTCGTCGCGCGCGTCCTGCCGTACGCCGACCAGCTCGTGCTCGTCGCCCCGGCCAGCGCCGACGCGCCGCGCGCGGTCGCGATGACGTTCGAGTGGCTGGACGGCCACGGCTACGAGGAGCTGCGCTCCCGCGCGGTAACCGTCATCAATGGGGTGAGCCGCCGCAGCATGGACGACGTCGAGCAGGCCGAGTCCATGGCGCGGGGGCGTTGCCGGGCGCTGGTGCGCATTCCGTGGGATGATCACCTGAGCATGGACCGCGCGCCCCGCAACGAGCTGAAGTCGTTGCGCTCGCCGACGCGGCGTGCCTATCTTGCCCTCGCCGGCGTGGTCGCCGGCGGTTTCACCGTGATGCCCGAGCGTTACCAGGAGTTCGAGCACGAGCAGGAGGCCACCCGATGAGCGCCCCGCGCGGGCATCGAGCGGAGACCTACATCAGCCGGGCGGAGACCTTCACCAGCTGGGCGGAGCCCCGTACGAGCAAGGGCTTCCTTGCGGGCGCGCCTGACGTTGATGACCATCCGGAAGGCGAACACTTCCCCGCGCGGCCCTTCGCGACCGTCCGCGCCTCGGGACAATGGACCGGGATGGGGAGGACGGCATGAGCAAGTCGAGCCGGCTGGCCGTGCGGTACTTCGACGACCGGGTGCTGCTCACCGACAACGCCGCGTGGGCGTACTTCCGCCTGCCCACGGTGTCGTACGAGTTCACCACGGGGGAGGAGCGCGAGGCGCTCGCCACCAACATCACCATCGCGCTCGCGGGCATCCGGATGCAGGACGCCGAGGTGCACCTGCGGATCGCGCACCGGACGTACCCGGCGGCCGACTGGGCGCTCGCGCTGGACCGGACGTCCGACGACGGCCCGGGGTGGCGGGAGTACCTGGAAGAGACCTACGCGCACGTGTGGGCCAAGGACTTCTGGACCAAGGAGGTCTACCTGGGGGTCAGGCTCGGGCCGCGCGGGATGGGCGCGCACCTGTCCGGCGGCGTGCTGTCGCAGCTCCTCGGGTTCTACAAGCGCAGCGAGAAGGTCCTCGGCGTCCACGACGACGCGATCGACAAGAAGGAGATCGCGCGCTGGACCGACCAGGCCGAACGCGTCGGCCGCGCACTCGGCGGATCGGCCCTCTACGCGCGGCACGCCACCTCCACCGAGGTGGCGTGGCTGTTCCAGCACGCCGTGACGGGGTCGCTGGCGGATCCGCCGCCGTCCGCCGTTCCCCGCAGGACGTGGGGCAAGGGCGAGATCGAGTCGCTCGTCGAAGGCGCCATCCACAACGGGCGCTCCTATCTGCGGATCGAGCAGCCGAACTTCACCGGCACCGGCGCGGGCGCGACGGCCGCGTCCTACGTGGCGTACCTGTCATTCGCGCGCTTCCCCGACCTGATGCCGTTCCCGGACGGGGAGCCCTGGTTCCACTACGCCGACGCGCTCCCGTTCCCCGTGGAGATCAGCGCGCGGATGAAGCTGATCCCGCCGGCGAAGGCGTCCAAGGACGTCTCGCGCAAACTCGCGCACGCCCGCGACATGGACCAGCACATCCGGGAGGCGGGCGCGGAGGCGCCGATCGCGCTCGCGGAGCAGATCGACGCGGCGCGGATGCTGGAGCACGGCATCACCAAGGAGCGGCTGCCGTTCGTGTACGGGTGGCACCGGCTGATCGTGTCCGCGCCGACGGAGGAGCTGCTCGCCCAGCGGGTGGACGCCGTCGTCGAGCACTACCGCGACATCGGCATCGACGTCGTCAACTCGACCGGCGACCAGTTCTCGCTGCTCCTGGAGTCGCTGCCCGGCGACCAGATCAGGCTGAACGCCTACGCGCAGCGCCAGCCGCTGCGGACGATCGCGGGCGGGATGCCGGTCGCGACCGTCGACCTCGGCGACCGGACGGACGAGCACGACGAGGGCTGGATCGGCCCGTACGTCGGCGAGACGCTCGGCCGCGCCCGGTCGATCGTGCACTTCGACCCGCTGGTGGCGGCGGCGCGGAACCGTCCGACCGCGGTGGCGATCACCGGCGAGCCGGGCGGCGGGAAGACGACGCTGGCGCTGCTGCTGATCTACCAGATGGCGCTGCGCGGCGTGACGATCGCCGCGATCGACCCGAAGGGCGACGCCGAGTCGCTGGTGGAGCTGCTGAAGGCGCGGGGCAGGAAGGCGCGGATCCTGCCGCTCGGGTCGGCGGCGCCCGGGCTGCTCGACCCGTTCTCGTTCGGCGACGACCTCGCCACCATGAAGACGATGGCGACGGAGACGCTGCGGCTGCTGCTGCCGCGGATGTCGGAGGAGCGCGAGTCGGCGATGATCCAGGCGGTCGGCGCGGTCGCCAACGCGGAACGCCCGTCGCTCGGACGCGTCGTCGACTACCTCGAAGGCGCGGACGACCCGGCGTCCAAGAACCTCGGCGCGGTGCTGCGGTCGATGTCGGAGATGCGGCTCGCGCGGCTGTGCTTCGACCCGTCCGGCGGCGACCGCATCGACACCGCCGGATGGACGACCGTGTTCACGCTCGGCGGCCTCACCCTGCCGGACGTCGCGATCTCGCGGGAGGACTACTCCTACGAGCAGCGCCTCTCGGTCGCGCTGATGTACCTGGTGTCGCAGTTCGCGCGGCGGCTCATGCACGGCCTCGACCGGCGGCTGCCCAAGGCCATCTTCCTGGACGAGGCGTGGGCGATCACGTCCACGCCGGAGGGCGCGAAGCTGGTGCCGGAAGTGTCGCGCATGGGCCGGTCCCGCAACACCGCGCTGATCCTGGTCTCCCAGAACGCGGGCGACCTGCTGAACGAGCAGGTGACGAACTGCCTGTCATCGGTGTTCTGCTTCCGTTCCACGGAGCGGGTCGAGGTCGGCAACGTCATGGCGCTTCTCGGGGTGGAGGCGTCCGACGAGCACAAGGCCGTGCTGCGCAACCTCGGCAACGGCGAATGCATCTTCCGCGACCTCGACGGCCGGGCGGGACGCATCGGCGTCGACCTGATCTCCGAGGAACTGCAGCGTTGGCTGGACACCAACCCGACCCGGTCCCGTCCGGGCTCGTCCGAACTCACCGCCGCGGGGGCCGAGGTCGAGGAGGTCAGTCGATGAGGGGTCCCCGCGACGGGACGGCGCGCCTGCAGCGCTCGCCCGGCGAAGGGCTCGACCGCGCCGTCCTGAAGCGGCGGGGCCGCCCCCGGCGACAGCGCCGCAGGCACCCGCGCGCCCGCAGGTCAGTGCTGCTGCTGGTCGTCATGGCACTGTTCATGATCGGCCCGCTGTCGCCCGCGATGGCGTCGATCCCGAAGCCGCCGACCCCGAACGACGCGTGCAGCCCGGCGGAGAGCCCCGCTCCGGAGCAGTACGGGTCCGGGACGGACGGCATGATCAAGCCGCCCGACTATCCGAGCGAGAAGCTCCAGCAGACCCCGGTCGAGAACCTGACCTACTACGACCGGTACGGCACCGCCGGGCAGTACTGGTACGCGGTCGACATGGGCTGCTCGGACGCGATGGCGCTCATGGGCAACGGCCTCGCCAACACCGTGTTCACGTTCGTCCGGGCGATCGACCGGGCCACGATCAGCGTCTACCAGGCGGCCGCGTCGGAGTCGCTGCTCGACTGGCTCAAGGACACCGTCGACGGCGTCATCACCGACATGGGCCAGACGTTCAACGCGCGCTACTGGTCGTGGGTGGTCATCCTCGGGGCGATGTGGCTGGCCTGGTGGGGGCTCGTCCGCAAACGGGCCAGCAAGGTCACCGAGGGCGTGATCTGGATGGTCGTGGCGATGGTGGCGCTGGTCTGGCTGATCGCGCGACCGTCCGACTTCACCACGCTCGGGACGACGACGTCGGAGGCGACGAGCGCCGCGTTCAACGCGGCGTTGCCGCAGAGCGACACCAAGGGCGGAGTGTGCGTCCCGGCGCCCGGCGGCAAACCGGATCCGTCGGCGTCGGCGAACCTGGACGAGACGACCCGCAACGCGAACCGGCTGTGGGTGGCGCTGGTCTGCAAACCGTGGCTGCAGGGTGTGTTCGGCACCACCGACCCCAACGCCAAGATCGTCAAGGACAACGCCGACAAGCTGCTCTGGTCGCAGGCGGTCGACCTGCCGGAGACCTACGGCGACGACAACACCGCCGATCTCGGGAAGAAGGCCGACGCCTACAAGGACGTCGCCAAGAACATCGAGGAGAAACATCCCGGGACATATCCGCTCTTCCAAGGCAAGAACTGGGAGAACCGGCTGGGGGTCGCGTTCGGCGGGCTGCTCGCGGCGATCGTCGCGGGCGTGCTCATCATGGTCATCGCCATCGCGCTGATCGTGGTGAAGATCGCGTTCCTGCTGCTGCTGGTGGCGGGGCCGATCTTCCTCGGGATCGGGATCCATCCGGGCATCGGACGCGTCATCGCCATCCGCTGGCTGGAGCTGCTGCTGTCCATGCTGCTCAAACAGGCGGCGCTGATCGGCGTGCTGTCGCTGCTGCTGTGGGCGTACGGGCTGATCCTCGGCGAGACGCTGCCGTGGGGTCTGCAGATCCTGCTCATCGCGCTGGTGACGTTCGCGGCGTTCGTGTACCGCAGGCCGTTCCAGCACCTGTTCTCCGCGGTCGGATACGGGGCCGTGGGGTCGCGGGAGAAGAGCGAGGCGCTGCTCGACCGGTCCGTCTCCGAGACGCGCCGGAGCACCATCGCGGCCGTCGCCCCGTTCGGCGGCGCCGGGCTCGCGCGCTGGGCCAAGCGGGAGGCGGCGTCGGAGGCGCCGGCGACCACCGCGCAGCGCGACGCGGCGCCCGGCACCGCGGTCGCGGCCGACCGGCGGGGCGCAGGGGCGGCCGAGGGGCAGTCGCCGGAGGACGCGCCGGTGCTGGCGGCCCGGCCGCGCGGCGCCGGCACCGGCACCGCGGCACGCCAGGGACGCTCCCAGCGGGGCGCCCCGCCCCTGAACCTGCCGTCCCGCGCCGCCGCGGCGGCCGATCGCCGCACCGATGGCGGCGGCGGTTCCGGCGGTCCCGTTGAAGGTGTCGTGGTCGGCGGGGGCAAGTCGTCTCCCGGTGCCGGCTCGGGCGCGGGGACCAAACGTCCGCCCTCCTGGTCTGGACGCGGCGGTTCCGGCGGCGGCGTCAGCGGAGGCGGCAACGGCGGCTCATCTGGCGGCGGCGGCGCTTCGGGCGGGGGCGGCTCCGGAGGGTCGGGTGGCTCTGGCGGCGGTTCCGGTGGGAACGGCTGGGGCGGAGGCGGCTGGTTCGGCGGAGGCGGCGGCGGTCGTTCGCCCGGCGCGGTCGAGCGCGGCCGTGGCCGCGGCGGCTCCGGTAACGGCGGCGGCAGCGGTGGCGGAGGCGGCGGTTCCCGCGGCTCCGGCGGCTCCGGTGGCTCCGGTGGCTCCGGCGGTGGATCCGGGTCGAACGTCCCCCGGCCGCGCGGCGGCACGGGGAGCGCGCCGTCGAGGTCCCAGCCGGGAGAGCGGCGGACGCCTCCGCCGCTGTGGGGCAGGGGCGCCTCGCAGCAGGGCCCGCCGCTCCCGTTCTGGCTGCGTCCGGTCGACCGTCCGTCCGGTGAGGCGGAACGGGACGACTGATGAACCTGAACGACCGGCAGCGCCGGTTCCTGTTCGGGGGCCTCGTCGTGCTGCTCGCCGCCATCGGCCTGTACCTGACGTTCGCCGCGCCCGAGGACGATGAGGGCCGCCGACAGGCGCGTCCGAGCAGCACGCCCAGCGCCGGCCCGACCGGCCCGGCGTCCCCGCCCCCCGGCATCCAGAACCCCGTGAACCCGAACGACTTCGACATCTACCGGCTGCTGCCGTTCAGCCGCGAGGAGTTCGCCACCGCGGCGGACCTGGCGCAGCGCTTCGTCGCCGCCTACGGGACGTACCGTTTCGACGAGCCCCCCGAGACCTACGCGACGCGGCTGTCCGGCTTCGTCACCGACGACCTCAGAGTGCAACTGGCGCGGGACGCGGCCACGCCGGGCCTGCTGGAGGAGCGGCGCCGGGACCAGGTCGTCGCGCAGGGCTCGGCGAGCCTCGACCAGGTCCGCAACATCGAGAACAACTCGATCATCTTCGTCGTGACCGGCACGCAGCGGGTCAGCGAGGGTGACGCCGAGAGCAGCGACCGCAAGCGGTACGCGGTGACGGTGGCGCGCGACGGCGGCTCGCTGAAGATCTACTCCTTCCAGCCGGCGGACGTGGGCCAGGCGGGTGACACGGGATGAACCGCCGCGTGCTGATCGCCGCGGCGCTCGGAGCCGCCGCGGTGATGTTCTCCGGGCTGATCGTCGTCCCCGTGCTGCTCGGCGCGAGCCGGTTCATGTTCGGCGGCGGCGTCGCGGGCGGCAACTGCGTGAGCGTGTCGGGCGCCGAGGCGCAGCCCGCCGCGGCGACCGACGCGAAGGCCATCCCCGCGAACTACCTGCAGCTTTACAAGGAAGCGGGGGAGAAGTCCGGCATCCCCTGGAACGTCCTCGCCGGGATCGGCAAGGTCGAGACCAGCCACGGGACGTCCAACCTGCCCGGCGTCAAGAGCGGGGAGAACTACGCGGGCGCGGGCGGCCCGATGCAGTTCCTGAAGCCGACGTGGGACGCGTTCGCGGTCGACGGGAACAAGGACGGCAAGAAGGACCGGTACGACCCGGTGGACGCGATCCCGTCCGCCGCCGCGTACCTCAAGCACAACGGCGCGCCGCGCCGCATGCGGACCGCGATCTTCCAGTACAACCACTCGTGGGACTACGTGAACCTCGTCCTGGAATGGGCGAAGCGCTATGTGGGCGGCGACTTCAAGGTCGTCCAGGCGAACGGGATCGAGTGCGAGGACAACGAGCTCCCGGCGAGCGCGTCCGGCCTCGTCCAGCGGATCATCACGTTTGCGATGGCGCAGCGCGGCAAGCCGTACGTGTTCGGCGCCAACGGCCCCGACGCGTGGGACTGCTCCAGCCTCATCCAGGCCGCGTACCGGACGGTCGGCCTGAACATCCCGCGCACCACCTTCCAGCAGTGGCCCTTCGGCGTGAAGATCGCGAAGGGCAAGGAGCAGCCCGGCGACCTGGTGTTCTTCAACTCCGGTCCGGGGACGTCGTCGAACAGCCCCGGCCATGTCGGGATGGTGATCGGCAAGGGCAAGATGATCGTGGCGAGCTGCTCGACGTGCGTCCCCGCCATCGGCGTGAAGCCCTACAAGCGGTCCGACTGGGTGGGGACGACCCGCCCGCTCGCGCGCCCCGACCTGAAGAAGAAGGTCAACGAACTGGCCGCCGAGTAGCCCGGCGGGTCGCGGCGGAACCGTCAGCGGAAGCGGCGCTTGCCGATGACCAGCAGGATCTCGCGGAGCGCGTCGGCGGCGTCCCGGACGTCCCGCGGCGGCACGCCCGCCATGACCTCCTCGTGCGCGACGCCCGACGCCTCCAGGGCCCGCTCGGTGACCTGCAGCCCTTCCCCGGTGAGCTGGACGAAGCGGCTGCGGGCGTCGCCGGTGTTGGCCTCCCGCTCGATGTACCCGGCCCGCTGCAGCCGCTGCAGGACGTTGCTCGTCCCGCCGGAGGTGAGGAACGCCGACCGGGTGAGCTCGCTCGGCCGGAGCCGGTACGGCTCCCCCTCGCGGCGCAGGACGGTCAGCACCTCGAACTCGGCGTAGGTGAGCCCGAGTTCGGCGAGTTCGGCGCGCACGGCCTGCTGGACGAGCATGGCGATCCGCCCGGCCCGCTTGCTGACCTCCAGCATCGCGATGAGCGGTTCGGACAGGCCGTCCCGCCGCCACGCGTCCGCCACGGCGTCGATGTCGTCCCGCGGCCCGCTGTCGTCTACCCGCACGTCCCGAGAATACGCGTCCGTCCACCCGGACCCGCCGCCGCCGTGGCCTGACGCGGGACGCCGCCGCCGATAAATACGGAGGGGAACCGGAGGGCGGCGTGGCATGCTGATCGCGTGGAGCCCGAGATAACCATCCGAGTCGCCGACGAGCTGCTGATGTTCCTGCCGGCCGCGCGGCGGGGGCCGGTGAGCCGCGTGCCGTCCGACGGGACGTCCACGCTGGGGCATCTCGTGGAGTCGCTCGGCGTCCCGCTGCCCGAGGCCGGGCCGATGACCCTCGGCGGCGAGCCGGCCGACCCCTCGACCCGGCCGGACCCCGGCGCGGAGGTGCGCGTGGCGTCCGTGCCGCGCCCGCAGCCCGTCCCGCTGGAGCCGGGGCAGGTCGCGCCGCGCTTCGTCCTCGACGTGCACCTCGGCACGCTCGCCCGGCGGATGCGCCTCCTCGGCCTCGACACCGCCTACCACAACGACATGGACGACCCTGCGCTGGTCGTCCAGGCGAACGAGGAGCGCCGCGTCCTGCTCACCCAGGACCGCGGTCTGCTCCGCCGCCGCGCGCTGTGGTTCGGCGCCTACGTCCGCGGCTCGCGCCCGGACGACCAGCTCCGCGACGTGCTCGACCGTTTCGCGCCCGTCCTGCGGCCCTGGACGCGCTGCACCGCCTGCAACGGGGAACTCGTCCCGGTCGACAAGCAGGAGATCGAACGCGACCTGGAGGCGGGCACCCGCCGCAGCTACGACGTCTACGGCCGCTGCGCCGACTGCGGCCAGGTCTACTGGCGCGGCGCGCACGGCGGACACCTGGAGAAGATCGTCCACGAGGCGACGCGGCAGGTCGAGGCGGCCGGCGTCGCGAAGTGACAGGGGAGAGGGGCTGGTCGGCATCGTTCTCGTGGTGGTGGGGGCGGCGATCATCCGGGACGGACGGCTGCTGAGCGCGCAGCGGGCCGAGCCGCCGCACATGGCGGGCGGCTGGGAGCTGCCGGGCGGCAAGGTCGACCCTGGCGAATCAGACGAGGACGCGCTGGTACGCGAGTGCCACGAGGAACTCGCCGTCAAGGTCCGCCTGGGCCGCAGAATCGGCGACGACTGGCGCCTGAGCGACCGAGCCGTCCTACGGGTATGGACGGCCCGCATCATCGAAGGCGAACCCCGCGCCCTAGAACACCTGGCCCTCCGCTGGCTCTCCCAGGACGACCTCTACGACGTCGACTGGCTCCCAGGCGACCTCCCCGTAATCAACGCACTAGCCCAGCAACGCCTGCTAGGGGCGTAAGCGCCTACGGGGGTACTAGGGACGTAAGCGCCTACGGGGGTACGAACGGCGCCCAGCCACCACCGCAACCACGCAACAACCCAAGCCACTGCGATCGCGTCCGAAGGCAGCTTCGAGCGAAGCAAGAAACTGATCGCGCAGCGAGCCGCCAGGCGAGACGGAGCGATGCCAGCGATCGCACCGCGTTTCTCGACGATGGAGGGCCCCCAGGGCCCGAAGGAGGAGAGAAAAGCCATAAACAAAGCCCCTCCTACCGCGCCGCAGGAGGGGCCTTGCAGATCTTGGGGCCTAAGAGATTCGGTTGGCGCCCGCGTAGTCGGAGCGGTCGGACATCTTGGAGATCTTCACCACATCGCCGGTCTGCGGTGCGTGCAGGTACTTGCCGTCGTCCAGGTAGATGCCCATGTGGTGGAGGCTCGCGCCGAAGTAGACGAGGTCGCCGGAGCGGAGTGCGCCTCGGGAGACCTTCGTCCCCAGGCCGTAGAGGTCGCCCGTGTAGTGCGGGAGGCCGGACTTGCCGACCCTGGCGTACGCCCAGACGACGAGGCCGGAGCAGTCGAAGGAGTTCGGCCCGGCGGCGGCCCACACGTAGGGGGAGCCGAGCTTGGTCAGGGCCTTGCGGGCCATCTTGGCGGGGAGGCCGGAGCCCTTCACGGTGGCGCGGAGGCCGCTGCGCGGGTCGCGGACGTGCGTGGTGGTCAGCTTGTCGAGGCGCTTTGTGACCTCCGCGACCTTGGCCTTGGCGGCCTGGCGGGCCTTTTCCGCGTCCGCCGCCGCCTGCCTGACCTGGGCGATCTTCGTCTGGGCGGTGCGCTGGGCCGCGTCGGCCTGGTCGATCTGCTTCTGCAGGGCCTGGACGACGGTGGTCTGGCTCTGCGCGAGGTAGGCGCGGTCGGACAGGCCGTCCGGGGAGCCGTTCGCGCCGAAGATCGCGTCGGGCGCGCCGGACATGTAGTTCGCCGCGGCGAGCTGCCCGAGCCGCTCCCGCGCGGGCGCGGCGGCGGCGCGGAGCGTCGCGGCCTGCTGGGCGGCGGCTCGCTCCGCCTTCTGCGCCTTGCCCAGTTCGACGCGGGTCTTGTTGTACTTCTCGGTGAGGATCTCGGCCTCTTCGTTCAGCGCGTCCAGGCTCTTGCGCAGGCCCTTCTCCGTCGTCGGGAGCGGGGAGGGACTCGCCGGATTCGTCGCGGCGGCGGGCAGGCCGCGGCCGGACGGCTGTGCGGCGTGCGCGACGGCGGGCGCGGCGGCGCCGAGGCCGATCAGGAGCATGGTCGCCGCGGCGGCGGGCGTGACGCGGCGCCGCCGGTGGGGATCCGGTGCCAAGCCGGTGTTCTCCTCTCCTCGCGCGCCTACCGGGTTAGCTGACGGGTTCGGGCCAGGAGTCGCCCTACGACGTGCGTCGATTCACCCCAGAGGTATGGGTCCCCGGTTCTCCCGCGGACGGGAGATTCGGCGCTCCGGCCGCAGCCCCGAGGGGATGGGGCTCCGAACGGCCGGACCCCGGGCACATTACAAAGGATCAGCAAAGTTGGCCAATCGAGGCGCTGGACGGCGGAGGGCGCCGGCGGTCCGGGATGGGGGGTGGGCAAGGCCAAGTAGAATGGGGTCTGCCGCGTGTCGGCGGCGAACCCCGAACTCTCACGCAAGGCGAGCCCGCATGCCCATCTCCACGCGCGACGACCTCCGGAACGTCGCGATCGTCGCTCACGTCGACCACGGCAAGACGACGCTGGTCGACGCCATGCTCTGGCAGTCCGGCGCCTTCCGCGAGAACCAGGACGTCGACGACCGCGTGCTCGACTCCAACGACCTGGAGCGCGAGAAGGGGATCACCATCCTCGCGAAGAACACCGCGGTCCGGCACGGCGGCCTGACGATCAACATCATCGACACCCCGGGCCACGCCGACTTCGGCGGCGAGGTCGAGCGCGGGCTGTCCATGGTGGACGGCGTCGTCCTGCTGGTGGACGCCAGCGAGGGCCCCCTCCCGCAGACGCGGTTCGTCCTGCGCAAGGCGCTTGAGGCCAAGCTGCCGGTGATCCTGGTGGTGAACAAGACCGACCGGCCGGACGCCCGCATCGACGAGGTCGTGGACGAGACGTACGAGCTGTTCATGGACCTCGACGCCGACGAGGGCCAGATCGACTTCCCGATCGTGTACGCGTCCGGGCGCGCCGGAAGGGCCTCGCTCGACAAGCCCGCCGACGGCGAGATGCCCGCCAGCCCCGACCTGGAGCCGCTGTTCACGGTCATCACCGACACGATCCCGGCGCCGTCCTACGACCCGGACGCGGCGCTGCAGGCGCACGTCACGAACCTGGACGCCTCCAGCTACCTCGGCCGGATCGCGCTCTGCCGCGTCCACGCCGGGACGATCAAGAAGGGCCAGCCGGTCGCCTGGTTCCGGCACGACGGCAGCGTCGACCGCGTCAAGATCACCGAGCTGCTGATGACGGACGCGCTCGCCCGCAAGCCCGCCGACGAGGCGGGCCCCGGCGACATCATCGCGATCGCCGGCATCCCCGACATCATGATCGGCGACACCATCGCCGACCCGGACGACCCGCGCCCGCTGCCGCTGATCACCGTGGACGAGCCCGCGATCTCGATGACCGTCGGCACCAACACCGGCCCGATGGCCGGACGCGAGAAGGGCACCAAGGTCACCGCGCGGATGGTCAAGGACAGGCTCGACCGGGAGCTGGTCGGCAACGTGTCGATCCGGGTGCTGCCGACCGAGCGTCCGGACGCGTGGGAGGTGCAGGGCCGCGGCGAGCTGGCGCTGGCGATCCTCGTCGAGAACATGCGCCGCGAGGGCTACGAACTGACGGTCGGCAAGCCGCAGGTCGTCGCGAAGACGATCGACGGGAAGAAGCACGAGCCGGTCGAGCGGCTCACCGTCGACATCCCCGAGGAGCACCTCGGCGCCGTCACGCAGCTCATGGCCGTCCGCAAGGGGCGCATGGAGCACATGACGAACCACGGCACCGGCTGGATCCGGATGGAGTTCCTCGTCCCGGCGCGCGCCCTGATCGGGTTCCGCACCGAGTTCATGACCGAGACCCGCGGCACCGGCATGGCGCACCACGTGTTCGAGGGCTACGAGCCGTGGTTCGGGGAGCTGCGCACCCGCCCGACCGGGTCGCTGGTCGCCGACCGGCAGGGCGCCGCCACCGCGTACGCGATCATGAACCTGCAGGAGCGCGGCACGTTCTTCGTCGGGCCGACCACCGAGGTGTACGAGGGCATGATCGTCGGGGAGAACTCCCGGTCCGACGACATGGACGTCAACATCACCAAGGAGAAGAAGCTCACGAACATGCGCTCGTCCACCGGCGACGAGCTGGAGCGGCTCACCCCGCACCGGCAGCTGTCGCTGGAGGAGGCGCTGGAGTTCTGCCGCGAGGACGAGTGCGTCGAGGTCACGCCGCGCGCCGTCCGCATCCGCAAGGTCGTCCTGGACGCCAAGGAGCGCGAGCGCATGCGCGCCCGCTCCAAGCGCGCGGGCTAGCGCGAAGACGACACGCCAAAGGGCGGCCCCGCGGTCGATCACCGCGGGGCCGCCCTTTTCGCGCTGGTCAGTTCAGCTGGACGGTGCCGGTCACGTCGGCGGCCAGGCGGAGCTGGTCGCCGTTGCGGAGCGGGGCCTCCACGCCGCGCGGGAGCCGCTCGCCGTTGACGAACGTCCCGTTGGTGGAGCCCTCGTCACGCACCCATGCCGTCCCGGACGGGTCGAGCCACACCGTCGAGTGCCGCCGCGACACGTTGTCGTACTGCGTGAACGTGGACGCCACCGGTGACTGGCCCGCGTCCCGTCCGAGCACCAGATGCTGGCCGACGGAGACCTTGAGCTCGCCCGTCGGGAACATCACGCGCAGGGTGGGCGTGCCCTTCTGCGGTAGCGGGCGCAGGCACGAGTCGCACTGCGCGGCGCCCGGATTGGGCAGCACCGCCTCGCAGTACGGGCACATGAACGCCGTGCCGTCGGGCTGCCGCCCCTGGTTGTGGTCGGGCGGTAGCAGCGTCGCCTCGCGGCCGTGCGGTGGCGGCATCGGCGGACCGCCGTGCTGCGGGGGCGGGCCGAACTGGTTGTCGCCCGGCCCCGGCTGCGGCGCACCCCACTGGTCCTGCTGTGGTTGCTGCTGCTGTGGTTGCTGCGGGGCGCCCCACTGGTCCTGCTGCGGCGGCGAGAACTGGTCCTGCGGCGGCGGGAACTGCTGGTCCCCCGGAGGGAACTGCTGGTCGGGCGGCGGGAACTGCGCGTCCGGCTGCGGGTAGTCAGGCACCGGGGGCTGCTGTTGCTGCGGCGCGCCCCACGGGTCCTGCTGTTGCGGCTGTTGTTGCGGCGGCGGCGCGCCCCAAGGGTCGCCGGGCTGCTGCTGAGGCATCGGGGACTGGCCCTGGCCGCCGCCGTGCTGCTGCGGCTGGCCGTACGGGGGCTGCCCGTGCTGCGGCTGCCCGTGCTGATCGGGCGCCTGCTGCTGGGGCATGGGAGGCGGACCCCACGCGTCCGGCTGCTGCTGCGGCTGTTGCTGTTGCGGCTGGCCCCAGGGATCCGATGACTGTCCGGGCGGGCCGGGCGGCGGCGGGGCCTGCTGCTGGGGGGCCTGCTGCTGGTACGGGTCGGGTGCCTGCTGGTACGGCTGACCGCCCGGCTGCTGCCCTGGCGGGGCGCCGTACGGCGGCTGTCCGCCCTGCTGCGGGCCTGGCGGCGGGTAGCCCCGCTGCTGGTCGTCGTACCCGCCAGGGCCCTGCCGCTGCGCGCCGCCGGCACGGGCCAGGTTGGCCCCGCAGCTCATGCAGAGCAGGTCGCCCTGCTGGAACGGTTCGTCACAGACAGGACATTTCAAGGTCGCCATGACACATCCCCCGAGCGCACCCCGGCGCGGTCGAGCCTCGACGTGAGGTGATCCATATCACCCCTTCGCGGGATCCCGATGTAGTACACCCGCCTTCCCTCCGGCCCTTCGTCCACGGACACCTGTACTCGGGGCCCTGTATCTTCTCCAGTCTTCCCGATGCCGGCCAGTGCCCCGTACCGCTCGCGTCCCAGCTGGGACAACGGCACGACACGCTGGTTCGCCGACCCCCTCCAGAGTAGAGAGCCACCCCTGGAGTGTCGCCCCCCCGGGTTGAGCCGATCGACATACGGCCCTGCGATCACTGCGTCGCACATGTCCAGGATCTCGCGCGTCTCAGCGGTGCGGGAGAGCCGAGAGTAGACATATCCGCTGTAGACCAATATGTCCAATGCAATCGTCTCACGGTCGCGGCGGTCCCGCCACGCGCGGACGCCGCGCAGCAGCGCCGCCAGCGCGGCCGGCTGCTGGAACGGCTCACCACCGGAAACGGTCACGCCGTCCACCGGACCCGGCAGCGACTCCAGCCACCCGAGCACCGTCCTGACCGGGACGGCCTTGCCCGGATCGGCCTCCCACGTGTCCCTGGAAAGGCAGCCGTGGCAGTGCAGCGTGCAGCCCTGCGTCCAGATGCCCGCACGGGTCCCGGGGCCGAGAGTGGTCACCGGATAGTGCGCCTTGGCGAGCAGGAGCGTCTCCGCGGGACCGCCTTCGGCCACCCCGCCGTCCGTCCCCTGTTCCCCGGACGGCGTCACTGGAGATCCAGATGGACGATGCTGCCCTCGCGCCGGATGCCCGACACGGTGATCTTCTCGTCCGGGACGAGCTCCCGGTCGAACAGCGCCCGCGCCAGCGGGTTCACGAAGTCCGACTCCAGCGCCATGCCGATGCCGCGTCCGCCCTTGTCCAGCTCCTCGGTGCACCACTCGCGGAGCGTCTCCAGCGCCTCGCTCTTCACGGCGAGGACGAGCCGGTGCTCGTCGGAGACGCGCTTGCAGATGTTCGCGAACTGCAGGTCGAAGATCTTGTGCGCGGCCTCGCCGGAGATGAAGTCGAACACCACGATGTTGTCGCCGAACCGGTTGAGCAGCTCGGGCCGGTTCAGGACCTCGGTGAAATGGTCCGCGACGGCGGCCTTGATGCGCTGCTCCACCTCGTCGTACGCCATCCCCGGTGTGATGTTCTGCACACGGCTCGGCGACCCGAGCGGGGACGCGTCACGGGTCGTGAGGTCGCGGCCGGGGACGTACATCCCGAGGTTCGAGGTGAAGATCAGGATCGACTCGGAGAAGTGGACGGTGTTGCCGCGCCCGTCGGTGAGCCGGCCGTCCTCCAGGATCTGCAGGAACTTGTCCAGGATCCGCGGGTGCGCCTTCTCGATCTCGTCGAACAGCATCACCCGGAACGGGTCCTCGCGGACGGCGTTGGTCAGCTCACCGCCCGCCTCGTGGCCCACATAGCCGGGCGGCGACCCGATCAGCCGGTCGCCGGACCCCTCGCCGGAGAACTCGCTCATGTCGAACCGCAGGTAGGCGGACTCGTCCCCGAAGACCAGCTCGGTGATCGCCTTCGCCAGCTCCGTCTTGCCGGTGCCGGTCGGGCCCGCGAAGAACAGCACCCCGCGGGGACGGCTGCCCGACCGCGTCGCCTGCGCGCCGGACAGGCCGAGCACCGCCCGCTTGAGGATGTCGAGCGTCTTCGTGACGGCCTGCGGCTGCCCGATCACCCGCTCCGGGACGCGCTTCTCGCCCTCCAGCACCCGGCGCCGCAGATGGCCGCGGCTCCACGGGTTGTCGAGCACGCCCAGCTTGTAGGTGCGGACCGCGTCCGGCAGGTCCGCCAGGTCGACACTGCGCTCCTTCGCCAGCCGCGTCACCTCGATCATCGACTGGAGCGTGAGCCCGTCCGCCTGCTCGGCGAACGCGTCGCAGGCCGCGGCGGCGACCTCGTCCGCGCCCACGTCGCTGACCCCGAACGCGCGGGCCAGCAGCCGCGCCGTCTCCTGCCGGTCGCCGAGGTGCGGGCGCGGGATCGTGATCTCGCGGATCGTCTCGTTGTCGGTCGTCAGCCACGGCGGCAGGTCGCCCGGCCGCTCCACCAGCCACACGATCGGGTTGTAGAGCGGCTTCGGCCGCGGACCCGTCACCCGGACGGGGCGGGCGCTGCGCGACAGCTTCGCGCAGAACCGGAAGAAGTCGCGCTCGGACGGCTCCAGGTCCGTCGGGGTGCGGGCGATCCGCGACGCCGAGTCGATCACGAACGCGGCGCGGATGTTCTCCTTCGGCCTGGCCACCGCCGCCAGATGCCGGGTCAGCGCCTCCAGCGACGGCTTCTCGTCCCGCTTGACCTTGCCGAGCAGCCGCTCCGCCGACCGCGCGGCCTCGTCCCCGATCTCGTCGCCGACCTCGGGGTAGACCTGCAGGCCGTCCACCGGGTCGTACACGATCATGCAGGACGCGCCGCTGGACCGCAGCGTCTCCCACAGCAGCTCGCGCAGCGGCAGCAGCCGCGCGGGCCCGGTCGCGTCCAGCGGAGGCGCCAGGAAGCTGTCGTACAGGTTGCCCGACAGGACGTACTGCGAGTGCACCGAGAGGGTCGCGTCCAGCTCGCGGATGAACGGCGGCCAGCCCTGCAGCCGCCCACCGAGTGTCGGCGATTCAATGCTCATGCCTGCTCCTTGTGGAGGGACGACCCCCCACACCCCCCGCTTCGCTCGCGCTCATCCGGCTTGCTCCACTCCGCTCTCATCGCATGCCCGGAACGTCATTTGTGACGCTCCCGGCTGCGTTCGCGTTGCCCCGCACGGGTCCTAGTGTGCCGTGACCCGGCGGAGACCGGCAGCTCGCGGACCCCCGGGTCGAGGCGCCACGACACGTCCGAGCGGATTCCGGCGGCCTCCAGGCGGGTCCTCGCGTCCTCGAACGCCTCGCACCACTCCCGCTCCCGTTCGACGTCGACGCGCCGGTCGTCCTCGCTCTCGGCGGGCCGCTCCCGGACCATCGACGCCCGCACATGCGCCGCGTCGTCGACGCGCATCCGCACGCTGTGGTCGGGCCAGGCGCCCTTCGTCAGCGTCACGGTGCCGTCGTCGGCCGTCAGCGTCTCGAAGCCCGCCTGGACCTCGTAGCCCTGGTCCTCGAACGCGGCGGTGATCGAGTCGAGGACGTACCGGCGCTCGGCCTCGGCCTGCTCCGCGGCGTCTTGTTCCGCTGCCCGGCGGCGCTCGTCCTCCCGATGCTGCCGGGTGCGGCTGTTCGCGTCCTGGATCCGGAGGCGCACCTCGTGCAGGACGGCCTCGGCCTCGTCGGTTGTCTCGATCTCCGACAGGAGCCGCGCCGCGTCCGCGACTGCTTGCCTTTCCTCGTCGGGGGCGTCCGGGAGGAGGCGCGCCATGATTCGCGCGAGGCTCTGTTGGACGTCGGTTTTCTTGTTGTTCTCTGGCTTCGGCTTCTGGGGGGTGTCGGTCTGGAGGGTCGCGGCGGGGGAGGCGAAGACCTGCGCGGTGACTTCGGCCGCCAGGTGCTCGGAGAGCTGCCGTTCGGCTTCGTCCAGGAGCTGGTCGGTGGACGCGCACCATGCGGTGAGCTCGTCGGCCGGACGTTCGTCGGGCTGCAGCTCTGCCGGGAGGGGCACCTCTGCGCCTAGCCTATCCCGCGTCTCGGCGAGCGCCTCGATGCGTGCGTTGCGCGCCACGACCTCGCGTAGCGCGCGCTCGTGGGTCTCGACCTCGGCGAGCGCCGCCGCGCGGGCCTCGGCGCGTCCCTCGGCGAGCGCGGCCAGCGCCTCCGCGCCCTTGCCCGCGATCCCCGCGCCGTGCCCGAGGACGCGGTTCATGCCCAGGGTGAGGACCACCGCCATGTCCAGGACGATCTCCGCTTCGACGCCGCTGCTCACGCTTTCCCTCCGCTGCCGCTACTGCCGCTGCGCGATTCCCGCCACCGGTGCAGTCTCATCCCCGCCATGATGGCGTGGGCGAACGCGCCCGCGGCGATCAGCAGCAGCCACAGCAGCGTCCCGAGCGGCATCACCGCACCCAGCAGGATCAGGACGATCAGCAGCGGAAGCGTCCCCGCGAGGAAGATGAGCCCGCAGCCGGGGCGTCCGCCGCGCCGCGCGGCGCCCGACATCGTCCGGGACGCCCTGGACACGCCGGACAGCATCCGGCCCGCCGCCGCGAGCACCTTGGAGAACAACGACCACGGCCCGCCGGGCAGATAATCCGCGCCCTGCGCGCGGGCCAGCATCACCTCGCTGCCGCACTGCACCGCCCAGGCGACCACCGACGCCGCGACCAGCAGCCCGAGCGACGCGCCCGATGACCGCTGGAACCCGCCGACGGCGCCGGGGCCGGTGTCGTCGCCGCCGAAGAGGGTGTCGACGATCCAGCTTCCGAGCAGCCAGAAGGCGAGGAGCGGGAGCGTCCAGAGCAGCGCGCGGGTTGTGGCGGCGCCGCGTCCTGCGAGGCGTTGCCGTTCGCGGTCGGCCCATTGCGCGCGGAGGGCCTCGGATTGGCGTTCGGCGGCGAGACGTTCGCGGGCGCGTGTCTCGGTTTCCACGACCGCTTCGGGTGCGGCCAGCGACACCGCGAGCTGGCGCAGCGGATCGTCACCTGCTCCGTCCGCCATCCAGGTGAACCACGGCGGGGGATCGGTGACCGCCGCACGCGCCCGGGCCGCGCCGTCGGCGAGCTGGCGCCCGGTCTGCGCGGGACGTGCCGCGAGGCCCAGCAGGGTGAGGAGGACGACGGGCGGGTCGTCCGTCCCGGCGTCGGGGAGCCGCGCGTCCAGTCCTGGGGGTGTCGCCTCTTGGGAGCGCAGCCAGCGGGCGAGGTCGTTCCACGTTGTCGCGTAGGCGCGCCACTGGTCGTCGATGCGGGCGAGTTCCCGTCCGTCGGCGAATCCGGCCAGTGCCCGCAGCACCCCGCGTTCCCACATGTCGCGCCCGATCCGGCAGGCGAGGTGGTGGTCGGGGTGGCGG